>CAZLEK010000016.1:0-38086 GCA_964558525.1 uncultured Candidatus Brevefilum sp.
TCGTTGTATTAATGGTGCAGTCAAAACCGGACTGCACCCTACGACTTTGCGATTGTCCTGGCAAAGCGAATAGGGCGATCGCAAAGTCTGAATAATCTTGGTTAGAGATTTTTTAATAAAATGTGACCCAATACACAACCTCGAAGGGTATGCGAATCTATTGGCTTGTAGGGCGGGTTGCGGGTTTCACCCCGCCGAATTTATTTAATGATGGTCCCAAAGGACCCGTTTTTAATGCGTGAAGTGCAAATGGCCCCCAAATTAAGTCGTAAATGACTAGACCAAGTAATCCTCCGGTCGTTGTATTATTGGTGCAGTCAAAACCGGACTGCACCCTACGACCTTGCGATTGTCCTGGCAAAGCGAATACCTTTAGCCATCGCATGGGGGAATATGCTAAAATTAAAGGACCATGCATGCAAACACTTCCATCAGGCCCTCACCGATTGCTGGCACCTGGTATCCCGGCAACCCTACCCAGCTCCGCCAAACCATCCAGGGATACCTTGAGGACGCCTCCCCACCAGACCTTCCCGGCGAGGTGGTCGCCCTGGTCGCCCCGCATGCCGGCTACCGCTATTCCGGTCATGTCGCCGCGCATGCCTTCAAAACCGTCCAGGGGCGTGAATTTTCCAGGGTTTTGGTCATTTCCCCCATGCATCAATACCACCCCCAACCCATCCTGGCCAGCGCGCACCAGGCCTACCGCACCCCCCTGGGAGATATCCCAGTGGACAGGGAGAATCTGGACAAGATCAACAGCCTGCTAAAGGAACAGAGCGGATTGGATCTGACCCCGGCTGCCAATGACCAGGAGCATTCCCTGGAGATCGAGCTGCCCTTCCTGCAGGTCACCCTGAGCGAGGACTTCGCCTTGATCCCGATCATGCTGCGAGACCAGACCTACGAAATCGCCCAAGCCCTTGGCAAAGTGCTGAGTGAAGTCCTCAAAGGCCAAGACTGTCTGATAGTGGCCAGCAGCGACCTCTCGCATTTCTACACCGAAAACCAGGCCCACCAACTGGATGAGCGCGTGATCCAGGCCCTGACCGCCTTTTCGCCCGACGGCTTGTTTGATCTGAAACAACGCGGCGAAGGGCAGGCCTGCGGGCTGGCGCCGATGGCCGCCGTCCTGTGGGCATCCCGGCGGATGGGGGCAGACCAGGTCACCCTGCTCAAATACGACACCTCGGCTTCAGCCACAGGGGATCGGTCGTCGGTTGTGGGTTATGCTGCCGCCGCCGTCACCCGCGCCAGCTGATCCAGGCCCCACCACTTCAATATGATCCAGAAACCTGGCAAACCCCACCTGATCCTGGTCTTCCTGCTGATCATGCTGGGCGGCAATGCCTGCCAGGCGGATGCCCCAGTGATTGATGAACTCTTTTTGCCGCCGGCTGAGTCCCCCAGTCCTACAATTTCGGCATCACCCAGCCCGACGAGCACGCTGGTCAGCACCATCACCCCGCAGCCCACACAGACGCCCACCCTCACCCTGACGGCTTACCCAACGCTGAGCCCAACCCCGCCTCCCACACAAATCTCGCCCCGACCCGCGCAGCTCTTCCCCTATGAGGATGTCCACGGCCAGACGGTGGATTGGTCCTACGCCCACATCACCCGCATCCAAGAGAACCGCTTCGGCGAGGTCAATGACCTGTGGGCGTTCTTGGGCTTTCAACTGCTGGATCGAGAGATTCACCAGCGCAATTTCGCGTTTGAGGGTGAGATGATCACGGTCTATTACCTGAATGTGGCGCATCAATTCAACGGCCGGGCTTTGCCCATGCAGCTGGTCCTGGGCGGCGCCTGCGGGGAAAGTGTGCCGATCGAAGCGATCCCGGCTGGCGGCACGGCTTACCTGCAGGTCCAGGTGCGGGATGCCTCCGAACCCTTTGACCCCTATATCACCCACAGGGATGCCAACCGGGATTATGCGTTCACTCAAGAGGCTTACCCGCTGATGGGCATCCGGGATTTTCAAGCCCTCTTGCCCGAGCTGCCTGATGAGCTCATCCTGCTGGCGGACCATCCGATCCTGTTTCCCCGCAATGACTGGCCGCAGGTCAAGCTGGACATGCAGCGGGTGAGCTACCTGGCCGCGCGCGCTCAGCCCTTTTTTGAATTTGATCCTTATGACCGGCTGGTGGACCAGAGCGAATTTGCCTATGCCCTTCGGGATTATCTGCTTGGGGGGACACCCCTCCCGGATGGGATTTATGCTTACAGCAGCAAGACCTTGATCGTGATTGAAGGGGAAGATTAAAAAAATTGATTTGATTTCCCAATAGATCCATGCAAATTTTGGGTTATGAAGTCATCTTGCCGTAGGCAGAATAAGTCGGTCATGGTTGGCGATGGATCAGAGATTGCCTTGAGTTCTCCGCTTGCTCAAGGTCTACAGTTCAGAAAAATGAAACGCCCACATGATATCGTGATTTGATTGGATTAATGCTGGAATCCTCACTGTAGATTTACACTTCAGTGAGGATATCGGTTAACTGAAATTTTAGAAGTGATCTTAGATTTGGAAGATTAAAGAGTCAGGTTGTCGGCTGTGCCGCCAAACCTGACCCATGTTTTTTCTTGTGATGACAGATCGGTGAGCGCCTTCTGTCAGATCAGCGCATCCAGCCAACCCTGGGCGATCTTGCGGTTGCGATTTTCCAAGATCTCCATCGTCTTCTGCAGTTTGGCCGTGACCTCTGCCATCTCCCAGCGGCGGTCTTGGATCGTGTCCAGTACAGCCTCTTTGGTCTTATCCGTCAGGCGGGTCTGGGAGAGCATATCCGCCAGACGCCAGATGCTGTAGGCCTTACGGATCTCCTTAATCGTGAGGTCTTCCAGTTTCGCCAGCGCAGCGTCCATGATGGCCCGGCCGCGTTCCGGGTCCTTGCTTTCAATATAGATCCGGTTGATGGGCTCAGTGCCCGAGGCCCGCACCCGCAGCTGGTAGCGTTCATCCCCCGCTTCATCCCGCAGCTGCATCTCGGCCACATCATAACGGATGCCGCCCAGGAAGGCAATCTCCATCCCGGCCACCCTGGGGTGATCTTCCTCTTGCGGCAGCTCCAAATAATAGTTGATAAAGGCTTCCTTGGCCTCTAAAGGCGCATCCACATCGGTGCGACCCGTGTTGGATGTTGCATCATCCGGCGAACACCCATAGGACTCCCACAAGCCTTCCATCTGGACCGTGTCCTCCCAGATTTGGGCGAAGGTGGTCAACGGGTTTTCATCCCGAGTGCCAAAATAGGCCAGCATGTCCATGATCAGCAGGTTGGCCCAGGGGCCGTCCTTGTCCGTCACATGGCCGCGAGTGGTCAACCCGGAAGACTCTTCCCCGCCAATCAAGATCCGGTCGCGCCAGTCCCCAGGTAGGGGTTTTTGCGCCTGGTAAGACCGGTCCACCCGGCGGATCTCTTCAATGTACTTGATGCCCACGGGTACCAGGAAGGCGTGCTCCAGCACGCGATCCTCCCGTGTCCCAATCTGGATATCGTAAAAGGGATGGCTCACATAACCCGGCAGGGCATCTTCCGCCGGCTCATTTTCTTGATTGCCCTCAATTTTGCCGGCCAAAATCTCGATCAAGGGTGAGCCGGTCTGGGTGGCGATCACCCGGCCCTTCAAACCGCGTTCGACCCCCAGGTAGCGCACCAGCATCGGCAAGATCTGGTTCGGCCGGAAGAAAACGCCGCCCTGATCCACAATCCCAAAGCGGTCGGCATCGGTATCCATCCCCATGCCAAGGTGCGCACCCGTCGCCGCGACCTTTTCCTTAAGGGGGTTGATGAAGGGCTCTTCGGGGTTGGCATAATCCAACCCGGTCAGGTTGGGATCGCGCTCAGCATGCAAAACGGTGTAGCGCACGCCGGCTTCACCCACCAAACGGGTCAGGTAGCCGCGCCCGGAGCCGTGAAACTCGTCGATCACCACCAGCTTGTCGCTGAAGAACTCCCGGATGCGGTCAAAATCCACCGGGATGCGGGCGTTGCCCTGGCCGTTATCCTTGATCCAGGCGACGTAGTCATCCAGGGGATCAAAGCCGTGCAGCATTCCCCGCTGGCGGGCATCTTCCAGGTCGGTGGTGCGGGCGTTGGCATCCACCAGCTGGAGTTCATTGATATGAAAAGCCAGATAGTCCGTGATCGTGGTCGGCGCAGGGTAGCCCAGGCGGGGGTTGAACTTGATCCCCTGCCATTCGGGTGGGTTGTGGCTGGCCGTGCAGATCAGCAGACCGGCCACATCTTCCGGCGGCAGGACATCTGTCAGGTAGTAAACCAGGGCGGGGGTGGGGGTGTCCCGGGTGGCGAATTCCACTTCAAAACCATTGGCCAGGCAAACCTCGGCCGCCCATTCAGCCACGCGGTCGGCATTACGCCGGGTGTCATAACCAATCACAATCTTCCGGCCGGAGAGATCCTCATGACCAACGTAATCCGGTACATTGTCATCGGTTAACAAATCACACACCGCCTGAACCACCTGCCGGGCGCGGCGTTCGGTAAAGTCTGCGCCCCACCGGGCACGCACACCCGAGGTTCCAAAGCGCAGATACTTGCGGTCGTAAATCATGCGCAGCAATCCAAGATTGTGTTCACCTCCCACCAGGAGGGGTTCCAGGGTGCGCAGCCGGAAGCTGTAGAGCCGTTCGTAGATATTGCCGATCTGAACCACCCGGAAGGGCATCCAGCGGGAGGGATCCTGCTCGTAATCCAGGCTGTCTAACAAGGGATAGATTTCTTGTTCGATCGCCTCCTGCAAGCTGTCAAAAACAGGCGCATTAAAATAGGATTTCGCCAGGCGGATGGCTTTCTTGCGCAGTTCACCCGTGGTGGGCAGGTAGGCTTCTTCAATCAATTCGCGCCGCTTCTGGCCCTCTGAATCCTTTGGCTGGAACTGTTCCAGGCGGTATTGGGTTCCCAATGCGGCCAGGGTCAGGCACATGCTCAGCGCCCGGGAAGACTCAAGGTGGTTTGCAGCAATCAGATCCTGGTTTGAGATCAATTTCTCACCCAGGACATCTAAAAAATCGCCCATCGCGGCGATGGCCGGGTTCCATTCAGGCGGGGTTTCAGCATTCACCAGGCCCCGGTTCAGCAGATTAAAGGTTTTGGCTAATTGAGGAATTTCAAGGGCGTCAAAATCGATTTGCAGCGGATCCATGGGAGCTCCTTTATTTTTTTGCTTTGATTTCCTTAGGCTGATTCTACCTTACGGGCAATCAATTTTCTGCAGCCGGTGTTGATCAAACTTTGGGGATCAACCCGCCCCGGGTGACGTTCAGCACTTCGATGAAACTGCCTTTGGGTGTATTTGTCTCAGACTGAACAGCCTCACACAGGGCAAAGGCCCGCTCGGCCAGCTCTTCCACAGTTTGGCGGGTGTCAGCTTCCAGCATCAGGCGAACTTTGGGCTCCGTGCCCGAATAGCGCAGGTTGAGACGCGTCAAGCCCGGCAAATCCGCCCCAATCCCCTGCTTGAGATCCTGGACCCGTTCCAATCTGGCAAGTTCGATCTTCTCAGCCACCATGGCAGAGGCGATCACCTGGGGATATTTGTGAATGCTCTCCGCCAAGGCTGCCAGAGACTTTTTCCCACTGGCCAGGAAGGCGCGGATCAAGTAAACGGCTGATCGCAGGCCGTCACCGGTGGCATGGCCGCCATCCATTAAGATGATGTGGCCCGACTGCTCACCCCCCAGCCCAATCTGGCCCTTTGGATGGTCCTGGGCCATCAACCTCTGCAATTCGGCCATGACATACTTATCCCCCACGGGGGTTTCAACAAATTGGATCTTCCGTTCTGCAAAATAGTTCACCAGGGCGCCGTTGCGCATGCTGGTGCTGACCACAGTATCCGCCAACAGCTTTCCCTGGTCTTTGAAATAATCACCCAGGATGGCCAGCATGTGATCCCCATCCACCAAATGCCCAGCCTCATCCATGAAAATGACCCGGTCCGCATCGCCGTCAAAAACCACGCCAAAATTTGCGCCAAAATGGTCCATGACCGCCTTGAGGTCCTGCGGCTCACGCCGCACGTGCTCCGAACCCGCGGCTGCATTGATGTTCTTGCCGGTCGGGGAGGCATTGATCACCACGATTTCTGCGCCCAACCGAGAGAAAACCTGCGGCGCGTACCAGGAAGCGGCCCCATTGGCGCAATCCAGGGCAATTTTAACCCCTTGGAAAGAAAATTCTTGATGCTCATCCACCAGGTGGTCCACATAACGCTCACGCAGATCCGTCCCGTCCACCCGGCGGCCAAAGTTCACACCCGAGCCCTCATCCAATGCCATGGGCTGATCCAGGAGGGATTCAATCTCCAGTTCAACCTCTTCAGGCAGTTTTAATCCCTTTGAATCAAAAAACTTGATCCCATTTTCATGTACGGGGTTATGCGAAGCCGAGATGACCACGCCCGCTTCGGCGTTCATCCCCCGGACCATAAAGGCAACACCGGGCGTTGGAATGACGCCCAGGTCGACCACAATGGCGCCGCCCGCCAGCAAGCCGGCAGTGAGCGCGCTCTGCAGCATCTCACCGGATTCGCGCGTGTCCCGGCCGATCAGGAATACCGGTGAGGCATCTGAGCGTGAAAGGACCCGACCAGCAGCATAGCCCAGGCGGGTGGCAAAATCAGGCACCATGGGGAATCGCCCCACCGAACCCCGTACGCCGTCCGTTCCAAAATATTCACGTTTCTTTTTTTGTGACATTGAATGTGACTCTCCTATGGATTTCAATGGTGGGCAAGTGAAACCCTTCTGTCGCTAAAGGCGACAAAAGGGAATATGGGAATACGCTTACCTGATGCGCAAATCCGCGACGACCGGCAGGTGATCCGAGGCCCGTCTGCTCAGGTGACCGCCTTCAATCCTGCAGGTATAATCGACCAGGCGTTCTTGCGGGAAGAAAAATATATGATCAATGGGGCCATCCGAATCTGCATGTGTGGGAACTTCGTTATCTGGGATCAGCCGTACGAAACCAGCTTGCGCCTCAAGCTGCTCTGCCAGGCCGGGTTCCTCAGCGGTGGCATTAAAATCTCCGGCCAGGATCAACGGGCAGCCCTCCTGAAGAATATGCAGGCGGACTAAATCCAGAAATCTTTGGATCTGTTCAGACCGAAATTTTTGCGCCCGATGGAGAATTTCAGACCGGGGACCGGCCTTCCTTTCGCCGACCAGAGTGGTCAAATGCAGGGTCGCCACGTATGGAAATGGTCTTTGTTTGATCCGGGCGATCAGGGTAAAACGTGGGTCTGTATCCCGGGTGCCCTCATAGGCCAGCGGTTGGTAGAGTGGAATATTGCGCGGCAAGCCCACCCGTGAAGGTTCGCCCAGCCTGGAAAAAGGGCTCCGTGAAAGGATCGCATTGCCTTTTGACCAGTTCCACCAGTCATTAAATACGCCCTTGACCATCACATCTTTTTTAACCTGCAGATGGGACTGCATATCCAGCGTCTGCCCATAAAAGGAAGCATTGTACCCCCCAGCCCGGCTGATATCTTCCATCAGGTTGTGCGTGACCCCATCCGCATCAACATGTTCAGAAACCTCCTGCAGGCAGAGCAGGTCGGCGTTCATCCTCGCGATCAGCAGTGCCAGAGCTTCCCGCCGGGAAGCCCAGGTAGCATGCGGGAACTCCTCAAATGTCTTCTCGCCGCCGCTGACATTCAGGGTGGCGACGCGTAACGCTAAGGCAGTCAACCGGTTTCAATCCTTCTCATTAAGCAGCTCCATCCTTACGCAGCGTTCATCATGGTCATCGCGGGTTAATTATACCAATTGCTGCCAACGGCTCTGCGCTGTGTTCAGCCTGCATGGTAAAATACCAGTCTCAACGCAAACTCTGGAGGCAGCATGCCAGCAGGCCCTTTCCGGGAGGACCGATCCCTCTCCCCTGGAACTGAAAGTGAAGAACACCCAAAGCCAAAGAAAATGGCAGACCGGCTGAGAAATCGATTTATCAAGGCATCTCCCCTGTTCACGATCAACCTGGCGTGGTTCCTGCTCAGCCTGCCCATCGTGACAATATTTCCAGCCCTGGGCGGACTGTATTGCAGTGTTCTGTCCTTCAGCCGAGATGAAAAGCCTGGGTGGGTATCGATGTGGGAAGCCACTAAACAACACTGGTGGTTGAGCAGTAAATGGGGGCTATCGGCGCTCTTGGGATATGCCGTCCTGGGCAGCGCGCTGTGGTATTTCAAGGGAGTTGACCAGAATTGGGCCATTTATGCTTCAGCCGCAGCGGGAGCATTTCTGCTGCTTTGGACGGCCGTCAGCCAATTCAGCCTGCCGCTGCTCTTTTTGCAGCAAGAGAAAAAGGTCTGGGTTGCCATCCGCAACGGATATGTGCTGACCATCCGGCGGCCTTTGAACGCGCTAAAGACACTCCTGCTGACTGCTTTGATCGCCGCCTTAGGAACCCTGCTGGCGCCGACCTGGGTTTTCATCACCATGGCGCTGATCGCCCACATCCAAACCAAGGCAGTGCTGGGCGCAGTTGAAAACATCCGAACACAGGATGCTGACAGCGATGCGGCAGATGCCCACCGAGAGGGTAAATCGGAAGAAAAATAATCGGTCAAGTTGGGATTATTGGAAATGAATTAGATCAGTCTTTTGGACACACGGGTGATCAGTAAATCCAGGGCGGTTTCCCCCTCCATACCGCCGATCTTCATGGCCACGTCGATCTCATGCAGTAAATAGTAGATCGCTTCCAGTTCCTGCAGGCTGAAATGCCGGGCCTGGCCGCTGATCTTGCGCGCCACAAAAGGCTGGATGCCCAGCGTCCGGGCCATTTCAGAATCGCCGCCGCCTTCATCCATGACCTCCCGGGCCAACAGCAAAAGACGGAACTGGCGCACAACCATGCCAAAAACCGGTCCAATTGGGCTGTCTGCCATGATACGGTGCAGCAGCTCAATCGCTTTTTGCCCATCTCGCCCGCCAATCGCATCGACCATCTCAAAAATATCACTCTGGTGCTCCTGGACCGTCAGCCGCCGGATATCATCATCATCCACCGGCCGAGCATAATTGACATAAGTCAACAGCTTGGTGATCTCCTGGGCGGCCAGCTGGGTGTTGTTGCCCACATAATCCGCCAGGAGGACGGCTGCCCGGACTGTGAACGCGCCGCCCAGGTCTGCGGCCTTCTTTCGGACCCAATTGGCCATGTTCTGCACCGATGGAAGCAGGCAATCCACGAACAGCGCCCGGTTTCCCGCTGATTTAGCCCACTGGGTCAACCAGTGAGCGTCATCCAGCTTCGCCCAAACTTTCGTCCAAACCCCATTTTTCTTCTGGTTCTTTTGGAAATCCTCAATCACCAGCACCAATGCGGTGGATTGCGGCAGCTGGTTTAAAAGTTCGGTGAAGGCCGACCGGGAGTCCTGACCCTGTTCGCCTGCAATCATATTCAAGGCGTCTTCCAGCACCACCAGGCGGCGTTCAGTCAGAAAGGGCAGGGCCAAGGCCGCTGACCGTAAATCGTTCAGGCTGGTGGTTTTCCCCTCCAGACGGGTGGTGTTCATCTCAGCCATGTCAGGCGCGCCCAAACTGGTATAAAAGGAATGGAGGTGCGATTTTATCGCTTCGCGATCATCGCCGCGCAGGATATAAACGACCGGTTTTTCTTCGGCCATCTACACCCTACCCCTTGGTCAGGATGCGGTGCATGCGGATGCCCGCCCGGACAAAGGTCTCCACCCGGTCCAGCTCCAGACCCTGCGGATTTCCCGCGGTAGTGATGTGCTTTTGCATGAGGGGGCCGAGGGGGCGCGTTAGGATCAGGGCAAGGGTCGCCAGGAACACCATCAAGGGCAGACGTTCCAACTTTTGTTTGAAGCGCTTGCCTGAGCCAAGTGTGCCCAACCAGGCGGCTAAACCTGCCATCAGTCCTGAGAAGGCAAAGTTCGTCCCGCAGTTGGGGTGCATGGCCAGGTCGGCCTGGCCGGCGCGCAGGCGCTTCAAGGCCTCGATCGCTGCCTCAGCGACCTCCTCGGTGGGAACATCCCCAAAAATGGTAAAGCCGCGCGGCGTAGAGAGCCCGCCCAGGTGGACATTGGGATTTTTTTTACTCAAGATATGAATGGTGGCGTGCTCCAGGCCGTGGTTGCGCCGTATGCGGGAGATAGGTTTAAAGTCAAGAAATCCGTTGCTCATTTTTCTGTTCCAGTCTTATCAGGTTCGGCCGCTTCTTAGGGCCAAAGTTGTGGATCAACTGTCCTTATTATAACGGGAGATCGGCTGGGTACGTCATCTGGGGTTTATTCGATCAAAGCCAGCTTGAGCGCTTCACGCAGCGAGCGCGCTTCGATGACTTCAATGCCTGTGGGCCAGGATGGCTTCCGCTGCAGGCGCCGGGGAACAATGGCCTGTTTGAAACCCAGGCTGGCCGCCTCCCGCAAGCGGGCGTCAATCTGACCCACCATACGCAGTTCCCCGGACAGCCCGGTCTCTCCAATCAGGGCCAGGTCCGCTCGCACGGGCTGGTCTCGCATTGAGGAAGTGATCGCAGCCGCCACCGCCAGATCTGCGGCGGGTTCATCGATCCGCAAACCGCCGACCACATTCACAAACACATCCTGTTCAGAAAGCCGGAGGTTCAACCGGCGGGTCAGGACCGCCGTGATCAACAACAGGCGGTTGAAGTCAATCCCGTTGGGTGTGCGGCGGGGATTGCCAAAATTGGTGTGACTGGTCAGGCCCTGGATTTCCACCAGCAGGGGCCGGGTGCCCTCCATGGTGACGGCAATGGCCGAGCCAGGGGCATTCACCATCCGTTCAGCCAAAAAGGCTTCGGAGGGGTTCTTGATCTCGATCATCCCCCGCTCCTGCATCTCAAAAACGCCCACCTCGGATGTGGCCCCAAAACGGTTCTTCACCGAACGCAGCAGCCGGTAAGCCTGATACCGGTCACCTTCCAGGTACAGAACGGTATCCACAATGTGCTCAAGCACGCGCGGCCCGGCAATGGTGCCCTTCTTGGTGACATGCCCGATCACAAATACGGCAATCCCGGAGGTTTTGGCCAGTTCCCGTAAACGGGAAGCGCTCTCCCGCACCTGTGAAACCGACCCGGCGCTGGATTCGTAATCCGGGCGGTAGACCGTCTGGATCGAATCAATCACCAGCAGGCGGGGGTGTACTGATTGGACGTGGCCCAATATCGCCTCAAGGTTGGTCTCTGTGACCAGGTAAAGATCATCGGGCAGCGATTCGCCACCGCCATTGATCCCGGGGAGCAGCCGGCCGGCGCGCATTTTGATCTGGCGTTCAGATTCTTCGCCCGATACGTACAGCACCCGGTTGGCATCCGCCATTTGCAGCATCATCTGGAGCATCAGGGTTGATTTTCCGATACCAGGATCCCCGCCGATCAATACGATCGACCCGGGAACAACGCCGCCGCCCAGAACCCGGGCAAACTCGGTAATGGGCACCGGGATGCGCTCATCGCTGTCCCCCTCGATTTGGCTGAGTTTTTTAGGAACAGAAAGACCGCCCAGGCCGTGCTTGTGGGCACGACCATGAGCGGTCTCGTCATTTTCTACAATTTCTTCGACCATGCTGTCCCATGCGCCGCATTGGGGACAGCGACCCAGGGCTTTCGGAGCGGTCCGACCGCATTCCTGGCAGACATACTGGGTCTTGGTCTTGGCCATGGGCTACATTCCCACGGCTGCTAGATCGGGTTCTTCTTTCTGGTCACCCTCGGTATCTTGTTTGAGGACAACCTGGGTCACTTCAGCCCCATCTTCTTGGGCCGTTTCGATATCAACCAGGATCCGTTGGCCCACATCAAATTCTTTGGCCAGCAGGGCGTCGGAAAGCCGGTCTTCGATTTTTAGCTGGATCACACGCCGCAGTGGACGGGCGCCCATTTCAGGGTTGTAGCCCTCCTTGGAAAGGTATTCCAGGGCCGCATCCGTCGCCCGCAGGTGAATGTCGCTTTCTTCCAACCGGTCGTTAACTTTATCCAGCTCAAGCTGAACGATCTTACGGATATCTTCCTGATTCAAGGAGCGGAAGACGATCACACCATCCAGCCGGTTGATAAACTCAGGCTTGAAAGTGCGTTTGAGGGCTTCCATCAGTTTCTTGCGCATTTCTTTATAGGCCTGAGCCTCTTCTTGAGCCTCATCCACCGTCAGTGAGAAACCGAAGGTTGATTGACGCTGGATCATATCGGCGCCCACATTGGTGGTCATGATGATGATCGCGTTGCGGAAGTCCACTTTGTGACCGCGGGCATCCGTCAGATGTCCTTCTTCCATGATTTGCAGGAGCATGTTATGGGCTTCTGGGTGGGCCTTTTCAATCTCGTCAAAGACGATGATCGAATATGGCCGCCGGCGGATCGCTTCGGTCAGCTGGCCGGCATCTTCGTAACCCACATACCCGGGGGGCGCGCCTACCAATCGGCTGACGCTGTGGCGTTCCATGAACTCCGACATATCCAGCTGGATCAAGGCGTCCTCACTGCCGAACATGAACTCAGCCAGGGCTTTGGTCAGCTCTGTCTTTCCAACACCGGTCGGTCCCAGGAAGATAAAGCTGCCAACAGGGCGGGTGGGGTCTTTCAACCCGGCGCGCGCCCGGCGGATCGCTTTGGAAATCGTCTCAATAGCCTCATTCTGCCCGATGATATGCTCCCGGATTTTTTCTTCCATGTTGAGCAGGCGGGCGGATTCCTCGGTTTCGAGCTGCATCAAGGGCACGCCGGTCCACATTGAGATCACCTCAGCAATATCATCCGAAGTCACATGGGGGCTGGTTGCGCGGTCCCAAATCGTGCGCATATCCTCAAGCTTCTGCTCCAGATCATCGATCTGTGCCTGCAGGTCTTCAACCCGGTCGAAATCCTCATCGTCTTTTGCCATCTCAAGCTCAGAGCGCCGGTCTCTTAAATCAGCGATGACTTGTTTGGCATTAACCGCCGCCGGGCTCTTGTACATCCGCACCCGGGAGGCCGATTCATCGATCAGGTCAATCGCCTTGTCCGGCAGGAAGCGGTCGCTCACGTAACGGGCAGAGAGCTTGGCTGCGGATTCAAGGGCATCATCTTCGATGGTCAGGCGGTGATGGTCTTCATAGGCTGTACGGACGCCGTGGAGGATCTCAATCGTCTCCTCAACGGAAGGCTCGCTGACGATGATCGGCTGGAAACGCCGTTCCAGGGCCGCATCGCTTTCAATGTTCTTGCGATACTCATCCAGCGTGGTAGCGCCGATCACCTGCAGCTCGCCCCGTGAAAGGGCGGGTTTGAGGATATTGGCGGCGTCCACCGAGGAGCCGGCCGAGCCAGCGCCCACAAGCATGTGCACCTCGTCAATGAACAGAATTGCCTCTGAGGATTTGAGCTCGTCAATCACCCGTTTGAGGCGTTCCTCAAACTGGCCCCGGTACATCGTTCCGGCCACCAGGGAGCCCACATCCAGCTGGAGCAGGCGCTTGTCAAGCAGCGGCGCCGGGACTTCGCCCTCGATGATCCGTTGGGCAAGGCCCTCCACAATGGCCGTCTTGCCCACGCCGGGTTCACCAATCAGGGCTGGGTTGTTCTTCGTGCGGCGTGCCAGGATCTGGATCACCCGCTCGATCTCCGTCTGGCGCCCGATAACGGGGTCCAGCTTTTCCTCTTCAGCCAGAGCGGTCAGGTCTGTAGAAAGCTGATCGATCAGAGGGGTTTTCTCCGGATCTTTCTTCTCGGCGCGGCGGCGTTTGCTGCTCGAGCGCCCGGTCAGCGCTGGCCGGGACTCGCCCTGCGATTCACGCAGGACTCGGTCAGTCTGGCGCCGGATTTGCTCGGGCGTAACGCCCAGCTTACCAAGAATGTTCATCGCCTCGCAGTTACTGAGGCGGATCAAACCTAATAAAAGATGTTCTGTACCGACAGATTTCTGCCCTTTCTTACGGGCTTCTTCCATCGCGTAAGGGATCACCTGCTGCATACCAGGTGAAAGCGTGATCTGACCGGTGTGGTCACCCATCCCGATCTCCTCTTCGACCATGTCAATCACACGGTCTGCTTCTAATCCCAGGTCGCGTAAAACACGGCTGGCAACGCAGCCATCCAGCTCAATCAAAGCAATTAATAAATGCTCTGTGCTGATCTGGGGCTTGCGAAAACGTTCTGCTTGTTTTTGAGCCAGGCTGAGTACGTGACGTGCTTTGGGGGTGAAATTTTCAATTCCAGCCACGGCTTACCTCCTTGATGAATACTTACCTTTCGTTAAATCCATTCCTGGATAGTCAAGTTGTGATGTTGCGGTCGAATCCAGGGGGAATTTCAGAACCTCAGGGACAACCTTACATAACTACTGATAAAAATCGGGCACCCGAGAAATGGGCGTTTTCCTTTCCTGAGGTTTGAGATGATTCTACCAAATTTTGTCTCAAAGGGAACTTCTGTAGAGCCTTTATAATAGAATGTTAATAAAACTGCCTCAGAAGGTCATCCTGAAAAATATTTCGCCAATGCCGCCCTCATTAATCTGACTAATCAGCCCACACTCTTCAAAACCCATGTGCCGGTGCCAGGCCTGAGGCGCTGGTTCGTCCGCCTGGGAGGAGGAATACAGGCAATCATGCCCCTTTTCCCGCAGGGTTTTAACCACATAATGCAGCAATACCCGGCTGTAGCCCTTGCCTCGGCGCCCTTCCTTAACATGGATCAAGGCGATATATGGGACCAGGGACCATAAATATTCCAGCCTGAGATAACCCACCTTTTCATGATCCACTTCCACAAGAAAGCACTCGCCCAGTTCGATCTTACGCGCCACGACTTCCTTTGGCAGGTAACCGTCCTGGCTCACAAAGTCCAGGTCATGGATTGCTGCCAGCCTTGGGGCTGCACGCTCCGGCGACATAGGCATCTCTCCTGCTACAGCTCAAATTTCCAGGGATAGGTTGATTCCGCTGCCAGCCAGATCTCATCGGGGACTGCTTCCAGGTTGTGAAAACCGGCCTTCTCCGCTTCTTGATAAGCATGGTCGATAAAATCCGCGCCGGTGTTCTCACCTGTCAGGATGCTCTCCAAAAAGCCGCGCGAAAGGGGACGGGTCGCTTCAAGAAAACCCGTTTCCTGGAAAGCATCGACCACATCCTGAAGGTTATAACCGACAGTGTGAAGGGCGGGCCGCCAGACCGCCCCATCCCAGGTCAGAGTGGCGTAGGTGGCGCGGGTATCACCATTGAGGTTATTGCTCACAGAACCCGGGTTAACCGCCAGCTTCCCGTGCCGGCGGAGGATCTCAGGCAGGTGGGTATGGGCAAAGACCAGCACATTTTCAGGGATAGCCTTCAAAGCCCGTTCAAAGACTTCCGGCGCTGTGTGCGGGAAGACCAATTGATTGATGTCCCAGGGGGCACCGTGGATCACACGCAGGGGTTCACTTCCCGGGGGATGAACCACCCAGTGCTCAGGCAGCGCCTCCAGGAAATCGAAGTCAGATTCCTCCAGGCGGCCATAGACCCAGCGGGCCAGGTCAAACTGGCGGTGGGTCCACCAGGCCTCCGGGGCGGCGCCGCGGTGCATTTTGAGCATGTAGGCTTCGCCGTTGCCAAGAATGAACTGGCAGTCCATGGTTTGCAGGAAGGCCAGGGTGGATTTCGGCTGCGGCCCGCCTAAAAAATCTCCTGCCACCAGGATCGCATCCGGCGAGTGCTTGCTTAAATCTGCCTTAACCGCTTCCAGCGATGGTAAGATGCCATGAATATCGGCAATCACCGCCAATGTATAAGTTCCCATAGGGGGATTATAGTTCATATTTTCAGCCCGGCTTTCACTACAACCAGCCTGAGGAATAGGGCAATTGCAAAGTTTGGATAAATCCGATTGAGCTCCATCTCTGTATGGGGTCAATAGTTTGCAAGGTTTTTTCTTCCTCTCAGAGGGTTTAACCTGTGCAACGCCCTTCGATCAGGAAGAGGTCGAATGCAATCAAATCCGATCCCTGGAACGAGGACAATGCGGTTTAAAAATAAGAACAGTAAGTTTTACGCGTCGATTCTAAAAAGGGCCACGATCATTTTTGAATCGGCTCTTTCGCCAACGAGGACATCGGCAAGATCGGGCGTTTATTAAAGGGGCAAAGGCATGGGTTGAATTCTGGTTTCGGCAACCACAGGGTCCTTTTTGAGTTTGCGATTGCCCTGGCCTGAGGAGAGCGATGCTTGACCGGTCACCATTATGAATATAATATTAATCAGAACCTCTTGCCAGAAAGCTGCTATGCTTGAAACAAAGAGACACTCAAGAAAACCTTACCAGTGGTGGATTGACGGGTTGGCCATCGCAGTTGTATTTCTCCTGATGGGATTTGTGGTGGGACGAGGCCTCAACTGGGGCAATATCCCTTTCGATTTTTTAGATTGGTCGCAGGAAGGTCCCCGGTATCTATTCCTGCAGCAAGCGCTCGCAAAGGGTCAACTGCCGCTTTTCATCGAATCGCCCATGATCGAAACAGAACGCTTTTTAGGCGTTCCCGACACCTTGCTTGTCCCCCAACTCGTTGCACTTCCCCACCTATCCTTGGGGAAATTTATTTTATTAAATGCCCTCTTGAATTATTGTGTGGGGTTTTACCTCCTTTTGCGCCTCAAGCGGCGTTTAGGGTGGTCATTGGCCCCCTTCCTTGTCACCGCTCCCCTGGCGCTCTTGAATGGTTTTATCATTGGCCATCTTAATGTTGGGCATACCATGTGGGTGAACGCATTTCTGCTGCCTTGGTTCATCCTTTTAATCCTTGAATTACCCAAGCAGGGCATCGACTGGCGCTGGATCCTGAACTTTTCACTTTATTCGCTGGTTTTATTTCTGCAGGGTGGATTCCATTTTGCATTGTGGAGCTGGGCATTCCTTCTTATTTGTGGCGTCCTGAAAAACATTTCACTAAAAACTGTCCTTTTATCGATCCTGTTCAGCATCCTGGCAGCCATGGTTCGAATCCTGCCTGCCAGCATCACTTATTTTGATAATGACCGCCGTTTCATCGCCGGGTTCCGCACTTTGAACGACCTGGTCCAATCCTTGATCCACTTACAGCTTCCGGAGGAAGCGCAGGATTTGATGAACAGCGGGCTGCCAAACTGGGAGACCAATTTCTATATCGGCTTGGTGGGTGGTGGGTTGATCCTCGTTTTTGCGATAGCAATTCCCCTGTACCAAAAAGAAAAGCAGCGTTGGTTTGCGCACCTTTGGATTCCCCTGATCATTTTCAGCGTCCTCTCCATTGGACAGATCTTCCGCTTTACCAACCTGCTGCCCTTTGGCTGGGCCCACGCGGAAAGGGTGTCCTCACGATTCTTCATCATCCCTCTCCTGTTCCTGATTGTGATCGGAGGAGATACATTCAACCAGTGGTGGCAGGCTCTGAAAGGAAGATCGCTGTACTGGCTGGTCTTTCTCGCCATTGAGGTCATCTTGTTACACGACCTGATACAGCATGCCCGGCTTTGGCGTTTGGACCGATTGCGAACAATCTTCGAAACCACCAGCATCCCCCTGATCGCCGAAGTTGTCAGCCGGTCTGATCCGCCTTACATAAGGGCGCTCATTGTGGGAGGGTCTGTTTCCATACTCAGCGTCCTCCTGCTGATCATCCTTAATTTGCTCAACAAAAAGAAAGCGCCCAGAGAACCAAACCGACCGGGCGCAGAATGAGCCGGCAGCTGCGGATTTCGTGGCAAATATTTCCTTTTTTGACCCATATCGTCTATAATAAAAATGAAATTATCCTCGTCGAGGAAATTTCCCAAAGCCCCCACTGTGCGCGGGGCTTTGGCTTTTCTACCACCAGCAGCGCAATTTTCCTGTACCAAGTCCTGATGAATGGCGATCACATTGGTCGGATAGTTGACCGATGATCCCAGACTGACCTGCGACACGTTCACCATCCAGGCAGCCAACTGCACAGAATGAAGTTTGAACGAGCGCCCCGCCAGGTCACTCAATCACCAAATTGCCCGTGCTCAGGTCTTCCATGATCACCACCAGTTGATATTCAGCTGAGTCAAACCCCGCAGACTGGTACAGGCCCTCGTCACGGTCCTCGAGGCCTTCAACTTTCATCAGCCAATCCGGCCTGACCACGTCTCCCGTCCCGCCGCTCAGCACCTCCACCTGCAAGGCGGCGCCTTCCGGCACATCCAGCAAGATCTGTCCAGTCGAGCCATCCAGGCGCAGGGACAGGCTGCCCTCAGCTGGCAGGAGGATCTCAATATCTCCTGTGCTGCCTTCCACACGGGCCTGATACCCCTGAATGGAAGCCGGGAAGATGATCGTGCTGTTCCCGGTGCTCCCATCAAAATAAAAAGACTCAAGCTGAATCCCTGAAAGATCCAGTTCTGCAGTACCTGTGCTGGCTTCTACATTCAGATCCATGGGGATCTGTCTGCTGAGCTGAACTTCCCAGGTCAATGCTTCCTCCTGGATCGCCTGGAAGGCCCAGGCAAACCAGGAGACCACCCCGCTTTGATCCAGGGAAACCTGCTTCTCGGCGGCGCCTGTCACCGTCAGCTCGACATCGCCAAAATGGCCGATCTCCGCCTCCAACAGGTTGTTGGAATCGCTTAATCCGCTGACCGCTGCGGGTTGGATCGAAAGGTCCAGGTCAAAACTGGCTGACCGGGTCTCCTCCGCTGAGACGATAAAAGTCTCCCTGCGAGGTTCCGGCTTTTCACCCAAAGCCAAATTTGCGCCTTCCAAGAGGATATAAACCACCCCGCCGATCAAAACCAGGGCCAGCAAAGCGCCCACCCATGGGAGCCGCCGGGCAAAGATCACATCCAGACCGGCAACGATGATCAAAACCGGCCAGAGCTGAAACAGGATCCACAGGTTTTGCGTGGGGATCATCCCCAGGTTGGTAAGCAGCCAGATCACCCCGGCGCCCAACAGGATAACCGGCCAGAAAAAAGAACGATAGGGTTTGTGTGCATGGATCGACATTTGGATTTCCTTTAGTTAGGTTTTAATTGACCAGCCGTTCATGTTAATTTTCATGTAGACTATAATTATAACCAGTTTACATCCCTGCCCGGAAAGGCTGCCGCAAATCCACATCTCTAGGACCAAAATGATTGTATATGATGAACAATGAACATGAATTCCCCCTCCTGATCGCCCAGACCGGACCCCTAGAAGGCCAACGCTGGAAGATCAAATCGACCCTCACCCTGGGCCGCGATTCTGACTGCGACATCATCATCCCCCTGCGCCAGGTCTCCCGTCACCACACCCGCGTCACCCCTGACCCTGACGGCGCGATCGTGGAAGACCTCGAGAGCAAAAACGGCACCTATGTGAACGGCCAGATGGTCCAGGAACCTGTACGCCTCCAGGACGGCGACGAACTGCAGATCTCCCTCGCCCAGCACTTCATCTACCTCAGTTCAGACGCCACCATGCCCCTGGAGGGACTGCCGCTTGAAATGCAAACACGGCGGCTCCGGGTGGATATTGGGGCACGCCGTGTCTGGGTGACGGGTCAAGAACTTGAGCCGCCACTATCAGCTTCTCAATTCAACCTGCTTCAAGCGCTTTACGAACAATCTGGGGAAGTGGTCACCCGGCCGGCGATCATCGAAGCGGTTTGGGGGCAAGCCGCAGAAGGGGTGACCGAGCAGGCCCTGGACGCCCTCGTCCGCCGGCTGCGCGACCGCCTGGCCGAAGAAGACCCGGACCACGACTATATCATCACGGTCCGCGGTCACGGCCTGCGCCTGGACAACCCCCCAATCTCCCCTGTCGGTTAGGCTTCGGCTTCCAGATTACGTTTCATCGAAAAGCGCAGCGCCTGGCGGTAGACCTGCTGCAGCTTTTCAGCCGTCGCTTCGCGCCCTTCCTGGCCCTGAGTCTGGTTCAATAAATTCATTAAGAACTGCATGAACTCATCTGTGATCTCATCCGCGTTTTCTTCCAGGATCGCGTTAACCGCGTCCTCATCCTCCGCCTGGATCAAAGCTTCAATCAGCTCAAAGTTTGCACCTGGTGCACTGACCTTCTGGATCGCGCCAGCCACTTTTTGAAGCTTCTCCAAACGCGCTTCGTCTTCCTCCTTACGCGCTTTTTGGATCCGTTTTCGCAGTACTTCCAGGAAGATCTCATTAATGGTGGGCAGGGCCTGCAGGGTGGCCTCTTCCACATCGTCCCGCTCAAGGATCTTATCCAACAGCTCTCCTGCCAGCTGCTCCTGCTCTTTGATCGCTTCATCAATCTCGTGGGTCATCTCCAGCAGCTGCTCACGCAGTTCGGTCAGTCTCTCCCGCTCATCTCCAGAGGCGTTTTGGATGCGTTCGGCCAACAACTGGAAGAAACCATAGTCCAGTCCACCCCGCGCCATGCTGACGATGGTCGCCAGCCTGATTTCGCTTTCAGCGGCATCGACGATCAAATTGAGCAGCTTCTCACGGGTCAGCCCGGATTCACTGGCCTCCTCCAATGCTTTCATGGCGGCCTGCTGCTCCTGGGACTGCTTGAGGATTTCCTGTCCGTAGTCCGTGTTCTCAAGGATCTGCTGCTGCAAGCCAGCCAGCACCTGGGTGGATTCTTCTTCTCCAGCTGCGGCGGCGCTTTGGATGAGCCGCTGCAGGATCATCAACAACTGCTCGTCGACCAGCGCTTCTTCTTGTTGGATCACTTCCGGCCGAGACTCTGGCGAGGTCCCTGCCAGACGCTGCAGAAGGTTCAGGCGTTCCTGTTGGGCTTTCAGCATTTCAGGCGTGATGCCGTCTTCTTCCAGAATCCGTTCAACCAGACGCTGCCGGGTGAGCATGGTCTCAGGTTTAAAGAGATAGGCTTTACGCTGCTCCATGGGCAGGTCTTCCATCACCTGTTTGATCAATGGGCCGATCATCTGCTCCTGCTGATTGACTGGCACATTCAGTTCTGGCGGGAAGAAGGTTAACAGCAATTCGTTCTCCGGATCGTGATAAATGATCGGGGTGGGCGCCTGACCACGATAACCGCAGTTAGAGCACTGGATCAAGTTATAAGCGCCGGAAAGCAAGATTTGCTTGGCCTGGGGATCCTGGCTGACATCGAACAAGCGGGTTATTTCCGCCGTGACAGGTTGTTTACATTGGGGACATGAGACAGTGGTTTTTGCCATAAGTTCACTTTCTTTCTTACAAGTTCTCAATCAAGGACTGCATTATACCACCCAGAGTTTGGGAGCATCACAGCCCGAGCATCCTGGATAAGATACCCTGGCTTTCTAAGAAAGGCATAAGATTTCCAGGGCAATTGCAAAGGTAGAGGTATTGAAAAAATTGGCGCCCCGCAACGTCCACTTTGCGGGGAAATGGGTGAGGATCGCGTGAATATTCATTCAATAGAGAACTTGGCATTTGAGGCTGGCGTTTTTTCGCTGACGAGGACGTCGGCGAGCGCGGAAAGTTGGGATGCGATACCATCGCTCACCCTTCGGATAAAAGAAATTCAATCCTTACTTTTCCTGGGGCTCTTGCGATTGCCCTGATAAGATTTCTTCACAGCAGTTTTTTCAGACCATGGTATCATTTAATCGTCTCGTCAAAACAACCACGCCAGATCAGATTGTGAATCGATTGCGTAAGCATGTATGGATCCTGATTATCCTCATCGCCGGCTTTGTTTGGCTGGTAGGCGCAGCCCAGGGGCAATCCAAGGTTGCGCTCCGCTCTGTCCAGGTGGGGCTCTTTCCAGAATATGATCGTTCTGACATGCTGGTCGTCCTGGATATCGCTCTGTCCTCTGAGACCGCCGAACCCCAATTGGTGTCATTCCAGGTACCGGCTTGTGCGGAAGCCCTGAAAGTGTACCAGCGAAGCGGCAATGGCACTCCCGCCCCGCTGGCAACTGAAATCTCAGTCATTGGAAAATGGCATGAAGTTCGGTTTTCCACTGATGCCCAAAAGATCCAAATCGAATATTACGATCCCAACCTCGTCAAAGAAGGCGATCTCAGGTTTTACGAATACCAATGGGTGTCAATTTACGATGTTCCATCACTAAAGATCACCCTCCGGCAGCCCTTCGGCGCCGGTGAGATCCAGGCGGAACCGTCTCTGGAGGAGCAAGAAACAGGACCGGACACTGCAATCTACTATTCTCAAGAAATGGGTTCCGTCCCCGCTGGAGAGTTGTTCACCATCAACCTGAGCTATACCAGGGACATAGACAACCCGGCCAATCCCGCCCTCCCGGTTGAGCCTGCTGAGCGGGTCAGTGAAGCAACGCCAGGCAGAAGCTCATCCCCGCTGAGCGTGATCATGTGGCTGCTGACCGTCGCGCTGGCTGTGCTGGTTTTGGTCAGCCTTTATTATTGGTGGTTTAAGGCCAACGTGATCGAAAAACAAGACCGAATTGTCCAGGGCGTGGGCATTATGAACCCCGAAAAACAGGCTGTTTTTTGTCATGAATGTGGGATGCGCTCTCGACCTGGAGACAGCTACTGCAGCAACTGTGGAACCGAACTGCGCAGACCCACGAGATACACAGCAGGCTAAAACCAATTACGGCTGAAGCTGGATTTCCTCAAACAAACGGTAACCAAAACCGGGGCCTTCTTCGCCGCGATAGGTGAACAAGGTCACCTTTTCCCCCTGAATTGAAACTTTGAGAAACGTCCCTGGCGAAGGCGCAGCGCGCACGCCCATCGCCTGGCCGGCATCAATCTGCCAGATGCCCTCCACCAGCAGGGCGCTGTAGGTGTGGGTATGCCCATGAATGTAAGCCAGGACGCCATGTTCCTGAAGCAGGGCCCAGAAGCGGTCGCGCGCTTCAGGGTATTGATTCAGGCTGTCTTCCTGGTGACGAGCCTGCCCGGTTTCATCATCCGCCTGGGGAAAGGCCGGTTCGTGGCCGAATACGAAGATATGGTTTTGCTTGGTTTCAGCCAGATCCTGGGCCAACCAAGCATACACCGTCTCGCTTATGCTGCCGTCAATCCCCCAGGGCGCATCCGCATCGCAGTAAACATTCAACGCCACAAAATGAGCGTTGCGGTAGTCAAAGCTGTAGGTTGTCTGCGGGCATGATTCTGGGCCCCAGCGGACAATTTTTGGCTGGCCGGCCCCATTGAGGGGGTAATCATAATTCGCAAAAAAACGCCTCTCCGCCGCACCAAAGTCATGATTGCCAGGCAGCGGGAACCAGGGATAGTCCGCCCCCAACACCTGGTCGACCGTCCAATCGGTCCCTTCAGCCGGGATCACATCACCCGTACTGACCATGAAGTCTCCCGGCCCGAAGGCTTTAACATACCCGAGCAGAGCAGCAAAGAAATTGGGGTAATCCACGTATTCCTGAGCGCTGTAGTGCGACATATCAGAGGTCACTATGAAGCTGAATTCAGGTTCCAGTGTTGGGGTTGTCGTCACCGTGGGCAGCGGTGTGGGTGAAGCAGTCAGGGTTTGTGAAGGGACGGGGGTGCGCGTCCCTGTGGGCGCCGCTGAAGGCGTTTGGGTTCGCGCCAAAGGGCTGCTCGGTAAGCAAGCAGCGAGGGTGAAAACCAGCAGGAACAAGACCGTCAGACGCTTCATCCTGGTATCAGTATGAATCAGGAACATTGGTTTTTTATTGGAGTCCGCAGAAACCAGGTGCGTTTGAAACAAAACTTTCACGATTTTCTTCAATCCTATTCCTCAATTACGCCAGGTTGGGATTTTAGGCGTCTATGAGGGAATCTTCTTGTTGGATAAAAACGGTGCATTTAATCCCTCAGGGTTGGAGCAGAGCCCAGGTCTCGCCGCCGTCCGTCGTCCGGTAAAGCTTGTGGAAAATCTCTGAACCATCCTCGAGATAAGTCAGCACCCAGCCGTGATCTTCATCGACAAAATCGACTTGGAGAAAATCCTCGCGCACCGGGATGCCCGGGGTGGGCGCCGGCGTCCAGGTCGTCCCACCATCCGCCGTCCTAAACAAGCCGGCCTCCCCGGCGATCCAACCCAGTCTCCCGGTGATGAAATCCACATCCTGACCGTCAGGCACGGACCCCATAAAGGTCCAGGTCTCGCCGGCATCCTCGCTGCGGTAGATCAGCAGAGGGCTGCCGTCTGAACCTGCCGCCCGAACGGGCAGGATGCCGGTGACTGCATCGAAAAAGTCCGGCTGCCAGGTGTCCAAAAAGCTCCCGCTGAAGGCGTCCGGCAGCCTGAGTTCTGTCTCCTGCGACCAGGCGGCGCCGCCGGTATCTGAGACATAGAAATAGAAATGGTCTTCCATGGGGATCGAACCGCCGATAAAGCCCCGATTGGGGTTGATGAAGCTCACGCCATTTTTTGTCCCGCTCTCTGGCAGGGATTTCGTTTCGCCCGGCGCATGGGCGAAGACTTTCATCCAGGAGCCGCCGCCATCGGTGGTGCGGTACAGGGCGACGTAGTGCAATCCTGCACCCGCGCCGAGATCCGCCAATGCGAAACCGTTTTCCGAGTCCAGGAAGAAGTAACTGGCACGCTCAAAGGGAAGGTCAACGGTCAGCCAGGTTTGCCCGCCATCCAGCGTGTGATACAGCGTGGTCATGGCAGTGGTGCTGGGTGTGAACCAGGCAGTCTGTTCATCGAGGAAAAACGGCCGCAGCCCCAGGGACGTGACACCCGAGGGCAGCGAAAGACATTCGGGCGGGGTGACATCCAGCCAGGTGGCGCCCCCATCTCTCGTCGCCAGCAGCCGGCTGCCATCATCCGCCACCCCCCAACCCCTATCAGGAGAGAACATTTGGAGTGAAATAATCTGTGGGCTGATGAAGACTAGCAGATCTGGCGTTGGGGAGAGGGTTGCGGTTGGGGCGCCTTCCTCGGCGGCAGGAAGGGTTCGGCTTGGGGAGGCAGGTTCTTCATCTAGGCCATCTGCAATATCTGAGGCGCTGCCTGGCGTTGACGTGAACGTTGGGCTGGACCCGCTGCCCAACCCAGGGTCCAGGGGAAAGCCGCAGGCCATGGCGAGCAGCAGCAAAACCAACAAAGACAGGATACGAAAGTGCTTAGCGCTCATATTCCAGCCCTCCCAGCCGGCCTCAACGCCCGTAAGACCAGGACAATCATCTGACAAGAATAAAAAGAAGGATGATGAATAGGACGATGGAAAAACAAACTCAATTTGAGCTTAGCATAGGCCATAAGCGCTTGTCAACGACTTTTTTTCAACTTTTTGATCAGTCGGCGCGCCTCATTCCAATGTACAATCGTGTGCCGGGTGGGCGGCATCAGCAGCAGACCGGCCACATCCCGCCGGCCCCAGTAATCCACCACCCCACAGCCGGCTTCGATCACCGCTCCTTCATCGACCACCCGCTGCAAGTCTTGGGGGTCCACCTTTCTAGAGAAATCAGCCTTCTTCAGGTTTTGGACGATTTCCCGGGTGGCGCGCCCCACGGCATGGCGGTAGGCGCGCAGGGCAGGGATGTCCAGGGCTGCGCTCAAGGCCTGGGCAACTTCGATCCCCGTCCCATTGCCGGTGTGCTTAATCGGAGAATTCGTTCTCCCCAACCAGCCCCCAGTTTCGAAAACCTGGTCCTTTCCCGCCACCAGCAGGTTCATGGTCAGGTCCTCGATCCGGCTGAGGTGCCAGAGGATCCAGGCGAGGGAATGCGCTTCCCCGTCCGGGATCATCCGAAATGACGCCTCCCCCAGTCCATCCAGCAAAAGATCCTCATAGGACCAGGGCGCTTCCGGCGCCACCTGCCTGGCATGCAAGATGCCGTGCAGTTCCAAAAAGCGCGCTACCGCCAGCTTTTCATCCACCTCAGCGGTCAGCGCCTGCCGCAGGGCCTGCTGCCGGGGGTTGAGTTCCTTTACAAGGTTTTCAAGGCGCATCATGCTCCTGTCTGCCTGGGGTCTCTTTTCAAGCTGATTATACAACCAGGCGGCGTTTTCGACCGCAGGCTCACTTGGCGCAATTGATTAACCTTCGTTATAATTAATTCAAATCTGATCTTATTTGATTGGTTTCCTGTGAAAGGAGCTGCCATGCCTCGATTTGAAACAGTGGTCAAACGCGATGGATCCACCGTGGATTTCACGCCGCAACGGATCACCAACGCCATTTACCGCGCCGCGGTGGCGGTTGGCGGGCGGGACAAACGCACCGCCGAAAAGCTAACCGACAAAGTCATCAGGGTGCTTGAGGAAGAACTCCCAGAAGGAGAAACACCGCATGTAGAGCAGATCCAGGACACGGTCGAGAAAGTCCTGATCGAAGAAGGCCACGCCCGGGTCGCCAAGGCCTATATCCTCTACCGGGCGGAACGCGCCCGGCTGCGGGAGCAGCGCGCCGAACGGCGGGCTGAGCCCTCCAGCAACATCCCCTGGTCCAAACTCTGGCGGGTGCTGGATTGGGCCGTGGATCATCATTTCCATACCGTGGAGGCCTTGAACGAACGCATCCGCAGGGGAGAATATTCAGAGATCGTCGGCGCCTCCGAAGCCTTTTACCACGAAGATGTCGAAAACGCCGCCCACCTGGTGGCTGAACGTAAAAAAGAACTGCGGATGGTGATCATCGCCGGCCCTTCCTCCTCGGGTAAGACCACCACCACGATCAAGCTGGGTGAGCGCCTGGCGCGGCATGACATGAAGCTGGTCACGCTCAATGTCGACAACTATTTCTTCGACCTGGAGATGCATCCCAAAGATGAGTTTGGGGATTACGACTTTGAGACCCCCCAGGCGCTGGACCTGGACCTGATCAACGAACACCTCACCCGCCTGTTTGAGGGCGAAGAGGTGCAGATCCCGTTTTATGACTTCAAAACCGGCACCCGCCACCCGGAGCAAACGCCGATGCAGTTGGCCCCCAACGAGGTGATCCTGATCGACAGCCTGCACGGGCTCTACCCGGACATGACCAGGGACATCGCCCCCGAACAGAAATTCAAGCTTTATATTGAGCCCCTATTACAGCTCAAGGACCCGGACGGCCGCTATGTCCGCTGGACCGACATCCGGCTGATCCGGCGGATGCTGCGGGACGCCTCACACCGGGCGTACGATCCCACCAAGACGCTGCTGCACTGGCATTACGTGCGCGCCAGCGAACTGCGCAACATCATCCCCTATGTTAATACCACGGATTACATCGTCAACAGCGCCATGCCCTACGAGATGCCGATCTACAAGGCCAAGCTGTTTGACGAGTTCGCCCACTGGACGGAGGCCTACGCCGAGGATCCCCTGCGCAAGGACGCCCACGAGCGTGCCAGCCGGGTGTACCGGCTCATGCAGTCTCTAGAGGCGATCGAGGACGATTCGATCGTGCCGGAGAACTCGGTCATCCGCGAGTTCATCGGCGGGAGCATTTACGAGTATTGATTCCCGCAAAATGCTAAACATCTCTCAACCGAACTCAAAAGATCAACTTTACGTGTTGAATTCAGGGCAATCGCAAGATCCTGAAGAAAAGTTATGATTGAAATTCTATTTATCTGAAGGATGATCGATGGTATCTCATCCCAACTTTCCGCTCTCGCCGACGTCCTCGTCGGCGAAAAAAGCCAGCTTTTAATGCAAATTTCTCTATTGAAATAATATTTACGCCTTCCTTACTCATTTCCCCGCAACGAGGACGTTGTGGGGAGCCATTTTTTCAATACCTCTTACTTTGCGATCACCCTGGTGTTGAATTGAGCAGAATTGGAATCGCAGCGATGTTGCAGGCAACGTCGCTGCGCATTTTATTAGCGATCTGAAAAGAATTAAGCATCAACTTTCAATCGCCTGAATTAAATCCCGTACCAGGTCATTGGGATCCTCGATCCCCACGGAAAGGCGCACCAACCCGTCGGTGATCCCGGCCGACAGGCGCAGGTCACGCGGGGTATTGCGGTGGGTCATGCTGGCCGGGTGCTGCACCAGGGTATCCACATTGCCCAGGCTCACCGCTAAGGTTGCGACCTGGACGTTATCCATCATCCGTTTGCCGGCCTCCAGCCCGCCTTTGAGGTCAAAGGCGATCATGCCGCCGTAGTCGCTCATCTGCACCCGCGCCAGGTCGTAGTCCGGATGGCTGGGCAGACCCGGGTAATAAACACGGTTAATTGCCGGATGTTTTTCTAACCGTTTGGCCACCCGCAGGGCGTTCTGGCAGTGACGCGCCATGCGCAGCTCAAAGGTCTTGAGGCCGATGTTGGCCATCCAG
Organism: uncultured Candidatus Brevefilum sp.; assembly: GCA_964558525.1. GTDB lineage: Bacteria > Chloroflexota > Anaerolineae > Anaerolineales > Anaerolineaceae > Brevifilum. The sequence goes on from CAZLEK010000016.1 coordinate 28,137, forward strand.
GTGTCGATTGGGCTGGGCGTGGCCCCCAGGAGTTTGTAGATCTGGTAAACCGGGCCGTTGAGCAGGTCCAGGTCGGTGGTCAGCAGCGCGCCCCCCAACACCTGGCCGTGGCCGGAGAGATACTTGGTGGTGGAATGAACCACGATGTCCGCCCCCATGGTCAGGGGACGCTGGCAGTAGGGCGTGGCAAAGGTGTTGTCCACGGCCACCACCGCCCCGTGCTGGTGCGCCAAAGCCGTCACGTGCTGGATGTCCGTCAATCGCAGCGCAGGGTTGACGGGCGTCTCGATGTAGGCCAGCTTGGCCTCCGGGTGCTCAGCAAAGGCGGTCTCCCAGCCGGCCTGCGTGTTTTCTGCCACCCACACCACCTTAATCCCATATTTTGGCGCCAGGTTTTTCAGGAAGAGATAGGTGCCGTCATAGAGGGCCGATTGGGTCAGGACGGTTTCACCGGCTTCAGCGCAGGCCAGGATGGCGGCTGTCACCGCTGCCATACCCGAGGCAAACACCAGCCCGCCCACCAGCTCGTCCGGGTCAGCGTCAGGGTCCTGTCGGAGCAAATCCCAGGCTTCCAGGGCGGCCAACTTGCGCGCCAGCTGCTGGTGGTTGGGGTTGTTCAGGCGGGTGTAATAATAGCCGGGGGCTTCACCGCCGGCAATCGCCGCTCCAGAGTCGGTATCTTCAAACACAAACACCGAATTTTGATAGATCGGCGAGATATGGGCATTTTCAGCGTTCCCAAATTCAGTATAGTGGGTCAGGAAGGTTGTCAGGCTTGCGTATTGGCTGGGATGAAGTTTCACATTGGTCTCCTTGGCAAACACGATTGAGACAGGATAGCCGCCCGCTCAATCGAAAATAAGCCAGATAAATTAGATAAGCGTATTTTAACATAAACCTCAAGCCTATTTTCTGGGATTAACTGTTAAAGCCCAACCTGCACGATCGGCCCATGTGCAATCCCACGATCGTAGCATTGGAAACTAACCAAACGTGGGAAGTGGTTCTCCGAACAGGGCAATAGAATCATAATCCAAAAATCACAATGGAGGATATTATGAAAAAAATCTTATTAACTCTTGTTTTGATTTCCGCTTTATCGTTAACGGCCTGCTCGCAGAAACAAGTTGGATGGGTTGCCACCAACATGGGCGATACCTTCGAAGCTTCATACCGGCGCTTTGATGGGCGGGAAGTCGAAAACTATCAGCTTGAGGCGGGAGAATCCTTTTCGCTATCTTATGACATTGAAGTCGATGAAGGTTCCCTGACGCTGGAATTGGTCGACCCACAGGATGAGCTTGTCTGGGAAGAAACCTTCTCAGAGGATGACGAGGATGTTTTTGAAGTCACCCCTGAAACAAGCGGGCGCTACCGTCTGCGGGTGATCGGGGATGACACCCAGGGCAGCTTTGAGCTGAATTGGTAGCTAAAGCAAAGTCCAATTCCACCAAAGATTGTTTTCCTAAAAGTCCGTCTGCTTTGAGTAGAAGCTTGAGCGTCAAGAAGAGCGCAAAATTCAGAACCAGATCAGATTGATTTTAAATGATTGCCGTAGCGGCGTTGCGTGCAACGGCGTTACGGAATCTTTTTGTGAACCAAAATCATTCCTAAATTCAATCTTCCATAATTGATCCTTCGCCTTTTTTGGCCTTATCCAATTCCTATGAGTTGCCACCTGGCCATCTGACTGAAGCGGGAACACGCTTTCGGACAGGCCGCTTTTACCAACCTGGTTATTGGCAGGGGGTTGAAGACAGCATAAACTTATCCTATCAAACGAACAAAATCCTATTGGAGCGTATATGATGAAAAAGTTCATCGCTTTGCTGGCGTTAATCTTCTTAGCACTGCTCAGCGCCTGTTCCCGGCAGGTGGGTTGGGTTGGCCTGAATTACCTGAACACAATAGATGTCTCTTACCACCTATTCGACGGCAGGAAGGTTGAGCATATTCAGGTGGACGCGGGTGACACCTTTAACCTGACCTATGACATTGATGTGGATGAGGGCGCCCTGCGCCTTGAACTGCTCGACCCCGATCGGGAAGTGATTTGGGAGGCCTCCTTTTTGGAGGACAATGCCGACGAGATGCATTTCCAGGCGGAAATCAGCGGCCGGTATATCCTTAGGATCGATGGTGACCAGACCAGAGGCGGTTTTGACCTCCGCTGGGAAACAATGGATCAGTGAATCAACGCTAGGCCATTGATAATTAATTTGGAATAGTGAAAATTTCGTAACTGCTCAGGCATTACGCAAAAAATTAACACAATACCCTTTGGGCACGATGAGTACACACGATACCCCGAGGGCACGATGAGGGCACAAAGAAAAAAGTTATCTACTAAAAATAATCTGGATATGGATGGCGCCTAATATTATGCGACAATGGGTAGACGTTGATTTGATTGGATCATGCCCGTTTCAAACTTAATTCAGTCGACCTAAAGGTCTCACTCCGGAATGCGATGGCAGATTTGATTAACCTATCAAGCATGGCTTCAAGAAATTCACTTCTTGATAAATCGATTATCTATGGCCTGGCAGGTTCAATTTAATAGCCTGAAAACCCACTTTTTACCTAATCCACCTGAAAAATGGGGAAAGTGAGAAACTCAGGTGACCTTCCACCCTCCCATAAAAAACCGTAAAGAACAGCCCCCTACTAACATCATCGTATAATTAACCTGTCGAAATCAATTCATTCCTGAAAGGAGCAACGTATGGCCTTTGAATTAACCTGGATCGGGCATGCCACCTTTGGATTGGAAACCGGCGGGTTCAAGCTCCTGGTGGACCCCTACCTGCGAAACAACCCGGCCGCCAGCGTGGACGCGGATACCGTAGAAGCGGACTACATCCTGGTCACCCACGGGCACGGCGATCACATCGGCGATACGGTCGAGATCGCCCAGCGAACCGGCGCAACCGTGATCGCCAACGCCGAAATCTGCGGCTGGCTGCGGAAAAAGGACGTCAAGGTGCACGCCCAGCACCTGGGCGGCGGGTTCACCCATCCCTTTGGGTATCTCAAGCTCACCCTGGCCCTGCACGGCTCAGGCCTCCCGGATGGGAGTTACGGCGGCAACCCGGCTGGCTTTTTACTGACCACCAATGAAGGCGAAAAGGTCTACCTGGCCGGTGATACCGGGCTGTTTGGCGACATGCGCCTGATCGGCGAAGAGGGGCTCAGCCTGGCCGTGATCCCAATCGGTGATAACTACACCATGGGACCGGCGGATGCCCTGCGAGCGGTCAAACTGCTTACCCCGGAGCATGTGATCCCCATGCATTACGATACATTCGACCTGATCTCCCAGGACGCAGAGGAATGGGCAAAGAACGTCCGGGCTGAAACCGAGGCCAAGGCCCACATCCTCAAGCCCGGCGAGCGGTTTGTCTACCCCTGAGGGATTGGTGGGTTGAATTTTAACCCCAAACGTCGCAACCAGAACGTTGCGGCCCGATATTATCAGGCGGGGACCTGAACAGCATCATAACGCCAACGAGCAAGGAGCAATCCTGGCTTAGATGTTTCGCTTGCCAGACCTGGCGCCAATCCAGGCCTTCACCTGGGAACAGGGGTGTGAAAAAATCACTTAATCAAGAAGTTGACTCAGAAGCGCCGACGTGCTCTTCGGCGCGATCGAATGGGTTGTCAGACTGATTGGGTGGGTCGGAATTAGGATTTCAACCTTGACCGGATAAAGAAGAAGGTCAACCCGGCGCCGCCGGCCAGGAACAGGATGCCGATCACCAGCAGCACAGGCGAGCGGCCGCCGCCCTGGGTGGGATCATTGGGTTCGACAGGTTGCGATGACGGCTGCGCGCCAAAATCAATCACGATCGTGTCGCCAGCCGACACGTCCAAAGGCACATTGAGGCTGGTGGTGGCAACGGCGCCTTCCGGGATGCCCATGCTCAGGTTGTAATCTCCCTCAGGGACGTTTTCAAAGCAAGCCGGTTCAACCAGATCGGGGTTCCCTCCGATCGTCTCAAGGGTTTCTGAATAGGTTCCGGCGCGGTTGCTCATGCTCACCACCCCACCCTCCAGGTAAAACTCATTTTCTCCCCGCATCTGGTTGCCGTCCAGGTCTTCAAAGAGGACCACGCAGACCTCGCCATTGCCCTCAAAGGGTGTCGGGGTGGGCGGGCCAGGGGTCGGCGTCTGGGCGGGGCCCTCCGGGGTGGGCGTCGCCGGTTCGACCGTGGCAATCACCAACTGCTGCCCGGGGGTGAGGACGCATTCCGAGGTCAGGTTGTTCAGTTCAATGATCTGGTCAATCGTCACCCCGGTTAGCAGGAAAATGCGTGTGCAGGAATCGCCTTCCTGGACCGTGTAAATGATCTGGCCCTCTGCATTGGGCGTCGGTGTTTGGTAGGAAGCTTGCGGCGGCGGACTGGCATCAACGCGCGCCGCCACCAGGGCCGCGACCAAACCAATCAAAAGTATGCTTAGAAACTGGATTAATTTTCGTGTTTTTATCATAACAGGCTGCTTTCTGAGTCAGGATTATAACATCTCTTGAATTTAAAGTTAGCGGAAGGGTTTGGAAGAAAGGCCCTTTAACACTATAATTAGGCCCGAATGAAACACCTGTTCCTATCCAACCCCACCCGAAAGATTGCCCTGGCCAGCCTGCTGGCCTTATTGACCGTGCTGACTCTCGCCAGCTGCGATCTGTTGGCGCCCCCCACACCGCTCCCACCGACGCCAACCAGCACCGCCACCCCGAACCCATCCCCGACCATCGACTGGTTCCCAGCCACCCCCACACCCACCTTCGCCGCCATCGCCAGCCCCACGCCTCAGCCCACCCGGGAAGGGGACCTGGCAGGCATTACCGACCTGATCGTTTCAGATGATTTCACCCAAGAAGACCTGTGGCAGACCCCCCAGAGCGGATCCGGCAACGCGGCTTTTGGAACCCAGAATCTTTCCCTGGCTGTCGCCCAGCCGGATTCATCGCTCACCAGCCTGAGCCAGCACACCCTGCCGGCAGCCTTTTACCTGGAGATGACCATTCAAACCTCGCTGTGCGAACCGTCTGACCAGTTTGGGATCCTCTTCTGGCACCAGAGCAGCACCCATTTTTACCGGCTCCTGTTGAACTGCGCCGGCCAGGTCCGCCTGGAACTTATCCAGGGCGGAGAGAGCTTCGTGGTCCATGACTGGGAATCCGCCTCTCAGATGGCGCTGGCCGCGCCAGCCACCAACCATCTGGCCCTCTGGGTGCGGGAAGGGCAGCTTCAATTTTATATCAACGATGTCTTCCAGTTTGAAGAGCGGATCGCGCTGGATCGCAGCGGCGCGCTGGGCGTCTTTGCCCGCACCGCCACTGGCCAGGCCATGACGGTGCGCTTTTCCGATTTGCAGATCTATCAGGTTGAGTTGGATTAAGCAGGTTTAGGGGGGTGTCAGGCCGCTTGCAGGGGAACAAGAGACAGCTTCGGCCACTGCAGCATCAGGGTTTCCAGCAGCAGCTGCACGTTGGCGTATTGATCCAGTTCTTGCAAGGCCTTCTCGTGGACAATGACCAGCTCGCGGGCAGATTTCACGTCCAACAACCCGGCCGCCTGATCCACCTGGGTTTCCAGGTCAACATTGACCAGCGGCAGGTCACCGCCTGAAGCCCGAACAAAGACATCCCGCCAGAAAGCCAGCCAGAGGGAAACTGACGCCAGGGCATTTTGGCGGGGTTCTTGATTGGACTTGGCGATTTTTTCAGCCCATTTGAAGCGCTCAACCCGCCTAGCGGGCAGCAGTTTAAGAAAAATCTCCAACGCCTCCATCCTTTGGGCGATCAATTCAGGCGCTGCGACCATCTGAAGTGCAGCGCCTATCCGTCCGCCGGCGAGATGGGCGATCAGGTGCGCCTGTGCTGCTGCCAGTCCGTGGGTTGATTCTAGATACAACTTGGCATCCCTTAGGGGCGCCGGCCGCAGCCGGATGACTTCGCAGCGCGAGACGATGGTCGGCAGGAGGCGCTCAAGGGCGTTGACGGTCAACAGCAGCACCACCCGGTCTGGCGGCTCTTCCAGCGTTTTGAGCAGGGCATTTTCAGCCTGCTCGGTCACTTGCTGGAAGTCCGGCAGGAGCGCCACCCGGTAGGCCGCAGCGTAGGGGGCCAGGGCCAGGGTATGCTGCAGCTCGCGCACCTGATCGATGCGGATGTCCTTATGCCCTTCCTCCGGCAGGATCAGGCTCAGGTCCGGGTACTGGCGGGCCCAAATCTGCCGGCAGTCCTTGCACTCACCACAAAACTCGCCGGGAGCTGGCGGCTGGCTGCAGTTCAACGCCTGGGCGAAGCGCAGGGCCAGGGTCTGCCGACCAACCCCTTCCGGCCCGACGAAGAGGTAGGCATGCCGCAATTTTCCACCGGCGGCATGTGACCGCAGCAAACTCACCGCCCAATCATGTCCGAAGATGTTCCAGTCCATGGGGATATTGTAGCTTAACATTCATCTTCTTGATAAGCAAAATTCCAGGGCAAACCAAAAGCTGTCAGCTTGCCTGTAGATTCAGGGCAGTCGCAAGGTCCCACGAAAAGTTAGGATTCAAATTCTTTTTATCCAAAGGGTGATCAATGGTATCTCATCCCAGCTTTCCGCTCTCGCCGATGTTCCCGTCGGCAAATAAAACGCCAGCACTGAATGCAAATTTCTGTACTGAATAAATTTTTACGCCTTTCTTAATCATTTTCCCGCAACGAGAACATTGCGGGGAGCTAATTTTGTTCGATGCCTCTAATTTTGCAATTACCCCGCCTGTAGATTTGACAAGATTGCTGAATCCAACCTCAACGTGGTAAACTTCATGAGCTAAATTCAAATTACGAGAATCTGATGATTATGCGAGTGATTTACCCCTTTACAGCCATCGTTGGCCAGAAGCGCATGCGGCGGGCCCTGATCCTCAACGCGATCGACACCCGCATCGGCGGTGTGTTGATCCGCGGTGAACGCGGCACAGCCAAATCCACCGCCGCCCGAGCCCTGGCCGCGCTGCTGCCCCCTGTGCAGGTTGTGCAGGGCTGCCGTTTTGGCTGCGACCCTGATAAACCCGTGAGCTGGTGCACAGAATGCCGGGAACGCTTCACCGACGAAGACAACCCGCCAATCGAAACCCGCCAGACGCCCTTTATCAACCTGCCGATCTCTGCCACGGAAGACCGCGTGGTGGGCACCCTGGATATTGAGAGAGCCATCCAAAAGGGCGAACGCCACTTTGAACCCGGCGTGCTGGCCTCCGCCAACCGCGGCCTGCTGTATATCGACGAGGTCAACCTGCTGGACGACCACGTCGTGGACGTCCTGCTGGATTCAGCCGCCATGGGGATGAACATTGTCGAACGGGAGGGAATCTCCTTCTCCCACCCAGCGCGCTTCATCCTGGTTGGCACAATGAACCCGGAAGAGGGCGACCTGCGGCCCCAGCTGTTGGACCGGTTTGCCCTGTCCGTGGAGATCCACGGCATCCTGGAACCGCGCCAGCGGGTGCAGATCATGGAACGCAACATCGCCTTTGAGGCCGACCCGGAAGCCTTCCGGGAAGAATGGCTGGACAAGGAGCAGGAACTCTCCCAAAAAATCGAACAGGCGCGAGACCTGGTCAACAAGGTGCGCTACACCAGCCGAGATCTGCTGATCATCGCCGACCTGACGGCCAAGATGCAGGTGGACGGTCACCGGGCGGATTTGGTGATCCTGAAAGCCTCGCGGGCGCAGGCCGCCTTTGAAGGCCGAGACTCGATCACACCCCGCGACATCGCCCTGGCTGCTGAGCTGGCGCTCCCGCACCGAGTCAAAGCCGGCCCCTTCCGTCAATCGGAAATGGGCGTCACCCAGCTTGAGGAGCACATCGAGCAGCTCAAAGGCGCAGCTTCCGAAGGCGCAGCCTCGGATGAGACCCCTGGCTCGGGGGAAGAGGATTCCAGTCAAAAAAAAAGTCCACCTCCCCCCATCTCGAGATTAGCAACGAACCCCCTGGACCCGAGTCCCTAGATCCCACCCGGCAAGACGTCTTTCAAGACGCCACAGCCCACTGGTGGGACGGCGGAAAACAAGTCAAACCTGGCGAGACCTTCGAACCCCGCCGGCTGGATACCCCCCTGGACGACATGATGCGCAAGCAGGGCGGCCGCCGGTCACAAACCCAAACCGACCGGAAGCGCGGCCGCTACGTGCAGGCGCGCCCGGCCAACGGTCGGGCGGACGACCTGGCCTTTGACGCCACCCTGCGCGCCGCGGCGCCTTTTCAGAAGGCGCGCGAAGAACTGCGTGAGGAGGAAGAAATCGCCTTTGCGGTGCGCCGCGAAGATTACCAGCGCAAGGTGCGCGTCCGGCGCGCCTCCAACCTGATCTTGTTCCTGGTGGACGCCTCCTGGTCCATGGCGGTGGCGGAGCGGATGGCCGCCACCAAGGGCGCCATCCTGTCGCTTCTGACCGACGCCTACCAGCGGCGCGATCGGGTGGGGCTGATCGTGTTCCAAAAGGACCGCGCCACCCTGGTGCTGCCGCCCACCAATTCCGTCCTGTTGGCCCAGCGCGCCCTGGCCGACATCCCCGTGGGTGGGAAGACGCCCCTCAGCGCCGGCCTGACCATGGCCTACCAGGTGATGAAGCGGGAGAAGTCCCTCCACCCGGATGTGCTCCCGCTGCTGATCATCCTCACGGATGGGGCTGGAAATGTGTCCATGGGCCGCGGCTCGCCACAAGTGGAAGCCAACCGGATCGCTGAGCAGATCGCCGGCGAAGACATCCGCTCGGTGGTGATCAACATGGAACACGAGGCCTTTGACCAGGGCCTGGCCCAGGGCCTGGCCAAACACCTGGACGCCCCCTGCTACACCCTCCAGGATCTGCGCAGCGAAACACTCTACCGCGCTGTGCAGAAGGAGATTTACTATGGGCCGGGCAAGGGCTCTGAGGAGCGCCAGCCAGGCAGCTCAAATCCATAAGAAGTTTTTGCTGACAAACTGCCCCCACTAAACAACAACACCCGTGAAATGCACGGGTGTTTGAGTTAACGTAATTTCAAGAAGGATTAATCCGCCCGGGCCACATGAATCTGCGGGAAGAACTGGCGCAGGGTGCCGGCGACCCAGCCCTGCAGCGTGGCCGGGGACAGCGGGCAGTCCTCACAGGCGCCCCCCAACCGCACGTAAACCACATCCCCCTCAATCCGGTCCAGTTCCACCGACCCACCATGATACTGCTCAATATACGCATTGAGCTGGTCAATCAGGGCGCGAATTTTGTCTTCAACCGAATAATCTTGTTCCGTCATGGGCGAACTCCTGTGTGATGAACCTTTTCAAAATGATAACACAAAGCATCTCCCACAGCCAACTGCAAACCGGTGATCACAGGGCAATCGCAAGATCCCCAAGAAAAGATATGCTTGAAATTCTTTTTATCCGAAGGGTGATCGATGGTATCTCTTCCCAACTTTCCGCTCTCGCCGAGGTCCCTCTTGGCGAAAAAACGCCATTTTAAGTGCAAGTTTCTCTATTGAATAAAAAATATTTACGCCTTGCTCAGGCATTTCTCCGCAACGAGGACGCTGCGGGGAACCATTTTTTTCAATCCCGCTAATTTTGCAATTGCCCTGCAGGTGATCCCCCCAGGGAACCCTGCTGAATCTTCGGGATACCCATCATCAACGGCTTCTGAGCAACCCCCTATCTTTATATGAACAACAAATTTCGATACAAACGCTTTCAGCAAACAGACAATAGGATGGCTCTACGAATATTACCTGACTTTCCCACATTAGTGCCCTAAAAACCCTTATTTCCCCGTTTCCTTGTAAAAATATCACTTAGAAAAAATGTGCCAGGCAGAGGCACAACAACGCGGAACTTGCGAGGATTGTAGTCACATCCAATTAACCGAACAAGCCGACGTCTTAGCCAGCCCAGGAGGAGAAAGAAACGCAAGGCGACC
>CAZLEK010000017.1:0-35935 GCA_964558525.1 uncultured Candidatus Brevefilum sp.
GGCCTGACTCCTCCCCGCCTGTTCCATAGAGCTTCTTCAAGGCCAGATCATAGTCCTTCTGCAAATCCTGCACGCCTTCCGAGGTCACTTCTTCCAGGCCAAATTCATTGGTCTGGCGTGTGATCCCCACCTCCTCGGCCTTATGCTCCAGGAAGGTGAAATCCGTCAGCAGCTCAAATACCCGGTCCCGTTCCTCAGCCATCGTCAGGTGATAGGGCAGCTCGCTCAACCCGTGGATGTAGCCGCCGGTCCAGGTCCGGTCGCGGCCAGGGTCCGACCTGGCTTCAAAATAATCCGCCAGGTTGCAGTGAAAATCCTCAACCTGCTCTTCTCCTAAGAAGGCCGCTTTTGAGACTTCTTCAAGTTCCCGGTGGTAAAAAGTCCGCAAGGGGCTGCCGTCCACCATCCTCACCGAAAGGTAGGGCGCTAGGTCAAAGGACAGCCGCGACCACAACACGATCGGCAGTCTCGGTCCATCCGGCCGCCCCAGCACTTCCCGCAGGAAATAGGTCACCGGATCCGGCGGCGTCCGGTCCTGCGCCAGCCAATCCCGCGCCAGCCGCTCGGCGTCATGATAGGAATCCGCCGGGAAGTTCGCCAGGGCTTCGGGATGCGCTTCCAGATAATCCATCGCCAGCTGCACCAGGTCCGAGGGCAGGTGGTAGGTCTGCTGGAAGAACCACTCATACACCTCAGGGTCCCGCGAGAGCAGATCCACCAATTCGTCCTCGGTCAGGCCGTAGCGGGAGGCAGCCAGATAGCCCAATGCATGTGAGACCATCGCCCGGCCGTGGTTGCCCTCTTCCATCAGGCGATCCAGCATGTTGTCCTGGATGATGCCCGAAACGCCCTCCGTCAATGCCTCTTGTGACTCCTCATAGGAGGTCCAAAGCCGCGCCTCCTCAAAGGCCAGCTTCAAATACAGCGGGTTTTCGCCGGAGCCTGTGAACTTGTTGATAACTTCTCGCTTTTGTTCATCCTGCAGGATCCTGTAGTTATCTGCCAGCCATTGATCCAACAGCATCTCACCTTCCTTTTCACCCAACCCGCCCAGGTGCTCTTCAATCACGCCCTTGCGGGTGACCTGGTCGTACACGTCCTCGTCTTTCCGGGTAGACACGACCAAAGAGACGCCCTCCGGCAGTTCCGAGGGCAGCCAGCTCAGCTGCCGCGCCCCATGGGCTTCAGAGAGCTGGTCGAGCGAATCAATAAACACCAGCAGCGGCTGATCCGATTTCGCCAGGCTCAGACGCCTGTTGAATTCAGGAACCAAATCACGAAAATCGATCGGCACATCCTCTTCTGCAGCGCCGTAGACCCGCGAGATCTCCCGGCACAGGCTGTTGAGCAGGCTGCGCCCATCCGAAGAGCCGGGTGTGGCCCCGATGAAGCGGTAAACCAGGGCCGCGTCCGGGTGGGCTGCCTGGGCCTGCTCCACGGCCTTGGCCATCAACGCCGATTTTCCTGAGCCGCCCTCCCCGGCGATCACAAAGAGCCTGCGGTCGTCGTAGCGTAGATAGGTTGAGATTTTCTCCAGGATGCCCTCCCGGCCCACAAAATAGGCCAGCCGTTCCTCGGCGAAGGCATGGTTGGCCCGGCCCTCACCGTCCAGGGTGTCTGCAGGCTGGATGTGATAAGCCTCAGGCGCGGTTTCTATCACATAGGGCGCTTCAATCTCATCCAGGATCACCCTCCCCAGCGACTGAAAGACCGCTTCGCACAGGTTTTTGGGTTGGTAGCCTGCTTCCAATACAGGCTGGCAAGCCTTTAGTAAGTCCGGCAGCGCGCCGATGTGATCGGTGCTGATCGGCTGGTAGGGTTGTTCCTCCGTTGGGGGCTGATCCCCCATCCAGCGCACTGCCTCGGCTGTAAACAAGTTGGCAGAAAATTGATCGCGGAGGGCCTCCTTTAATGCCGCCAACCGCGCGTATGCCGCTTGATCGATAGACCCGTCTTCCTCGCGCTGGTTGATGAAATCCCGCGCCACATAGTCCGCCAGGACCTGGCCCATGAATTTCATCACATCTCTTTCCTGAGAGCCCTGCGGAAATTCCGCCTGCTTGGTTTCAATCGGGTCATTGATTGCTTCAGGACCCAAACCGGCTGGTAAATCATGCAGCCATGCTGATAATGCCTCACTCTTATTGGTCAAACCCTGGGGGTATTCCAGATGCAACCGGCTGGTAAATAGATTCTCAAATTCTGGCCTGTCAAATGACGTCGGCAGGTTGGGGATGTGGCGCAGGAAGCAGAAGACGTGTTCCGGCGCGTCCCCCTGGCTCAACGCACCGGCCTGGATCTCCTGGTGGGTGGCCGAGGCCTGGTAGGCCAGCTTGCGGGTCTCTGGAAAGTCCAGTTTCTCGACAGCTCTGGAGAGGATCTGGTGTAGTTGGGATTCCACCGGCTGCCAATCCTGATAATCCTCGTATGGCCCACCCTTCTTGCGGGGGTTGAGCCGGTATTCATGCTGGAACCGGCCGCTCTCTTTGGGGACACGAGCATTCTTATCTTCCGTGTACCAATTCCGCAGAAGGGATGCTTCCTCTGCGCTGATCACTGACAGGATCTGCTCGTATTCATCCTGTGGGATCTGAGCGGGTGGGGGCATCCAGCCGTAGCGGTCGCCCAGCAGCACAATGAAATTGGGCCTGGGTGAAGTGTCCTGGCAGCGCTGCACCTCGCTCAGGCAAATGTTCATCGCTTGCTGGTCCAGTGAAGCCTCATCACTGACGCCCCAGCGCAGATCAATCGGCTGAAAGCGGGCGTTGTGCCCCTGGCACAATTCTCGCAGGCGGGGAAAAACAAAGGCTTGCAGGGCATTGCGCTCGGCTTTCAGGTCGCTGAAGGTGGAACTGACGAAAATTCGGAAAGTTTTTGCTTGCTCAGTCATGGCGGATCAACCCTCACCTTTCTACATCGATTTAGTCGTCTCCTCACATCAGCCCCAACCCATTGCGTTGGTTGGTTGGCGGAATGTTTTCATTGCAGATTAACTCCCTAAAAGCTCTCTAACAAGATCAAAATTCTAGTGACTCCGTTAATTCTGAGAACCGAAAAAGTATATTTTCTTATTGAATCTGTTTTACCGATAAGGAAAAATGAAAATTTATCGAACGAAAAACTTAAAAGCCAATCGCTTACTGAAAACTACGAGATCGAGAGGTAAAAAATAGATTATTGCACAAACGGTAGCAAAAACCTTCATCTTGGTTCAGCCCGGACCATCTTATACCCAACACTATCCAGGATCCAGGGGATCGCTTTGGTGATCACCCGATCCAGGTTGCGGTAATACTCGGAGAGGGTTGCGCCTGGTTCTGTGCCCATCTTCTGTGCATAACTCCGGCCGTAGACGGCTTCGACCTTTTGCCGCTCTTCCTCGTCCCAGGCCACCAGGGCATCATGCTGCTTGACCGCCTTGTTCTTCTCAGGCGCATAGCGCCAGCCGTTATCAATGTGGTGCCGCACCCAACGCAGGTGCTCCAAGCGGCTGACCTGTTCAAATTCAGCCTGGGTGAGATCGTCCGCATACTCCCTGGCTTCCACAGGGAGAATGGTAAAGCCCACGGCAGCCAGCTTTTCCGGGATCTTGCGGGCGTTGTGGTAGTTCTGAGAAACCTCATCTGCTGGCAGTCCTTCCGGCAGGGATTTTCGCTTTTCGTAGTAGGCCATGAACTGGTCCTGGGTGATCTTAAGAGGGTCATCCATGACTTCCAATTCAAACACCAGCGAATAAACTGAGTGGATCCCGCTGGCGATCTTGTCGATAACTCCTTCATCCAGGTCGATCTCATTGACCAGGTAGTAAAAAGCCTTGCCGCCCTCAAAATACCTTGGCTTTTGGGACAGCAGATCGTAGAACAATTCCCCATCCACATGCATGTCCATCTGCGACTCCGGCGGCAGGTCAGAGCGGTTAAATTTTGCCTTGCCAAACAGCTGGCTGATCTTGAACACCGTCTGCATGGATCGTGAGCCGTGTTTGTATTTTGGAACTAATAAGAAAGCGTTCAAAACGCCGTCATCAATTTGAAGTTCCCCATCTTTGAACAGCTTTCCGAATCCGATATGCAAGAGGCTGTTGAGCAGGATCCCCCTGCGGATGATGAATTCCGGATCGGCGTTCTTGGCGGCGATGAACTGCTCGGTCTCATCCTGGCGGGAGGTTGCTGCAGGTGGTATTTGCCCAAAGGGCAGCACTGGATTAGGCCCCATCACGTTGATAAAGCCCTTGATCCGGCTGAGGAAGTCCGGCCCTTTCTCTGACACAGCTTTTTGAGCCTTGACCTCAAATTCTTCCATACTGGAACACGTGCCGCCAGCGAACACAAAGATCGACTTGCCGATGTTGTGGATCAGCTGCCCCTCCTGGAATTCTCCATCTTCCATCGGCGCAAGGAAATACCGCAGCCAGGCCAGCTCATTGCTGTCAAATTCATCCCAGAACACCAGGGGTGTTTTGCCGGAAAGGGAAATATCCCGCACGGCGTGCAACGCCTGGTACAGGTCTACCGGGTGATCCACGTTGAACTGCGATAGGTTGAAGGTGATCGGTTGGATGGTATGATCCGGCAGGCCCAATGATTTGGCCAGCTGCTTGATGCTGAAGGATTTTCCAGAGCCAGGAGCGCCAAAAACAGCAATCGACAAAGGCTGGCTGATTTGCTTCTGCAGATACTCGGTGAACAAAGACTGCAGATGGTGGAGAAATTCGATCTCCTTGCGATCCACCGTTACCAGGTGGTTGTATTTTGCAATCGGGATGTTCAAACCCTGCATGGCCTGCATGGGCCCATGGAGGGCGATTTCCTTGGCCAGGGAATAATAGTCCCACTTGGTTTTACTCAGTAAAGACCATTCGCCAGTGGAGTTGGCGCTCCCGTTACGTTTCGCCTGGTACAGGCAGTCGAAGAGTTCATAATCCAAGCGGACCGGCATGAAATCAAAAGTTGGTTGCGGACCATAGATCTTATCCAGCTCAGCGGGCAAGATATCCAGTTGCAGGCTGCCTTCGGAGACTTCAGCACCAGCCAGGTGCAGCGCCCGGCTGCCCAACAAATGCGCCCGGATGGCAGGCGCCAGATCAACTGCCGCCTGGTCTTCCGGGTGGAGAACTTCCTTCGCCAGCAGGGACAGCAGCAGCTCCATCGATCCAGGCAGGTAACCGGGGTGGCCGATCTCCCAATAACCCTCTACACCCTTTGAGTCAAAGAAAAAGGTCAGCTCCGGCGCTGACTTGGCTGAAGCGGAGGGGTTGTGGATCAGCAGCGTGGCGGTATGGCCAAAGGAGATCACCACAAATTCAGCTTCTCGCAGGGGGTGAAGTGAAATATTGTGTTTGCAATAAATTTCGAAAATCAGGTCTTGCAGTGTTTGTTCCCAGGACAAACCCTTGCTGATCGATACATCCAGCCTTCGCAGATCGTCCGCCCGTAATACGACGATCGCGCTCTGATCAATCCGTGGACGAAGCGACTGCCAGAGTCCCCCTGAAAACACTTCGGGATAGGGGCGGTAGATCATCCATCTGCCATCAATACGTTCCACCAAATCAGGCAAGCCCATCTCGCTGATCCGCATCCCCCAATCCTGGATGAGCGCTAAATCAGCCTGATCGAGTTCGTCAAAAACAGGTGATTGTGCATCCACCTCACCTGCCTGGCCAACGTGCGCGATCTCTCCAATCCGCCAGACCCTGTCATGGTCACCGGTAAATTGTTTCCAGGTTGCAAACACATGGTTGTAAGCTGCCACAGCGGGATTAAGTTCTTGACCCTTTTGGATATCCATACCATTGTCGACCAGAGACCAATCTAAGGGCTCTTCTCGTGTTTCAAAATAGGCGCTGATCGCAGCCATCATCCGCTGGACGCTCTGATTCCCCCACAATTCCATAAACACATTTTTCCGGCCAACCCCGGGTAGGATGTTCCAGTGGATCACCTGATCGCTTAATAAGAAAATCTTCTTTCCCATCATGCCTCCTCGGGGTTTCATATCTTGGATTGTCTACTTACATTATAGTGGAATTTTCCCCTTTGATAACTTAATCCTGTTCGTCCTTAAAGAATACACTTGCGATCTGATGGCCGGCAACTGCCAACTGCACCCCACCATCCGGTTGGCGAACCAGGTCTGATTCCACTTTTTCCGCCAGGTTGACACGAGATGCAGAATAAAACTTAGCGAGGGGCTTGATCTCAACCTGCAGGGGTTCCTCGGTGAGGTTGACCCCGCGCACGAGCCATCCCCCACCCCTCTCTGCAGGCTTGACCGCAGTGATCAAAAACTCCTGGGGTGAAACCGATAGGAATGAACCTCGATCGGGTAAACCGCCTGCATGCAGTCCGGTTTCAATCGCTCTCAGCCGGGTCTGGTAGGCATACCCATCTTGGCACGCCTTGCGCCAATCCCCACTGTGCGGCAGGATGGCATACTCGAAGGTCCATGTTCCCGGCATCTGGGCGCCGGGTGTTTCTAAAGCTGGCCCGGCATGGCCTTGCCGCACCGGGAGATCACCCCGTGAAAGCCAGCCCACACAGCGCATTAGCGTCAGGGCGATTCCGCTGGTCGTCTTTTCAGGGTCCTGATAAACTTCCACTTCCGGAAGCCCACGGTTGGCAACCATCAACCCCACCTGACCATTGGAAATGTCAGTGAAGGCCTGCTGCGGCACCTCAGGTCGGGGCGCTTCCATCCAGTTCTTGCCCATCTCTGGGACGCCCACTATCCGGTTGACAACCTCAAAATGCCCATCATGATGCGCTTCAGACACCGCGAAGGGTGCCGGGAAATGGACCCGCAGCCGGTGGTCTTTGGCCGGGTTCTCCACCTTTGTGCGAATGTCCACCCGCCTCACCCCGGGCAGGAGGGAAATCCGACTTTCGATTCCCATCTCAATGGACTTCTTTGACCGGGTTTTTCTTTTTGCAGCCAGGGCTGTAGGCACTTTCATGATGGAGTGGATCACCAACGTGGGCGTCACACCATCAGGGAAAACCTCAATGAATTTTACGGAGGGGTTGACCAATATGTCCTTTTCTGGCGGTGAATAATTATAGGTATCTCCTGCGTCCCCGCCGTCAATGAACTGGTTCAAGCCTGTGAATACGGACCCTGTCCCTTTATCTCGGAGGGTCAAGGTGCCATCCTTGGAGTTGGCCTCCACAAGGTAAAATTCATTTTCGATTGAATATGGCGGTTTCGATCGTTTACGCTTCCCTAGTCTCCCCAGGAGCTTCTCCCCCAGGGAACTTTGGGCAGCCTTCATCGCCAGGGGAAGCAGCGGCTTCAGAAGCGGATGGACCTCTTTAGGCGCGCGGCTGTCTTTTTCAGTCAATGGGCGCACCCACAGGGTCTGCCAACCCATCCCCGGGATCACCGGGCTGACAAACCGGATTTTGGAGGTCCGGGGGGTATGGGCATGAATTTGAAACTTCTCAACCTCGGGGTCATCCTCATACTGCGTCAGCAGTTTCTCAGCTTCTTGCCATTGCTTTAAGTTAGGCTCTCCCTCTGAGTCCAACACTGCCTCAATCTTGACAATCTCGCCCTTCCGGCTGATCTTAACCTGCCGAATCGCCATGCCGGAGACCCAACCATCATTGGCGCCACCGATAGTGTCCCGCAAGCCTCTTCGATCCACCAGTAAATTGGCCAATTCTTCATGGCTGGACCCTGAAAATTCATAGGGAATCACACACCCATCCGCATCGATGAGCTCAAAACTGGCAATAACCTCTGGTAAATCCACCGCCACCTCAACCAGGTCGCTGTGGGGCGTTCCGTTGGGGTTAAAAATGACGATTGATGAAAAAGTATCGGCTTTCCGGGTGTCGATCGCTCGCGACAGTCTTTGCTCGGCTTGAAAGATGATCTCCTCGCTGATTTGGTCAGCCTGATCAAATCGCGCTTTCATCTCCTCATGCACCTGGTCAATCGAACACCCGCAGATCGAATCATGGGGATGGTTCTGCATCAGATACCGCCAGGCCTGCCGCAGCAAGGGAGGCAGATTTTGGATCCAGCGTGAAGCGGTTGCCCTGGCGGATTTGAAGTCGTGAATTTCATAATCCGAGAGACTTTCGGCAAAAACTGCAAAGGGCTCGGCCCATTTTTCCAGGAGGGTCTGGCTGTGCTGGTTTCGCTGTTTGATCCACATCCGGGTGGAAAGCACTCCAGGCAGCAGGTGAGAACGGTCGCAGGCGCGCAGCTCGCCCTCGACCACCGAGAGGGGCTCGTTCCTGTCCGCCAACTTTTTGCGAGCGCTGCTGACGTAATCAGGAAGGTTGGAATGCAGCACCTGGACATCCGGCAAGTGTTCGTCTGCATAAGTTAGCACTGCTGAGGTCTTGGTTGGCGGCTCCATATGATCGGTCCCCAGCATGATCAGGCATTCATCAATGGCAGAATGCGCCAGCAGGGACTGACCGGCTTTGGCGATTTGTTCGCTGAAAAGTTCTGGATTTCGCACGGGAAGATTGGCGCCATTGCCGTAGCCATCTCGTAAATAGGCCAGGAACACCGCGGACCCATCCGGAGATTCCCATCGCAACTCCGGCGGCTGCTCGCTCAAACCGCGCCACAGCGCAGCCGACTCCAACCCAAATCCTCTGAGGATCTGGGGAGTCTGGCCGGGATGTCCGAAGGGGTCTGGGATATAACCCACGGGCATTTTAGGGCCGAACTTTTGGGCGGTGCGGTCGCCTTGCAGTAAATTGCGGATATGCGCTTCAGGGCTGACCAGGAACATATCCGGCAGGATGTGCCAGGGACCAATCAAAATCCGGCCCTCTTGGATATGCTGCTTCAGGATGTCTTCTCTCTCTGGTCGAATTTCCAGGTAGTCCTCCAGGATGATGGTTTGCCCATCGAGCATAAAATGTTGATAATCCGGGTACTCCTCAAGAATTGCCAGCAGTTTATCCACCAACCGGACCAATCGCATCCGGAATTCCTGGAAAGTCAAATACCATTCCCGGTCCCAGTGTGTGTGCGATATGACATGGTATTTTTTAGTCATTGTTCTCCTAAAGTTCCTTTAAAAATATCTTTGCCGTAAATAACAGCCGCGGCAACTTAATACTTCTAATAAAGAAAAGCAGAACTGCAAATCAAAGTAATGAAAAGTATAACCGAGGATTTTTTCTTCACCAGTGCATCCTGAATCACTGCCTGGATTACAAATAACAGGTCCCGTAGCGGCGTTGCGTGCAACGCCGCTACGTATTTCAAATATCAACAGATTTGCTTACATAATGAGTTTTTAGCCATTGAAACCCCACACGGGACGAAAAACATCCAAAGGCTGCCGGTATAACAGCAGCCCTTAAAAAATGTTTTTCTGGTTTCCTGAAATTTATTCAGGATCAACCACACACCGGAATCCAACGCCGGCGACTTGATCAATCCCGGAGTCTTCCGGTCGGGTGAAGCAGCGGTAGGCGCACCGGGCATGGTTTTGAGTGAAGAACGACGAACCGCCCCGCAGCGTTTTGAAGGTCTTGCCGTAAGCGCCGCATTCATAATCAGACCCGGGATAGCCCTCGTACCAATCCGAGGTCCACTCCTCCACATTGCCAGCCATCTCATAGACGCCATAGGGACTGGCCCCGTTGGGATGATCGTAAACGCTGGCCGTCATCATAAAGTCGCCGCGGTCCCACACCAGGGCATTCGCCTCATCGAATTTATCGCCCCACGGCCAGCGGCGGCCATCCGTCCCACGGGCGGCTTTTTCCCATTCTGCCTCTGTGGCCAGCCGCTTGCCTGCCCATTCCGCATAGGCGCAGGCCTCATACCAAGAAATTCGATGGACCGGGTGATCTTTCAAGCCCTCCGGTACCTCCCTGGAATCCCAGAAGCGTGGAGGCAGCGCCCGGGTGGCATCGATATATTTTTTATACTCGGCGTTGGTCACCGGATAGATGTCCATATAATAGTCGGGTAAAAAGACCTTCCGCACGGGCATCTCCGGTTCAAACTCTTCGCTGCCCATAATAAATTCTCCTGCTGGGATCAATACCATTTTCTTTCCATCTTTACCCGTTAGATGCTTTGCGCTCATAAAATTCTCCTTGATAAATTATCTCCTGGTGCTGTGTTGTTTCTCTCACTTCGTCCGGATCAAGTGAGGTTCATGTACAGCCACTAATCATAAAGGCAAACCGGACTGAAATCAAATCAGGGCGATCGCAAAGCAAGCGGTGTTGGAAATAAGGCTCCCCGCAACGAGGACCTTGCGGGGAAATGAGTAAAGAGGGCGTAATTATGATTTCAATAGAGAAATTTATCATTAAAACGGCGTTTTTTCGCCGACGTCCCCGTCGGCGTGAGCGGAAAGTTGGGGTGAGATACCTTCCATCACCCTTCGATAAAAAGAATTTCAAGCATAACTTTACATGGGGATCTTGCGATTGCCCTGGAAATCAAATTTCAGACCCAGATTCGCAATTACTGGTGTGGTATCCTTTAGAGGTTCAATTATTGCCACGATTGAATAGCCTGATCGCTCGTAATCATTGTTAACAAACGATAATGGAGGTCCCTGTGAAAAAAGTTTGGGTGGATGCAGATCCCGGTGTTGATGACACTTTCGCCCTGGCAATGTTGTTTGAGGCCCATGACAAAATAGAAGTTCTCGGTCTCTCTTCCATCTTCGGGAATGTCGAGGTGGACCAGACAACCCGCAATGCCAGAATCTTATTTGAGGCTGCCGGAAAAGAAAGCTTGCCGATTGCGCGCGGAGCTTACCGGCCCTTATTCGTGCCTTTGGACACCTCACCCTTCGTACATGGCAAAAACGGCATGGGCAACATGACCCTCCCAACGCCTACCCTGACCGAAAGTGACCTGCGCGGCCCGCAGGCGATCATCAAAGTCTTGCAGGACCATCCCCACGAGGTGACCCTGGTTTTGATCGGCCCCCTGACCAATGCCGCCATGGCCTTGCTTCTGGAACCGTCAATCACGGATCTGGTGAAAGAAGTGGTCATCATGGGCGGCGCGGTCCGCTGCCCGGGCAACATCACCCCAACGGCCGAAGCCAACTTCTTCCACGATCCCCATGCTGCTCAGATCGTGATGAGCGCCCCATGGCCTATCACCCTGGCACCGCTGGACGTCTGCCTGTACGGGATGATCCCCCAATCCCTGCTGGAGAAAATATGTACCGCCAACAAGCCGCTCACGCCCTACATCGCCGGCGGCCTGCCCTTCTTTCAAAAATTCCTGGAGACCTTTGATGTCTACGACCAGGTAGACTTTCCAGATGCCCTGGCGGTCGGCTATTTATTAGGATCCGAAATCTTCACCATCGAAAGCACACCTCTATTCATTGAAACCGAGGGCTCCTGCATGGGTCAGAGCGTGGAGGTGCCCAGTGGAAAATGGTACGAAGACCTCGAAGATCGGCGTGAATTCTCTGCCGACCGAACCATCTCACCCGCCAACGTGATGTTTAAGGCGGATGAAAGCGCCTTTTTAGATTTGGTTGAGGATCTATTGGCATAATCACGGAAGCTTTTCGTTTTTTCCGTATGAATAATTTAAAATATGTAGTGATAAATTGAAAGTTTCGGATGTGCTGTTGGCATTTTTTCCGTATTCCTTGACAAGCATCTCATCCTATTGTATATTTGCGACATATGATAACGAATCACCGTTTTGATTTGAGCGATCAAAGGTTACCGGATCAACCGGTAGGGGTGACGCCCTGGTACATTTATTTCGCTTCTGTCAAATCCCCCCATAAAATCTACCGCTGGCACGGCGTTTGGAAACAATAACATAGGCCATCTTCGCGCGCAGATGGTCTTTAATCAAAATAAATGGCAAATGCCATTTATTTTTTGTTATGTACGTTAACGATGAATTAACAAGCGATTACCAACAAGTGAAAGGAAGCAATCATGGGAAATCATGAAGATCACGGTGTCAAACAACACCATATTGACATGCAGCCGGGAGATATTGCACCGACAGTACTGATCCCTGGGGATCCAGGAAGGGTGGAGCTTTTTGCCAGTCTCTTGGATAAAGCAGAGAAAGTCGCTCATAAGCGAGAGTACCTCACCTATACTGGCGAAAAAGATGGCGTCCCGATCAGCTGCACGAGTACCGGGATTGGTCCTTCTCCAACAGCCATTGGTGTTGAAGAGCTCATCCGGATTGGCGCCAAGAACATCATTCGGGTTGGAACCTGCGGTCCGATCCAACCGTTCTTAAAACCAGGCGAGATGATCGTTGCCACAGGCGCCGTCCGGGGTGAGCGCGCTACCGAAGAATTCATCTCCATTGATTATCCGGCCATGGCCGACTTCCGGATCGTGAGAGCCCTGATAGATGCCTGCGAGCGCCTGGACGTCCCTTACCACAAAGGCCTCGTGAGAACGCATGATGCTTTCTATCTGGAATCCCCCTGGGCGCAAGGAGATGTGAAGGCGCGTTTGCAAAAGTGGATTGATCTGGATGTGCTGGCCGTGGAAAACGAATCCTCGGCGATCTTTGTCATCGCTGGCATGCAGGGCGTCCGATCGGGCACGGTTTTGTTAAGCGGCTACCCAATTTTTGATACGGAAAAAGAAGACCCCAACCTGGAAGAAAACATCCAGAAATTGGTCCTGGTAGGCATCGAAGCTGCCAAGGTCTTGCATGAAAACGGTCTGGATTAGGAAGAGAGAAAAAGGAGTTGCAAATCATGGAAAAACAACATCATATTCATTTAGTGCCGGGCGATGTAGGTGAAACGGTCTTCCTTCCAGGTGATGTCAGCCGCGCCAGGGTGATTGCTGATCACTTTGATTCAGCAGAACTGGTTGCTTCACATCGTCAATACAATACCTTTACTGGCATGTATAAAGGCGTCAAAGTCAGCGTGACCTCCACTGGAATTGGCGGCGCGGCTGCGGCAATTGCAATCGAAGAACTCATCAAAGTCGGTGCAAAGAATTTTATTCGGATTGGCACCGGTGGAATGATCCAGACCTGGCTGCCGCGCCCGGGCTTGCTGGTCATCACTGGCGCAGTACGCGGCGACGGGACCACGCGTGAATACTTCCCTCCGGAATATCCGGCAATTGCTGATTTGGATGTCGTGGAAGCTATGCTGAAATCAGCCGAAGAACTCAAGCTTGAGGTGCGTACGGGGCTAGAATGGTCGCATGATTCCTTCTATGCTGGATCAACCTTATCCAAGCTGGACATCTTGGAGATCGAGAAACCCTGGATTGACGCCGGCGTGTTGATCGCTTCACAAGAAGCCTCCACAGTACTGACAATCTCCATGGCCAGAGGGTGCCGGGGCGGCGTGATTCTGGCTTCTGCTGGCTGTCACCAGTTCCCGGATAAAAACGCTTCACCAGAAGAGATGGTCACCGCCATATCCAACGCCACCAAAATCGCCTTGGAGACAGCCGTGAAACTGGATGCCTTAAAGACTGATTAGCGCGATTTGTAAATGGGACTGGTCTACCTGGTTGCAATTGATCAGGGCACCCTCAAAAAATCTCAAATGAACAGGTTACCAAGCATTGAAAGGAACCTTCCATGGGAAGTCAAGATATACACAGTGAAAAACAACACCACATTGACATGAAACCGGGCGATATTGCACCAACGGTGCTGACGCCTGGAGATCCGGGACGGGTTGAACTCTTTGCCAGTCTGATGGATAAGGCTGAAAAAGTTGCGGAAAAGCGAGAATATGTCACCTATACCGGTGAAAAAGACGGCATCCCGATCAGCTGTACCAGCACCGGGCTGGGCACCCCGCCAACAGCCATTGGCGCTGAAGAGCTCATCCGTATCGGGGCCAAGAACATCATCCGTATCGGCACCTGCGGCGCGATCCAGGATTTCCTGGAGCCGGGGCATATGATCATTGCCACCGGCGCAGTGCGCGGCGAACACACCAGCGAGGAATTGATCTCCATGGAATACCCGGCTGTTGCTGATTACCGGGTTGTCCGCGCGTTGGTAGATGCCTGTGAGAAACTCGATCTCCCCTACCATCTGGGTATCATCCGGTCCCATGATGCCTTTTACCTCGAGTCACCCTGGGCACACGGTGATTATGTCAAACGCATTCAAAAATGGGTTGACCTGGGCGTTTTGGCGCTGGAAAATGAATCATCCACCCTATTCACCATTTGCAGCATGCAAGGCATCCGTGCTGGCACCATCCTGGCCAGCAACTACCCCATCTGGGAGACTGAAAAGGAGCTCAAGCACCAGCAAGAGAACCAACGCAAGATGGTCACGGCCGGGATTGAAGCTGCCAAACTGCTCCACCAACGCGGTTTAGCGTAAAGAAGGGATAAATCTAATGGAAAAACAACATCACATCCACCTGGTTCCTGGCGATGTCGCCGACCTTGTCTTCCTTCCCGGCGATGTTAGCCGGGCAAAATTCATTGCAGATCGATTCGATGAAGCGGCCTTGGTGGCCCATCATCGCCAATACATCACCTACACCGGCGTTTATCAGGGCGTTCCGGTCAGTGTCACCTCAACCGGCATTGGCTGTCCCGCTCTGGCAATTGCCATGGAGGAACTCATCAAAGTCGGCGCGAAAAAGTTCATTCGGATCGGCACCTGCGGCGCTTTGCAGCCTTACGTTGATCTGGGCGACATCATCATCGCCACAGCCGCTGTGCGCGGCGACGGTACCAGCCGGGAATACTTCCCGCTGGAGTATCCAGCTGTAGCCGACCTGCATATCGTTGAAGCCCTGGTTGCAGCGGCTGCTGAACGGCAGGTCAAGCCCAAGGTCGGCGTGATGCGCTCCCACGATAATTTTTATGCCGAGAGCGTTTTCGCAAAGATTGACTACCTGGAACGCGATAAACCCTGGATCGATGCAGGAGTCCTGGTGGTTGAAAACGAATCCTCAACACTCTTCACCCTGGCCACCGCGCGAGGCTGCCAGGGCGGAACGATCCTCACACCCGTGGGACACCACCTGTTCCCCGAGCGCAAGATCTCAACTGAAGAAATGCTCAAAGCGGTTGAAACGGAAACCCTGATCGCGCTGGATGCCGCAGTTAAACTTTCAAAACTCGAAAACTAACACCACAGAATACAACGCAACCTGAGGCGATAATGCACATTAATGATTACCACCAAAAAATCGAAAAGAACTTTAAATGGAACTTTGCCTGGATGGCATTGGATAACATGATGTTCTTTTTCATCTTTATGGGCTTATCGCCTTACACAATTCTCCCGTTTTATATCGGACAATTCACCGATTCCCAGATCCTGATTGGGTTGATCCCAACCGTCTTTCTCGTTGGGACCACCCTGCCTCAGCTCTTCATGGCCAACTTCCTGCGCAAAACCCGGCTGCGAAAGAAATTTATGGTTCTGGCGGCCTCAATTCAGCGTTTTGGTATCCTTGGCTTACTCATCCTGGCCATTCTGCAGCCCAGGCTGGAACTTTCCCCCGCTGTGACCCTGACCCTGTTCTTTGTGTTCTTCGGGATCCAGCATTTTGCCAGCGGGTTCTACGTTCCGACCTGGTTGGACTTCCTGAGCAAAAGCATCCCACGGAAGCGAGGCTTGCTCTTTGGCATCTCCAATTTCGCCGGCGGCTTACTGGGTTTGGGTCTGGGCTGGCTGCTTTCCTATTTGCTGGATCGTTATCCCTACGACCAGGCCATCCCGATCATTTTCGGGATTTCCTTCATCGCCTCGCTGATCTCTCTGATTGGGATTCTTTCCTGGCGGGAAGTCGTGCCGCCGGAATCCTTCTTTAAAAACAGCAGCCAACAACAAGAAGACAGCTTTAAAGGTGTTTTGACAGACAAAAACTTCGTCCAATATCTGATCTGGCGCGGATTGATGGTCATTCTGGAAATTGCGACTCCCTTCTATACCGTCTCAGCTCTCAGGCAGCTGACGATCTCAGCCGCGCAAGTGGGTGTTTTCACAACCCTGATGTCCTTTGCCCAGGCCGTGTTGAATCCGCTCTGGGGCTGGCTGGGTGATAAAAGGGGGTTCCTGGTGATCGTAAAGATCTCTGCAGTGACCGGCAGCCTCGCTGCCATTATTGCCCTTGCCTTTCCCAGCCTGATCACCTATTATGCGGTCTTTTTGCTGGTTGGCGCCATGCTCAGCGGCTTTTCAATATCATCTTTCAACGTCATCTTTGAATTCAGCCCCAAACAGCTGGTCCCCATGTATACCGCTGTCAGCCAGATTTCCCTGACCCCTCTCTCAAGTGTTGTGCCTTTGCTGGGGGGTGTGATCGCCGAAAATTTCAATGTTCAGTTGAACTACTGGCTGGCCGGCGCTTTAGGATTGGTAAGCTTCGTCGGTATGAGCCTCAGTGTGAAAAACCCGAAGAAACGAACCGCGGGAACGGGCGACTTATTCAACCTTGATCACAGCGAGGCATCACCCTCCTCAAAGGGAGATGAGTTCTAAGGATTAATATCTTCAGTTTATGATTTGGAGAATTCAATGGGAAGTCAAAACATCCATGGCGCCAAACAGCACCATATCGACATACAAAAGGGTGATGTTGCCCCCACGGTATTGATCCCCGGGGATCCAGGCCGGGTGGCGGTTTTTGTCAGCCTGATGGATAAAGTTGAAAAAATGGCTGAAAAGCGAGAATATCTCACCTATACAGGAACCAAGGACAACGTCCCGATCAGCTGCACGAGCACCGGGTTGGGCGCCCCGCCTACCGCCATTGGGGTTGAAGAATTAATCCGGGTCGGCGCAAAGAATATCATCCGCATTGGCACTTGCGGTGCTATCCAGGATTACCTGAAACCGGGCCATATGATCATCGCTACGGGCGCTGTTCGGGGCGAGCACACCAGTGAGGAATTGATCTCCATGGAATATCCTGCGGCAGCCGACTATCGCGTGGTGCGCGCCCTGGTGGATGCCTGCGAGATGCTCAACCTGCCTTACCACCTCGGGATCATTCGCACCCATGACGCCTATTACCTCGAATCCCCGCAAGCCCACGGCGATGCCCGGGACCGTTTGCAGCAGTGGATCGATCTGGGCGTTTTAGCTCTGGAAAATGAATCCTCCACCCTCTTTACTATCAGCAGCATGCAGGGCATACGGGCCGGAACGATCTTGGCAAGTGGCAACCCGATCTTTCAGCCGAACGCGGATGATTGCGACTGGGACACCAATGTTCGTAAAATGGTTTTGGCGGGAATTGAAGCCGCCAAATTGTTACACAAACGCGGATTGGCCTAAGGCATAAAGCAGTAGTTGAAAATGAAAAAACGACATCACATACATCTCATTCCTGGCGACGTCGGCGAAACTGGTTTTCTCCCTGGCGATGTCCACCGCGCCAAAATCATTGCAGATCATTTTGATGACTCGGAACATGTCACCAGCAACCGTCAGGCTCACACCTATACCGGCGCGTACAAAGGTGTTAAGGTTAGCGCCGTCTCAACAGGTATTGGCAGACCTGCAGTAGCCATCGCCGTTGAGGAGTTGATCAGAGTTGGCGCCAAGAATTTCATCCGCATTGGCGCCGGAGATATGATCCAAACCTGGCTGCCTGTGCCCTCGATCATCGTTGACACAGCTGCGGTGTGCGGCGACGGCGCCATCCTAGAGTTTCTTCCCCTGGAATTTCCTTCAGCCGCAGACTTTCACACCAGGGAAGCCCTGGTGAATTCCGCCAAAGAACTGGGGGTCGAGGTCCACCCCGGGATCATTCGTGGCCACGACGCTTTCTATGCAGAGCCAATCTTTACCAATATTGACTACCTTGAACGCGATCGACCCTGGATTGAAGCAGGCGTGTTGATCGTTTCGAATGAATCCTCCGCGCTGTTCCCCCTGGCAATAGCCGGGGGCTGCCGGGCAGGCGCTATCCTGAGCTCAGCGGGTGGTCACCAACGGCCTGATCTCGTGGCCGATCCTGAAGACTTCAAGCAAAAAATCACAAATGCAATTAGAATTGCCCTCCAGTCTGCTGTAAAATTGCACCAGCTGGACCATCCGAAGGAGTAAATACCTGAAATGAAAACACTATTTAAGCATGGGATCACCTTTTATCCGACCGAATATAAAGTCAAACCAGTCAATATCCTCGTCGAGGATGACACGATCAACAAGGTCAGCGAGACGCCGATCAAGGTTGACCCTGAGACAAAGGTCTACGACCTTGAGGGTCAGCTGGTCATCCCCGGCATCCTGGATTGCCACACACACTTCGCCCAATCTTTTGGGCGCGGCATTTATGACAATCTTCATCTGACCGAATGGCTGCTGACCTTAAGCAACCATTTCAAACTTTCAGACGAAGAAGCCTATTATGGAGCCCAGCTAAGCGCCATGGAAGCCATCCGCTCCGGAACCACCACGGTAGCCGAGATGACCACCGCCGGACCCTATGGGGAAGCGGTCATCCAGGCAATTGCCGATTCGGGCCTGCGGGCTGATGTCTGCATGGCCCTGGGTGATTTCCAGGAGGGTGATAACCCGCCCCCCACCCGGACCACTGCACAGACGCTAGACGTCATGCGGGATCTGTATAAACAGTGGCACGACAAACTGAACGGCCGCATCACCGTGCGCGTCAGCCCTGTGGGACTGCCGGCCTGCACTGAGGACCTGATCCGCGGATCACGAGCCCTGGCTGAAGAATTGGGCGTTGGTATCCACACCCATTGCGCCGAAGGTGACATCGAGACCGAGAACGCCTATGAGCGGTTTGGTATGAGCGAGGTCGAAGCCCTGGCAGAATTCGGACTCCTAGGTCCAGACTGCCAGCTGGTGCACTGCATCTGGCTGACTGAGCATGACAAAGACCTGATTGCGGAATACGATGCCAGTGTAGTGACCTGCCCTTCAACTAACACAAAGATCACCGATGGCATGCCCCCCATGCCCTCCTTATTTGAGCGGAATGTCAACATTGCCATTGGTTGCGATGGGGAAGCCAGCAGTGGAACCTATGACATGCTCCAAGAAGCCCGGCTGGTGTCTTTGCTGGGCAAGGTGCACTCAAATGATGCAGCCATGTTCCCGGCAGAAGAATTATTCAAGATGATGACCGTCAAAGGCGTAAAAGCGATTGGCTTCGACACCAAAGTTGGGGAAATTAAACCTGGCTATAAGGCGGATTTGACGGTGATCAATTATCCCGCGCCACACTTGATTGATGAACAGCGGCTGCTCTCAAACCTGGTCTTCTCGGCCACTGGTGGAGATGTGCGCTCAACGGTTGTGGATGGTGAAGTCTTGATGTGGGATGGGGAGTTTCAAAAGATTGATGAAAAAGAAACCTTGGCCAATATTCTCGAGGCAATGCGGAAAGCAAAACATTTGATACCCACAGATGATTGGATCAAGGATAAAATTGGATAGTTGTCATTTTGAAAGGAGGTGGTGTTTCTCAGTACACAACATAGAAAATCTTTTTATGGTCTAGTATTACTCAAAAACAAGGAGACAAAGAATGAAGAGGTTACGAAAATTTAGTTTGTTGATTGCAGTCTTCCTGGTGCTTAGTGTGGTCTTCTCCGCCTGTGCACCTGCAGCGGAAGAACCTGCCACTGAAGAGCCAATGGAAGAGACCGAAGCAGCTGAACCCACCTTCCGGGCAGCCATGGTCACCGACCTGGGCGGCCTGGCTGGCAGTGAAGAAGTCAAAGGCTTTTCCGATCTGGGTTGGGATGCCCTCCTGAAAGCTGAGGAGGACTTTGGGATTGAAATTACATTGGTCGAATCCAAGGAATTGGCCGACCTGGAACCTAACCTGACGAAACTGGCCTCTGAAGGCTATGACTTCGTCGTTGGCGTTGGTTTCCTGTTCACGGATGCCATGGCAGCAGTTGCGCCTGAATTCCCCGATACCGACTTCGCGATCGTCGATAGTGTCGTGGATGCGCCAAATGTTGATTCACTGGTCTTCGCTGAAGAAGAAGGCTCTTTCTTGGTGGGCGCCATCGGTGCAGGCATGAGCGAAAGCGGCACCATCGGCTTCATTGGCGGCATGGAAATCCCCCTGATTGAAAAGTTCGAGGCTGGCTACATCGCCGGCGCCCGAGCCATCAATCCCGATATCGAGATCCTTTCGAATTACACGGGCAACTTCACAGACGTTGCTGCTGGTAAAGAAGCGACTTTGTCTCAATTCCAGCAGGGTGCAGATGTTGTTTATGCCGCTGCTGGTTCCTGTGGTCTGGGAACGATCGAAGCTGCGAAAGAAAATGACTTCTGGGCAATTGGTGTGGATACCAACCAGGACGGTGTTGCACCTGGCTCCGTGTTGACCTCCATGCTTAAGCGCGTTGAAGTGGCAGTGTACGAATCGGTCAAGAAATCCTATGAAGGCACCTTCGAGGGCGGCATCCATGTTTATGACCTGGCTGCCAACGGCGTTGGGTATTCTCCCCTTGAATACACCCGTGATCAAATCCCTGAAGAACTTCTCGTAAAAGTTGATGAATTTGCCGAGATGATCAAGAGCGATGCGATCACCGTTCCGACCACCACGGATGAGGCGTTCGAGTTCACACTTCCAGAATAATCTTTAGTATCTCAAAAAAGGTGAGAGGGTTTCCCCTCTCACCTGCTTATTCGTTAGACTGGAGAACTTATGACAACAATCCTGGAGATGAAAGATATCACAAAGCGCTTTGGGAAAGTTCTGGCGAACGACAATATTAATTTACAGGTGGAAAGAGGCGCCATCCACTCCATTGTGGGTGAAAATGGCGCCGGCAAAACAACCCTGATGAACATCCTGTATGGGTTATACCAGGCAGATTCAGGTGAAATTTTTATGGATGGTGAAAAGATGACGATTCACGATCCATCTGATGCGATTAAAAATGGCATAGGCATGATCCACCAGCACTTTAAGTTGATCCCGGCAATGACAGTTGCTGAAAATGTCATGTTGGGTACAGAACCCCGAAAAGCGAAGATTTTTTTAGACCAAAAGCAGATCAAATCCCGCACACTGGAATTATCGAAACAATATGGCCTGGCTGTTGATCCCGATGAAAAAGTTGCAGAAATCTCCGTCGGCATCCAACAGCGTGTTGAGATTTTAAAAGTGCTGTATCGCAACGCCAATCTGCTCATCCTTGATGAACCGACTGCTTTATTGACCCCGCAGGAAACAGAAGATCTTTTCAAGATCATCTACCTGCTTCGAGACGATGGGAAGACCATCTTGTTCATCTCTCATAAATTGAAAGAGATCATGGAGATCTCCGATAAGGTCACCGTACTGCGCGATGGCAAACTTGTGGACACGGTTGAGAAAGAAAATACCACTGAAGTGCAGCTTGCCAATATGATGGTTGGTAGAGAAGTCTTTCTTAAGCCCGCTCCCCCCGCTAAAAATATTGGTGACCCAATTCTTGAAGTTGAAAACCTGACTGCCAATAACGAACATCACCGTAAAGTTCTGAACCAGGTTTCATTCCAGGTCAGATCGGGTGAAATTTTAGGCATTGCGGGGATTGACGGCAACGGCCAAACAGAATTGGTTAGAGCCTTAATTGGTTTGCAGAAACTTAGTAAGGGAAAAATTCTCTTAGATGGCAATGAAATCTCCCATCTGCCAGTCAAGAAAATGCGCGATGCCGGTATCGGGGTGATCCCCGAAGATCGCCTGGAGGAAGGTCTCATCCAGGATTTTGAAGTTAAAGAAAACTTGATCCTTGGACTTCAACGGAATAAACCTTTTTCTGAGGGATTCTTTATTAATTGGAAGTCCGTGAGAGAAAATGCAAACAACCTGATCAAGACTTTCGATATCAGGACTCCCGATATCAATCATAGTGCGAGATTGTTGTCAGGTGGTAATCAACAGAAAGTGATTGTGGCCAGAGAAATCTTCCACGCACCCGATACGATCATTGCAGCCCAGCCAACCCGGGGTCTGGATATCGCAGCCACAGACTTTGTTCACGAACAACTGATAAAACAAAGAGACGCTGGAAAAGCGATCTTACTGCTCTCGCTATCCCTTGAAGAGATCATGCTGCTTTCAACACGGATCGCTGTTATCTATAAAGGGTCCATTGTGACCATCGTCAATCGCGAAGACACATCCGCAGAGGATCTCGGTTTGATGATGTTGGGTGGTTCGTATGATCACATCAAAGTATAAGTATCTGGAAGGATGCGCATATGAACAAAATTAGAGAGTTTTTAAGAAAACAAAGCGCTGTATTCACAACAATGATTGCTCTGCTATTTGCATTGCTTGTGGTCGCGCTGTTGTTAGTATCCACAGGCCGAAACCCCATCGATGCTTTTTATTACTTCATCAGAGGTTCCTTCGGCAATGTATTCAATGCAGCCGACACCCTTTCACGCGTTGTTCCGCTGTCCATTGCAGGGATGGGCTTCTTAATTGGCGCGCAATGTGCTGTATTTAACGTTGGCATTGAAGGGCAGCTGCTATTGGGCGCCCTGGCTTCAGCCATTGTGGGCTATATCATCAAAGTGCCTAAGGTCATCCACCTGCCTTTAATGCTGTTCACTGGCGCATTAGTTGGCGGATTGTACGCCCTGATCCCCGCCTGGCTGAAGACCTATCGGAAGGTCAACGAGATCCTCAGTACGATCATGCTCAATTACCCTGCTTTTTTCTTCACGCATTACATGGTTGTGAAGGTTTTACCAATTGAAGGTGTCGTACCCGCGACCCCGTTCATTGAAGAAACGGCCCGATTCGTGAATCTGGTCGAGAATACCCGCCTCCATGCCGGGATCATTGTTGCGGCCATCGTTGCTGTTCTGGTTTATATCCTGCTCTATAAAACCTCTTTAGGCTATGAGATGCGAGCTGTTGGCAAAAACCAGAGCGCAGCCAGGTTTCACGGCATCCATGTTGAAAAACGCATGATCCTGGCCTTTTTCCTCAGCGGCGCCCTGGCTGGCTTGGCCGGCGCAGTTGAGGTGGCTGGCGTGCATTACCGTTTCCTGGATCAGTTTTCGCCTGGCTATGGATACGACTCAATCACCGTCGCAATGGTCGGCTTGCTCAATCCCTTTGGCGTCTTAATCTCGGCCACCCTGTTTGGCGCTTTGAAAACCGGCATTTTGGATATGTCTGTGTACACTGAAATCCCACGCCAACTAGCCACGCTGATCAACGGCATTGTGGTCCTGTTTATTGCAGCCAAGAGCATGATCGAATCAGGCTACCTGAATGTTTTAAAGATCGGACAGGTCTACGGCGAAGAATTGGAGAGTGAAGAATGACCTTCTGGGAAATTTTATCGAACGTATTTACGCTGTCCCTGATCTACTCCACCATTCGGGTGAGTGTGTCGATCATTTACGCCGGCATGGGTGAAATGATCACCGAGCGTTCTGGCGTGCTCAATATCGGCGTTGAAGGCATCATGCTGATGGGCGCTTTCAGCGCAGCCATTGTGACCTATTTCACGAACAATCCCTGGATTGGGCTGTTATCCGCAGCGGTTGTCGGCATTCTGATCGCTTTGATTTTCGCTTTTATTGCGATCACCCTTAAGGCCCAGCAGGCAATCGCCGGCCTGGCTATCTTCCTGCTCGGCGTGGGCCTTTCAGGCTACCTGCTGCAGATCATCTTCCAACACGGCGGTAACTCACCCATGGTTCCCACGCTTCCTATCATCCATTTCGCGTTTCTGGAAAATATCCCAATTTTGGGTCCGATCTTTAACGATCACTCTGTTTTGATGTTTCCAGCATTGCTGCTGCCGCTCATCCTGCATTTTTTCTTCTATCACACCCCCTGGGGCACCTGGCTGAGAGCTGCGGGTGAAAACCCCAAAGCCCTGGCTGTGGTAGGAATTGACCCGATTACGGTTCGATATCTTGCCACCATGGCGGGCGGTCTTTTTGCCGGGATTGGCGGCGCCTATCTCTCTATTTCACAAACATCACTCTTTTCAGAGAATATGGTAGCGGGGCGCGGCTTTATTGCCCTCTCGGCTGTGATCTTTGGAAGCGTCCGGCCTGGCGGTGTATTCCTGGCCACCTTATTTTTCGGCTTCATGGACGCCTTGCAGATCACGCTCCAGACAGTCATTCCCGACCGGATGATCCCGCGTGAGATCTTCATGTCGCTGCCTTATGTCTTGACTGTGCTCTTCCTGGCTGGTTTCATCAAACGCAGTGAAGGGCCAGCGGATATAGCAAATCCCTACTATCGAGAATCTCGATAATCTGACTTACATTAAACTGCTGTACTAACGAAACACATCCTCAGGGACTGAAGTTAAGCTTCAGTCCCTGAAGTCATTAATTCCTCGTAAAATTTTATTCTAAAAGCTAAGGTAAAATTGCATCGATCACTATTGGATGAAAGCGCTCATGAACACAGCCCTATTCCTCCTTCCAATTTCATTTTTCTCCATCTGGCTTTTATCCGCTGCGTGGATCAAGGCCGATGATTGGCGATTGCCCTTCTTATGGTCGGTCTTGGGAGCAAATCTTTATCTTCTTTTCACTACAGAGTTTCTGAGCCTTTTTTCAGGGGTGAACATCCTGTTCATCTCCATATCTTGGACGATCCCGGCCATCGTCTTGGGGTTCATGATCTTGATCCCCAAATATCGAAAACAGATCCATCTCCCCCAGATCCCACTCAAGACGCTTTCCTGGTTCCAGATCACTCTAATTCTAATCATCGGTTTGATCTTGTTGTTCCTGAGCCTGGTTGCATTTTTTGCACCCCCTAATACGCCAGATGTGCTTAATTACCACATGCCGCGCGTCATGCACTGGATTCAGAATCAATCTGTCAGCCACTATCCCTCAGGGATTGAATTCCAAAACACCTACCCGCCGGGCGCCGAATTCCAGATCCTCCACCTGGCTGTCCTATCAGGCGGCGACCGCTGGGTAAACTTTTCTGCCTGGTTCACCCTCCTGGCAGCCGCCATTTGTGTCTCCCTTTTTGCCAAATATCTCAAGCTTCATAGAGATGGGCAAATTTTATCAGCCTTTTTTCTAGTCACACTGCCTGGGGCCCTCCTTCTGGCTGGAACGGCTAAGAACGATCTTCATGTAGCATTTTGGGTCCTGATGGTTTTGACCTTCATGATGCGGTATGTTTACAAAAGCCAAACACCCCTTACCCTGGCTGCCATATTTACCTCACTTGGGATGAGCTTCTTAACAAAATCCAATAGTATCCTTTTTTTGATCCCCATTCTGATCTGGTTTGCAATCGCCTTCCTTCAAAAAAATGGCGTCAAAAAATCCATCCTATGGGTCCTGGCTGCTTTGGTCATCTTTGGTTTGATCAATGCCGGCTTCATGCTCCGGAACCTTCAAACCTTCGGCGCGCCTCTGGAGACCTACCAATCAGGCAGGCACATCAGCGAGTGGGTCAGCCCCCGCAGTCTCCTCTCGAACCTGATCCGCAATGCCAGCTTTCACCTCCAGCTGCCCTGGTCGGATCTCCGCGAAGCCCTTGAATTGTTCTTTCTGAAGGTTCATGTCAAACTGGGATTGGATATCAACGACCCCCGAACAACCAACGAAGGTTATTTCGCCATATTGCCAGTCAACACCAATGAGAACTTCTCAGGCAACACCCTGCATGCCCTGCTCCTGATCCCCCTTTCTGGGATCTACTTCTACCAGGTGAGAAGAAAAAGGCCCCTCATACGCTATCTTTCCCCTTTGGTCTTTCCCATTTTAGGTTTCATCCTGTACTCAGCCTTGGTGAAGTGGCAGATCTTCGGCGCCAGGTATTTCCTGCCGGCCTTCTTTATGGCCGCACCGATCTTCGGCGCAGTATTAGAGAGGGCTTCCTCAAAACTGTTTCAGATTGGGATCGCATTCAGCCTGGCCATTCTTTCCTGGCCCTGGCTGCTTTCTGCAGAATCACGCCCCATCATTGCAAATACCAGGTTTACCAGTGCTCCTTCGATCCTATCTGCTGAAAGAATGGAACTCCTGCTTGACGGCTCTGTTGAAAGCTTTCCGGGTCTGATGCAGCTGCCGGAGGTGGTAAAAGAATTAGGGTGCAACCAAATCGGCATCTATGGCGGTGGGGCAGCCACAGAATATCATATCTGGGCCGTCCTCAATGCCCCCTTCAGCGGTATTCGCCTGGAATGGATCGTCGCCGGCACACCTTCTACAGCCTATATCGATCCTGGATTCGACCCCTGCCTGATTGTTTGTCATGACTGTCCCCCAGAGCAAGAAAAGATCAGAAACTTCGCGCGCTTCGTGGATGGCAATCGATACGATCTCTACAAGCCAGAATAAAACAGATCCGATGGGAGATCAATCCTGCATACGCGATAATAATCAAACCGTACTGCGGTCGTCACCGTTTGGTCACTTCTCCTTAATCAACCAGTCAAATAATAGGACGCCCAAGGGGCCTGCACCCAAAGGGGTCAAGACTGGCGCGACCAACCAGTAGCTGCCCTGAAATAAACCTGTCGTCCCCATCCATGCGCCCCAAAGGCGCGGCCCCAAATCTCTGGCTGGATTGATCGCAAACCCGCTCGGTCCGCCTAAGGACACCCCCACAGCCAAAACAACCAGCCCTATGATCCCTGCCGCAAGAAATTTTCCTTTTCCAGCAATAAAGACTTCCCTGCTGGCAAGATATCCCCAAACCAGGAGGATGCTTCCCAACAGCTCAGCCACGCAAGCTACAATCACCCGGTAGGTGCCAATTGGCTCAGAACTGGCATCTATACGAAACGCTGTCTCATAAATATTTCCGGGATGGGTAGCCCAAACATTTGGCAGGCCTGCAGGAAAGAGCCCATCCTTATACATGAACCACACAGCAGCCGCCCCAAGAATGGCGCCTGAAACCTGCGCCAGGAAATAGGGCAACACCTTTTCCCAGGGGAAATCACGCTTGACTGCCAGGGCCAGGGTAACCGCCGGGTTGATGTGAGCCAGTGAACGCCGGCTGACAAGAAAAATTGCGATCCCATAACCCAAACCCCATCCCAGGACGATGGTGTGCCAATTGTAAGCTTCTGGTTGCAGCCGCGGGCTCAGGCTCACGTTGGCGCTCACACCCACACCTAATAGGACCAAAATTAAAGTTCCAACCAATTCCCCGGCCAATTCTCTAAACATGCTCCGCTTTTTCATTGAATCTCCATTATTTAGGTCTGTTCGTTTCCAGCCCGTTACATTTTCAGTTTACTCGATAAAAATCCTCGACAAAATCCAAACGCCAGGGCAATCACAAGATCCCCACGAAAAGTTATGATTGTAATTCTTTATATCCGAAGGGTGGCTGGTTTCTCTTCCGAACTTTCCGCTCTCGCCGGCGACCACGTCAGCGAAAAAACACCTTCCTTAAATGCGAATTTTCTCTTGATCAGATATTTACACCTTCCTCCCTAATTTCCCCCCAACAAGGACGTTGCAGAGAGCCAATTTTTCCAATACCTCTAACTTTGCGATTGGCCTGAGCAAACACGAGACGTTTCCATGGCTTTCTTTACCCGCCTTTAATCCTCTTTTAACAATCATTCATCAAAACAAATTACAATTGAACCAATTGCAATAAATTCTTCATATTGGAATTTCACCTGTTTCTTCGAATGTGACCCTTTAGAAATAAAGTGAAAAAGGAGTGCTGATGGCCTTTGTAGAAGTCAATGACCTTGTGAAACACTATCCCTCATCTGGTACTACCGCCGTGGATGGCATTTCCTTCCAAATCCATCAAGGGGAAATATTCAGCCTGCTGGGGCCCAATGGCGCAGGGAAAACAACCACCATTTCCATCCTCAGCACCCTGATCAGCCCCACCAAAGGTGAAGCCAGCGTGGACGGGAAAAACGTTCTCCAAGAAAAAATGGCGGTGCGCCGCTCCATCGGGGTCGTCCCCCAGGAGTTGGCCCTCTATGATGAACTTTCTGCTGAAGAAAACCTCCGTTTCTGGGGTGAAATGCAGGGAATTGCTGTCGGAAAGCTGAAATCCGAAATCGATGAGAAACTGGCCTTGATGGAACTTCAGGACCGTGCCAATGATCGGGTGAAGACCTATTCAGGCGGCATGAAGCGCCG
This sequence comes from uncultured Candidatus Brevefilum sp., assembly GCA_964558525.1. Taxonomy (GTDB): domain Bacteria; phylum Chloroflexota; class Anaerolineae; order Anaerolineales; family Anaerolineaceae; genus Brevifilum. The sequence continues at coordinate 28,006 of CAZLEK010000017.1, forward strand.
CCTCAACCTGGCAGTGGGTTTGCTGGGCAACCCGCCCCTGCTGATGCTCGACGAGCCAACGGTCGCCATTGATCCCCAAAGCCGCCGCTACATCCTGGATTGGGTCAAAAAGATGAACGCGGAGGGGATCACGATCCTCTACACCACCCACTACATGGAAGAAGCCCAGGAACTCAGTCACCGCATTGGAATTATGGACCAGGGCAAGTTGATCGCTATTGGTACCCTGGAAGAACTCACCAAAATGGTGGGCAAAAAAGAAACTCTCAATATTAAACTTTATCAGGAAACAGGCGGCAAACAGCTGGCAGAAGTTGTTAAAAACATCAAAGGGATTGATCAAGCGACAGCCCGCCAGGGAGAGCTGGTTTTAAATGTAGACTCCGCTGAGGCAACCCTTTCAAAGGTGCTGGCAAAGGCTTCCGAACTGGATCTCAGCATCCGCACCATTGACATCCAGGAACCGAACCTTGAAGCGGTGTTTCTGCATCTAACCGGTCGGGCGCTGAGGGATTAGGAGTAACCATGCGAAAGCTGATCGTCCTAGCCGTAAAAGAAGTCCTTATTACCTTTCGTGATCTCGGCGCAATTTTGAGCATGCTCGTGACGCCGTTGGTACTCACCCTGGCCATTGCAGCTGCCTTTGGAACCGGCGGGTCAGCAGCGCTTTCGGAAATCCCGGTCATGCTTTTAGACAAGGACAATGGGGAATTCTCAGCAGAGATGATAACCGCCTTTGAATCCCAACAGGAACAGGGGGTGCTCGCCTTAACACTCGTTAGTGATGAGACCAAAGCCCGCACCAGGGTAGACTCAGACGAGGTCGCTGCGCTGGTGATCATTCCTGAGGATTTCAGTGAATCAGCCCTGCCGCTTGCCCCCCGCATGCAAGATGAACTTGGCCTGGATCTCTTTACGTTAACAGAACAAGACATCCGGGCGCTGTCACCCGAGCAGCAAGAACGGATTGCCCAATTGTATGCTCAGACCCAGCAAGAAGACGATGAAACGCCGATGGTTGAAATTTATGCCAGCGCTGATTGGCAGATCAGCACTGCTGTGATCGAAGGCATTGTCCGCTCGGTTTTAGAGCGCCTCAACATGACCATCGCAGGGACGAATGCGATCATCTCATCCATGGTCGAAGCGCAAATCGTGCAGGAAGCTGGGGGAACATCCACCCTTGAGGAGGCCTTGGGTTCCGGTTTAGGGGAGATCGACCAGACAGGAGATCAGGAGCTCCCCATCCATCTCAAAATCACCTCCCCCAGCGGCCGCCAGTTCAACTGGCTGGATTATTCTGCAGCCAGCATGGCGGTTCTGTTCCTGATGTTTGCAGTAACCTCTGGTGGGCGAACGATCCTTGCCGAGCGTCAACTGGGAACTTTGCCGAGATTGGTGGTGACGCCCACCCATAATCTCACCATATTACTGGGCAAGATGAGCGGGATCATTGCCACCGGCCTGCTACAGGTGGGTGTTCTTTGGGCCGCCACCAGCCTGATTGGCGCTTATTGGGGCGAACCATTGAGTGTGATCATCACTTTGATCCTCCTGGTTTTAGCTGCTACAGGTGTGGGCGCGGTGATCTCAGCTTATGCGAAAACTGCCGGCCAGGCAGGGGCCATTGGAACCGCTTTTTCACTGGCGGCAGCCGCAGCTTCCGGATCATTTTTTCCCCGAATGAATCTGCCTCCCTTACTACGTACCATCAGCTATATCAGTCCCAATGCCTGGGGGATTGAGATTTTCGCCCGCCTTCAGTCTGGTAAAACCGTGCTGGAGATCCTCCCCTGGCTGGGAGGATTGCTGGGCATTTCTGTCATCTATTATGCCGTTGCCGCTTTCGGATTTCGTCGAAAGCTTGATTGAGCTTGAGAGGCTTGTATGATTAAGAAATTATTCGCCATGCTGCGCATTGGGTTCTTGCTTGAGTTTGCCTATCCCATATCTTTCCTCTTCTTCATCATCCTCCCGCTGGTATTCACTGCAGCCGTCGGCGCTGGACTGGGCGGTATGATGGCCCCCGAGGAAGACACCGAACCAGAGGCTTTCAGTCAGCAAATCTTTATCCTCTCTGAAGATGCAGGCCCCCTGGTTGAAGATCTCAAAAAAGCGCTCGCGGAATATAACCTTGAGTCAACATCCGTTGAGAATCTGCCTGAAGATGAATTCGTCTTGGAAATTCCGGCTGATTTTTCTGCAAACCTTTTGCGCGGCGAAGAAACCACAGTCACACTCCATGTCCTCCCAACCACCAGCGCCAGCCAGGCTGTTGAACAATATGTAAAAGCGGCCATCAGCCGCTTGGGCGGAGCGGCGCTGGTGGCAGAGATGGGTCTGAATCAAGCTGTTGAATCAGGACTGGTCGCAAGCCCTCAGGAAGAGAGTGAATACTTTGAGAACATTCTGAAACAAACGCTGGCTGCATCCGCAGATCCCTTGGCACAAACCAAGATCGACTGGGCCGGCGATGTTAATATTGAGACCACCCGGACAACAGCCACCTCCGCTGAACAGGCCTCTGCTGGACAAATCGTGACCTGGACCCAGATCACGCTGCTGGCGGCTGCGGAAGTGTTTGTGGCAGAACGGGAAAGCGGCACTCTGCGCCGGCTGTTGGTCGCTCCGGCAAGGCGAGCGATCGTTCTGGGGGGAAAGCTTCTCAGCCGGTTAGCCCTGGGATTGGTGCAGATGGCGATCCTGTTTGTGGGTGGCTCCCTGTTGTTTGGCGTCAATTGGAGCCGGGACCCCCTGGCCTTAACGATCGTCTCGCTCGCCTTTGCCCTGGCAACCGTTGGGTTAGGGATGCTCGTGGCCACCTTTGTGAAGACTCGCGGTCAGGCAAATAGTGTGGTGATCGGGTTGGCAATGGGCCTGGCTGCTTTGGGCGGCGCCTGGTACCCCCTTGAGATCACCCCTCCTATCTACCGACAAATCGTCCAGATCCTGCCTTCCACCTGGGCAATGCGCGCCTTTACTGATTTGCTCGTTCAAAACGCCACCCTGGTGGATGTCTTGCCTGCGGTGGGTGTCTTGCTACTCTTTGCGGTAATATTTATCGCCTTAGGAATGGCTCGGTTCAATAAAATCGAACAAGATTCCGCATGAACCACTCTCAAGAAAAATCAATGCTAGAATACACGAAAAGCCTGCGGTTTCATTATTTTCCGACTTGATGAAAGGGTTCACCATCCACATAAAATCCATCTATTTTTTCGCTGTAAAAGCAGAGCAAATTCTTAAGCCGCGCGCATTGAGGATTTGGAGATGGATAAGTCCACACGACATTTTCTTGTTGAAATTCATCCACCATGATTGAGTAATAATCTGCATTACCTTTATAAGGACACCCGGAGCGCTTATCTGTTGGCTCAAGCAAATCCATCCGAACATCGGTGCGATACAGGTAAAACCGTGTGGCAACCCCAGTTTCAAACAACATCACCGGCAGGTCAGATTCTGCAACCGTGACCCCATTAACAATGACTTTTACATCTCTGGAGCTTTGTCGGATATCGAGACGTGTGTATGGGTCTCGGGGGCCAACGGTGACAGGCTCATCCTCCACAAGCCATTGAGCCATACTCCCCCAATCAAATCTTAGGTACCCCTTCACATCCGGACCCGAGGAAGGCGGATCGATAAACTCCCAGGCCGCGTTATCCACAGTGTGTTCCTTAACCCGAACATGGAAAAACTGCCTTTCGCCAAACTTTCCAGTTTCTTCATGATCAGAAGGCTTCAGACATTCCATCCTCACATGATCCTTGGGAAAATAATACGCTTTGGGATGGCCGCGGAATAATTTCGCCTTTCGACTGTCAGCAACCGTTTTGCCAGCAAAAATCGTTCGGATGCGTTTTGGGCAGTCTATCCAATAATTCGATTCAACCCTTGGAAACTTTTTATAACCAATCATTTCACTCATTGATCCACTCCTTTATCATTCAAGTTACCTCAATAGAGTGCGTCCGGTGTTTGAAAAGATGAAGAGTTGGTTTATTTTTTGTTGGCTGTATTTTCAGACCACATTCCTGAGGAAGTGTTAAATCCATCCAAAGCGGGTAAAGCGCGATCTGAGTCAGGCAATGCTTCCCGGCTCCAAAATAATCCCCTAATGAAAACCCAACGGCTTCGATTAAGTCCTATCTCTGACCCAACCCACGCTCACGATCCACCTCTCATTTTCGAAATAAGCTAAATTAGGACAAAATCAATCTTTTGATGGTCAGAATATTGGTAGAAAAATCATTGTTGAGCAAGACCATTTCAAAAAAATGATTGGTGAATTGTCTAGAAATATTATCTACACGATTACATCCCCGATGTCTTACTTGGGCGATAGACAACGTTGCTTTTACGAAACCTTTGGAGGCAAGATGCAGTTTACTCAAATATTCTGGATTACTTTTGCAATCTTGGCAGCCTTGACGATAATTATTCCAGCCATTCGTCAGAAAATTCTTGAAAGAGCCCGCCTTAAGAAGCTACGCGAGATCGAAAACAAACGCGACTCAAGGGTGATCTTTCTCATCCACCGCCAGGAAAGGATCGCCTTTCTTGGTATCCCCATTCTGCGCTACTTGACCATTGATGAATCCGAAAAGATCCTTAGAGCAATCAGAGAAACGGATCCCCAGAAACCCATTGACCTGATCCTGCACACGCCGGGAGGGTTGATGTTGGCCGCTGAACAGATTGCCTATGCGCTCTGTGCCCATCCTGCCAGGATCAATGTCATCATCCCCCATTACGCCATGTCAGGAGGCACCCTCATTGCCCTGGCTTCGGATGAGATCATCCTGGATAAAAATGGTGTGCTGGGACCAGTGGATCCTCAATTAAACGATCAACCCGCAGCCTCGATCCTCACGGCAGTGAGCAAGAAGGATGTCAACGAGCTTGATGATGAGACCTTGATCATGGCTGATATCGGAGAAAAAGCCATTCAACAGGTTAAAAACACCATCTTACGGATCGTGGCGGAACGTTTGGATAAAGAAACCGCAGAGAACTTAGCTGACAATCTGACCAAAGGTAAATGGACCCATGATTTTCCCATCCGGGTGGAAGAGGCAGAAGACTTGGGACTACCTATAAATACGGACGTCCCTGAGGAAGTCTATGACCTCATGGCCTTGTTCCCACAATCAACCCAAAGAAGACCATCGGTGCATACCGTGCCTATACGGAAAAAAGAACACAAGGACGGGAATTCCAATCCCCAAACAAGACTGAGGTAAGATTCCTTATACACACCAAAGTACTTCCTGCGTATTGAGATACCATTCATAAACGAAACGTCCCTGCGGTACGAACGAAAGGAAAATCAATGAAGATCGTCATATTTGAAACCGAACTCTGGGAGCAGCCAGCTTTTGATCCTCTAACAAAGGACCACGAGGTCGTTTTCTTGGAGTCTCGCCTGACAGAAGAAAACGCAGCCGAATTCCAAGATGCGGATGTAATATCCACATTTATTTATTCCGTGCTGAATGAAGAAATTTTATCTGAATTCAAGCAATTAAAACTGATCGCCACCCGATCCACTGGATTCGACCATATTCCTCTGGATTATTGCAGAGAAAAGGATATCCTTGTCTCCAACGTGCCTGAATACGGCGACAGCACCGTTGCAGAACATGTCTTTGGCCTTTTGCTGGCCATAAGCCACAACCTGGTCGAAGCCGTAGACCGGACGCGTCGGGGAGACTTCTCATTGCGTGGCTTGAGAGGGTTTGACCTTCAAGGCAAGACCTTTGGTGTGGTTGGCACCGGCAGCATCGGCCAGCATGTGATCAAAATTGCCAGGGGATTTGATATGGAAGTGATTGCATTTGATGTCAAACCCAATCCAGAGCTGGCTCAAGAGATTGGATTTGATTATGTCAGTATGGATGAATTGCTCCAATCTTCCGATATCATCACGCTGCATGTGCCTGCCAACAAACATACCTACCACCTCATCTCGGATGATGAATTTAACCAGATGAAAGAAGGGGTCGTTCTGATCAACACCGCTCGTGGCAGCGTGGTCCACATTGAAGCCCTGGCAAGAGCGCTTTCTATTGGCAAGGTTGCCGCCGCCGGACTGGATGTGTTGCCGGAAGAGCCGACCATCCGCGAAGAATCGGAGTTGCTGCGGTCTTTCTATCGCGAACAGCACAACTTGCAAACCCTGCTCGCCGGGCACGTGCTCTTGCGGCTGCGGAACGTGATCATCACGCCGCATAATGCCTTTTACACACAAGAAGCAATCTGGCGAATCCTGGACACAACCCTTGAAAATATCCAAAATTTTGTCCAGGGGAATCCAATCAACGTGGTCAGCGAAGAGCGATAAGGGTGTCGTGTCCGAAAATAAACGCCTAGAAATAGAAAAGAAAAAACAAAAGCTTTCACAAATTGAGGCGGAAATTATCGGTCTGGTCTCCACCCCATTAATTGCTTACCGGATCGAAAATGATTATCAGCCGGTGATTGGCGAAGGCGACCCCGATGCGGACATTCTGTTCATCGGCGAAGCGCCGGGTGAGAAAGAAGCCCTCTCAGGCCGCCCCTTTGTTGGCCGGGCAGGAGAAGTATTGGAAGAGCTGCTAAATGAGATCGACCTGCAAAGGGAAGATGTTTACATTACCAATATTGTGAAAGACCGGCCACCCCATAACCGGGATCCCCAAACATCTGAAATCAAACTGTATGCTCCCTACTTGTTGGACCAGATCAAGATCATTGAACCGGAAGTCATCGTGACTTTAGGTCGATTTGCCATGAATTTCATTCTTAGTCAGTTTTCGATGCCAGAACACGGCAGGTCCATCGGCGATCTGCACGGCCAGCTCCTCAAAGCTGAAACGCCCTTTGGAGATTTCCAGATTCTGCCCCTCTATCATCCGGCCGCGATGTTTTACAACCGAAGTTTAGAGAAAGCCCTCCATCAGGATTTTCAACAATTGACCCGCTTTGTATGAACCGATCGAATGTTAAAAGGAGCACTGCACCATGTCTGAATCCCTACCCAGCAACCAAGAGATTGCAAATACCCTAGAAAAGATCGCGGATTTCCTGGAAGCCAAAGATGCCAACCCCTTTCGGGTGGGTTCCTACCGTGATGCAGCGGAGACCGTGCGAGGGGCGGATAAACCCATCGCAGAAATGGCCCTGGAAGAAGGCCAGAGCGCTCTCCGGGCTCTCCCAGACATCGGAGAGGGGCTCGCGAGGATTATTCACGAAACAGCCAAAACAGGCCGCTCGTCAATGCTTGAGGAGTTGCAGGGTGAGGTCGCCCCAGGGGAACTTTTCAAACAGGTGCCAGGCATTGGCGAGAAATTGGCAAGACGCATTGCGGAACGACTGGATGTTTCCAGCCTCGAAGAACTCGAACAGGCCGCGCATGACGGCCGGCTTGAAGCACTTGAGGGATTTGGCAAACAAAAAGTGGAGAACATCCAGGTGAGTTTGGCCGGCATGCTGAGCACTGCAGCGCAGCACAGCAGGCAGCCGGCTGGAAAGGTGAACCAGCAAAAACAGCCTGATGTGCGTCTTTTGCTGGAAATAGATCAGGCATACCGCCAAAAAGCAGCGGCTGGTGAGCTCCGGAAAATTGCACCCAAGCGCTTCAATCCTGAAGGAAAAGCTTGGTTGCCCATTTTGAATACCAACGAAGAAGGGTGGGAGGTCACCGCCCTTTACTCCAACACCGCACGCGCCCACGATCTGGACAAAACCCACGATTGGGTTGTGATCTATTATGAAAACGAGAATGTAGACAGTCAGGCAACCGTTGTCACCGAAACCAATGGCCCCCTGGAAGGCAAACGTGTGGTCCGCGGTAGAGAAACAGAATGTTTGGATTATTATTCAAGATAATTCGTGTCTACTCAGGCATTATGCAAAACTTAACACAATACCCTTTGGGCACGATGAG
>CAZLEK010000018.1:0-16355 GCA_964558525.1 uncultured Candidatus Brevefilum sp.
TGGCCGCAACACGGCTGGGGCGCGAAGTCAGGTTGACCTCGCGCAGTCCGATGGCACGGGCCTTCTCGAGGCAGGCTTCTGTCAGCGCTCGCCCGATCCCCCGGCGGCGGGCCTCCCGGTCTACGATCACGTCCTCGATCCAGCCGTGGATGCCGGTGGGGGTGAGGAAGGTCGCCAGGGTGGCGGAACCCAGGATCGTACTACTTTCGTCGTTCTCTCGAGCCAGGAACACAAACACAACCTCTGAATCGGCCATTTCCATTAGCAGCTCTTTTGAAGGCGGGGAACTGTGCTGCGTAAGCTGGGGGATCAATTGCTTAAAAGCCGCCGCGATTTCTTCGTCAACCTGCGTCATCTCTGTAATGATCATGGTTACCTTTCCAAACCTGTTTAGATATTCTATCACCTGAGGTCATCAAGAGAGCGATGAGTCATATCAGGCTAAAGGAAATTTAAACTTGACAATTATACAGTGTATAGGTACTATACACTGTATAATTGCTTTAAAGTTTATTACCATTTATTAGGCATTGACCAAGGAGATGAATATTGTGTTCTCTGAGCGTGATGTTTTACAGCTTACCGAAGCAGGGTTCTTACTTGCGGATTGCAGCATGATCGTTGACCCGCCGAATACACTGCCCGCTGAATTTCACCAGCCTGCCGACTCCAGAGCCCTGTACACCTTACCCCAGGATAAACCGGAGAACTATTGATCGTAGACGTCCGTTCAGCGTTGGAACTCAGGCAGGGACCTCTCCCAGCAGCGAGCAATAACCCCTGGGGAAATGTCCGTAAAAACGCTCTCAGCCTGCCCCTGAACTTCACCTGCCTGGTTTGCTGGGATGCCGGCGAGACGTCTCACTGCGCCGGCGGGCGACTGCTCCGCAGGAGAGCTCAGCAGATCATCAGCCTGCATGCCGGGCGTTTTGAGATCCAGAACTGGCCCGCCAGGTTCGAAAGGCAACCAAACCTCTTCAGCGGAACTCAGTCTGTTAAAAACGCAGAAGGCCCCAACCCATTATTGCCATCACGAAGGAATTTCGCACATGCTCCCATCTGATCCAAACGACCCAGAACCCATCATTCCCCTGAGCAAAGGCCGGATCTTACGGACAGCTCTGCGCCTGGCGGACGAGGACGGAATTGAAGCCCTATCTATGCGGAAAATCGCTGAGAAACTCGACGTCACCGCCATGTCACTCTATCACCATGTGGAGAACAAGGACGAGATCATCGACGGCATTGTTGACCTGGTGATCAGCGAGATGGATGTGCCGCAGGCCGGTGATGATTGGAAGGCCGCCATGCGCAGCCGGGCGCTCTCAGCCCATGAAGTCTTGCTGCGCCACCCTTGGGCGATTGCCACCATCGTCCGGCGCATCAACGTCGGACCGGCCATGATCCGTTATATCAACGGTACCCTCGGGTGCCTGGTGGAAGCCGGGTTTTCTTATGCGATGGCCGATCAGGCCCTCAATGCCATGGAAAGCCACATTTACGGTTTTACCCTGCAGGAGTTGAACTTTCCCATTGAACCTTCTGAATATGCCCACCAGGCAGAAAACTTCCTGCCGACGGTGCCAACACAGAAATACCCCTATTTTACCCAGCTTGCTAAACTTGTCAGCCAGGGTCAGTATTCCGGTGTCAATGATTTCACCTTCGGATTGGATCTGATCCTTGATGGGTTGGAAGAAATTCAAAAACACAATCAGAACTAAAACACAAGGAGAAACCATGAAAGCTGTCTTAGCGCCAAAGTCCGGTCCGCCGGAAATCTTAAAGATCGTGGACCGCGAGATCCCAACCCCCCGGGCGGATGAAATGCTCATCAAGGTATGCAGCGCCACGGTCACCAGTGGTGATGTCAACCTGAGAAGAATTCCCCGCTTCGTGCAATCGGTCATGGGTCTGATTGTTGGCTTCAAGCCCATGCAGACCCTCGGGGTCGAATATGCCGGGGTGGTTCGATCTGTCGGAAGCGATGTGACCGCCTTCCAACCTGGCGACGCCGTCTGCGGCACCACCACGGGCCTGGCCCACGGCGCCAACGCTGAATTTGTATGCGTGCCGGAACAGCCAAAAATGGGCGTGATTGCCCTTATACCAGAAGGGCTGACTTTCGACCAGGCGGCGGCCGCCACCGTGGGCCCAATGACCGCCATGTTCCTGCTCAAAAAAGGCGGCCTTGCTGCCGGCCAGCGCGCTCTGATCTACGGCGCCTCTGGCTCTGTGGGGAGCTACGCTGTGCAGCTGGCCAAACACTTTGGCGCAAAGGTGACCGGGGTCTGCAGCACATCCAATCTTGAGTTGGTTCAATGCCTGGGCGCAGATGAAACCATCGATTACACCAAAGAGGATTTCACCCAAAACGGCCAGCAATACGACCTGATCTTTGATGCAGTCGGCAAGATCACAAAATCGAAATGCCGTGCTTCCCTCAGCGCAGATGGAAATTATGTCACCGTCCGGAGCCTCACCAAAGAAAATACTGAAGCGCTCAAGCAGATTTTGAACCTGGTCCAGATTGGCGAGGTGACACCCCTGATTGACCGGGAATACAGCCTGGAAGAGATCGTTGAAGCGCATCGGTATGTTGAAGCAGGACATAAAAAAGGAAATGTGATTGTCCGCGTCTCCCGTGATTAACACACAGCGGTAAAGTTCAAAGACAAGTTTTACTAAAAATCCACTGTAAAAAACAACATTCCCCAGAGTCAGGACTTACGCTCTGGGAAATTCGTACTTTCGAGTACTTCCAATGAGTAAATGACAATATTGTTTCATTTTTGAACTTTTTTATTGATGGTTATTCAGATTCCCACTAACAGCGTGAAAGTTCTGCATTTATAATTACTCTTGATAGTTACCCGTTCCTTGATCCAATAATGTGATGAAGCAGAGGAAGCATGAATGAAAACCAAGCTAAGATGATCAACGCGTTTCGGACCAAGCTGGCAGAACTTGACGCCGTCCTGACCGATCTGCCTAAGGAGGGGCTGGACTGGGCTGAAGAAGGGGGCTGGTCGATCCGGGAGGTGCTGCACCACCTGGCGGATGACGGCAATGTATACGTCTTCATCATCGAGCGCGGCCTGGCCACGCCGGACTGCAAAGTCTTTTTTGGCGAATTCCCCGGCAACGACGCCTGGGCCAACCGCCTCGCCTTCGCCGAACGGCCGGTGGAAGGTGTTCTGAACCTGATCCAGGCTCAGCGCCAATTCCTGGCTGAACTGCTGGGCCATTTCCCCGAACGCTGGGAGAACAAGGTCAATTATCACAACACAGAAGGCGAGAAGCTGGCTGACCGGACTGTGGGGGAAATGCTGTTAATGCTGACCGAGCACATGCAGGAGCACACGGAGATGATCCGAAATATCATCAGCGCCCATACAGAAGGATAATCCATGCGGCTGTTCTTTTTTCCCGTCAGACTTCAGGGCCTAGAAGGAAAGTCTGAAGGCTCCTATACCTGGGTGTGATCTTCAGCCCAGTAATGCTTCATGACACGCATCCACCTACATTCTCAACCCCGTTCTAACGCAACCATGCTGAGGGCAACCCGCGCCATCCTCAAATCTTAACTTTGAAAAGGTAAGATAAAACATCAGCCTGGTGAAAGGAGAAAGCTGCCTGCCGGAAGAAAAATTTCTCGCGACCCCTCTCCAGGCAAACCTTTTTGGCTGTCAGTCTTTTTTTTAGAACAAAGGCGTGTTTATGAACCGGGTTAAATTCGATTTAGCTGGATTGACGTTCCTTTTGATCTGCGGCCTGGTTCTGACCGGCTGCCGAACAGCGCCAGAGCTGCCAGCCGAGCCCATGCCGACAGAAGACGAGACAGTACCCACCGGTGAAAAACAAACGGCAGTCGTCGAAGTCGTCATGCAGGGCAACGCCTTCCAACCAGATCAGATCACCCTTCCTGCTGGGACAACCGTCACCTGGATCAATGCAGATGCCGTCGAACATACCGTCACTGCCGGCTCGCGGGGATCCGCAATCGGGATGTTTGACGAAACCGTGCCACCAGGCGAAACTTTCAGCTTTAGCTTTGAGGAAACTGGAACGTATGCGTATCACTGCACGATCCACCCCAATATGGATGGAACCGTGATTGTTGAATAAAAGTTTGCCGCCTTTGTGACCCTGCCGATTCTATCAAGCGCTGCAAACAGGACCAGGGTCGGAGTATGTTGATGATTATTTTAAAAAAAAAGAGGTCAAGATGGTTAGAAAAACACTTTATGGATTCCTTCTCAGCCTGATGCTGCTGGCAGCCTGCCAGCCAATGACACCCACACCCACCACAGGGACGCAGGCTGAAATGGAAACAGAAACGCCCACAAACGCCCCCACCCCTCCGCCGGAGGATCTTGGCGAAGATCCCTCAACTGAAGAAGCCCCGGGGCCGGAGAGCGAACCGACAGGCGCGCCAACCGCCACCCAGCCATCGGAGGAGTTTTCACCAGTCGTGCAGCTTGAGCAAGTTGCAACCGGTCTGACCGCGCCGGTTGACCTGGATGCTCCGGGTGACGGCAGCGGCCGGTTGTTCATCACCGACCAGATCGGGTTGATCTATATCGTTGACGGGGAAGACGGCCTGCTTGAAACCCCTTTCCTGGATCTGCGCAGCCGGATGATCAACCTCAACCCCAATTATGATGAGCGCGGGCTCCTGGGGCTGGCCTTTCATCCCGATTATGAAGACAATGGGCGTTTCTTTGCATATTATTCTGGCCCCTTGCAGGCTGGCGCACCGGCCGGCTTTGATCACACCAGCGTGCTCTCAGAATTTACTGCGTCAGAGGAAGATCCTAACCGTGCCGATCCCGAGTCAGAGCGGGTCATCATGCAGATCGACCAGCCGCAATCCAACCACAATGCTGGCGCAATTGCTTTCAGCCCGGCGGATGGGTATCTTTACATCCCCCTGGGAGACGGCGGCGCAGGCAGCGACCGGGGGCCGGGGCATGCCGAGGACTGGTATGAGACCAACGCCGGCGGCAACGGCCAGGACGTGGAAGACAACCTCCTGGGCAGCGTCCTGCGGATTGATGTGGACAGCGGCGACCCCTATGCTGTCCCCGAAGACAACCCCAAAATCAGCGAAACCTACCCCGAGATCTGGGCCTACGGCTTCCGCAACCCCTACCGCATGGCCTTTGACCCAAGCGGAGACCATCAATTGTTCCTGGGGGATGTCGGCCAGGAGTTGTTTGAAGAGGTCTCGATTGTCGAGGCAGGCGGCAATTACGGCTGGAATGTGCGTGAGGGCACGCACTGCTTCAGCACTGCGGCCCCTGGCGACCCGGATGCGATCACGGACTGCCCCACCCAGGATCCTGAAGGAGACCCCCTGATCGACCCGATCATTGAATTCCGCAACTCGAAACACCCCGAAGGCGGTCTCAGCGTCAGCATTATCGGCGGCGTGGTCTACCGCGGGTCAAGCCTGCCAGCCTGGGACGGGCGTTATCTCTTCGGGCAGTGGAGCCGCAGCGCCGGGACCCCCTCGGGCGGGATGTTTGTCGCCGCGCCCAATCATGACGGCCTGTGGGACTTCCAAAACATTGAAATTTCCGGCAGGGAAGGCGGAGAACTCAACGAGTTCCTGCTCGGCTTTGGTAACGACCAGGCCGGTGAAGTGTATGTCTTAACCTCCCTCTCCCTGGGCCCCAGCGGCAGCACCGGCAGCGTCTACCGGATCAGCCCGGCCGAAGAATAGACCCTGAATTAATAATGGATGCAATTAACGCCAAATTAAGTCTCGAAATGAGGTGCCCGGGTGAAAAAATCAAAATATCAATTGTTCGTATGGTTCATGCTCATGATTGGTTTGGGGGTTTCCAGCTGGCCGGCTGGCGCTGAATCTGTCCGCCAGGAATTTGATTATGAGTATGTATTTCCAATCTTCTACACCCCAGAAGCGGATGTTTCCCCCTATGCAAAGTTGACAGAGGCCGCAACCGGCCTAGTTTCTCCGGTGGCATTAACGGCGCCGAATGACGGCAGCGGCCGGATTTTTGTGGTCGATCAGGTTGGGCAGATTCGCATCATTGACAGCAGCGGAGATCTTGTAGAGACGCCCTTCCTGGACATCTCCGATCAATTGGTGGAATTGGGAGACACCTTTGACGAACGCGGCCTGCTGGGGCTGGCCTTCCACCCAGACTACGCTACCAACGGCCGTTTCTTTGTCTATTACTCCGCCCCCCTGCGTGCAGGTGGGACCGGTGCGCATACCAACCAGGTCTCTGAGTTTTCCGTGTCAGGCGACCCTGACGTTGCCGATCCGACCTCTGAAGAGGTCATCCTGGAAGTAGATAACCCCCAAAGCAACCACAACGCCGGCGCGATCACCTTCGGCCCAGACGGCTATCTCTACATCTCCCTGGGGGACGGCGGCGGCGGCGGCGATGACGACGCAGGACACGCTGAGGACTGGTATGACGTCAATGGGGGCGGCAACGGCCAGGATGTGGAGGACAATCTGCTGGGCAGCGTCCTGCGGATTGATGTGGACAGCGGCGACCCTTACGCCGTTCCACCTGACAACCCGGAGGTCAGCGACAACTTCCCAGAGATCTGGGCCTACGGATTCCGCAACCCCTACCGGATGTCGTTTGACCCGGGCGGCAGCAATGAATTGTTCCTGGCGGATGCCGGCCAGAGCCTGTATGAAGAGGCTTCCATCGTCCAAAAGGGCGGTAATTACGGCTGGAATGTCAAGGAAGGTACCCACTGTTTCAGCGCCGCCAATCCCGGCGACCCGGACGCCATCACCAACTGCCCCGACACCGACCCGGAAGACGACCCCCTGATTGACCCGGTGATCGAATTCAACAACCAGCGCCACCCCAACGGCGGCCTGGGGACCACCATTGTCGGCGGCGAGGTTTACCGCGGTTCAGATGTGCCCACCTGGGTGGGGAATTACTTCTTCGGCTATTTCACCTCCAGCCACGGGTCAGCTGACGGCGGCCTGCTGCTCGGGATTCGCCCAGAGGATGGAGACGCTGGCTTATGGGAGATCCTGCCCATTGAATTCACCAATACCCCCAACGGCCGCTTGAACGCCTATCTGATGGGCTTTGGCCAGGACCAGAACAATAACATCTATCTGCTCACCACCGGTCCGGAAGGCCTGAGCGGGACGGACGGGGTGGTCTACCGCCTCGACGCGCCCTAGGCCGATTCTCCTTATGGTTGCTATTTCAGTTTCAAGGGTTGATTTCCCATGGTGAGTCTCAAGCAACAACCAGCCAAAAAAGAGCTGTCCCGCGGTTTCAGGACAGCTCTCATCTTATTTGTTGGTTCTCTACTTTATTTACCCCTTTTTTAAATGCGCTTGCAATTGAATGTCCACCGCTTTGAGGGCTTTGGACACCGGGCAGTTCTTTTTGGCGCCGGATGCCAGTTCTGCAAACTCATCCATTTTGATCTCAGGCACGATGGCCTTGCAGTCGAGCACGATCTTCGTGATCTGGAAACCGCTTTCGCCTTTTTCAAGGCTGACGGCTGCCTCCGTGCGGATCTCTTCAGGTTGATAACCAGCCCGCGCTAAGTCACCACTGAGGGCCATCGAGAAGCAACCCGCCAGCGCCGCGCCGATCAACTCTTCTGGATTAGTGCCAGCTTCTTGCTCGAAGCGGGCGCCAAAGGAATACTTGCCAGTAAATAATCCGCTTTCAACACTCAGGGCGCCTTTTCCGGTCTTCAGGTCGCCTTCCCAAATTGCATTGGCTTTCCTTTTTAGCATTTTGTCTCCTTTTTTCGTTTTAAATTTCAATCTACACTTATAATGTATCCGGTTGATGTAAAAGGCTTATTAATATAAAGGTACCTGAGGTTCTCATCACCACAAAGTGTGAACCTTAGACACCAGACGGGCAATTAATGGCTCAGCCGGAGTGCCCCGATGCCCAAATTCGAATACTATGGAAAGCAAATCTTCTACCGCCAACAGGGTCAGGGACCGCTGCTGGTGATCTTGCCCGGCAACACGGCCTCCTCGGCCTGCCACCAGGAAGACCTGGCCTACTTCTCCAACCGGTTCACGACCGTCTCCTTAGACTACCTCGGCACAGGCCGATCGGACCGACTTAACAGCTTTGGCCTGGATTGGTTTCAAAACTGCGCCGACCAGGCCGCCGCCCTGATCCAGTATTTGGGCGCCGGGCCCGCCGTCCTCCTGGGGACCAGCGGCGGTGCGGTGGTCGCCCTGCATGCGGCCGCCAGGCACCCTAACCTGGTCCGTGGGGTAATCGCTGACAGCTTTACACCTGAGTTTACTGTGGACATGCTGCAGCATAATGTGATTGAGGAACGGTCCGTCTGCAGTGAAGGCCAGGTTGATTTCTGGCGCTTTGCCCACGGCGAGGATTGGGAAAGCGTGATCGACGCAGATACCGAAATGCTGAAACGGATCACTGAACAGGGCGGCAATTGGCTGGGAGATTCGCTGGTAAAAACCGCCTGCCCGATCCTCTTCACCGCCAGCCTGGAAGACGAGATGCTCATCCAACCGGGTCCTTACACCCTCCAGATGCTGGCCCAGGCCAGGGACGGACGCGCCTTCTTAACCAAAAACGGCGGACATCCCCTGATCTGGAGCAATCCTGGGGCGTTCCGCCGTGCGGCAAATGGGTTTTTAGAATCGTTTCTCGATTGACTGCTATACGCGCTCAGACCACTTAAAGGCAGGCACGGGCTTCCAGCCCGTATCGCTTTGATAGGCGTAATAAGGCAGCCAGACCACCCCAAACAATTCGATAAAGATATTCTTTTTATAAGGCGAGACGGGCGTTTCGATCACCTGTGCAACGGCTGCCTGCCAACGCGCCTTAACCTCTTTAAGCTCCTTTTCGAGCGCCTTTTCCATTTGCCGCATCTCTTTTTCAATTTTTTGGATCTCAAGTTCTGCAGCCTCCACATCCGCCTTGGCTTTACTGGTCATGCGGCGTTTAGTGAGCGATGTGGAGATGCTGCGGCGGCGGCCCATAAACAGGCCCAAAACATTCTCCACACCCTTTCCAACCTCCTCCATCCGACGGTGGTTCAAATCTTGTTTTTCCTCTTCCAGGTCCAGCATCTCATCCTGCAGGTCCTCTTCCAGGTCATCCAGCATCTTCTCATATTTAGCCTTGACCGCCTCAATCTCGGCGGCTTCCTTCTCCGCAGCGGCTTCGGCCCCCATTTTTTGAAATGCTTCCGCGGAGACCTCCGGTCCGGCTGCAATCCCCAGGGTCTCGTTGACCCGGATAGTCATCACCTGGGTGCGGTAGATCCAGTCCTCAAAGTCAGACTTAAGGCTGCTGACGAATTTAACATCTTTGACTGCCAGGTCATCGAGCGGCACAAACCGGGCGTTGGCGTGTGGGCTGGCTGAAAGTACGTCCAGGTCCACCGGTGCGGTCAGAAAATTCTCCCAGCGGACCAGGCCCTTGCGCTTCAGCTCATCAATGCGTACGGTAAAAACCGCTTCCTGGCTGAGGTTGTGCTTGCGGTCCAGAAAAGCCACCCGCGCCTGCCCAACCAGGGCCGGCTGGTAGAGCATCTGCGGCGGCGGCGTGTTTGGATCATAAGATAAACCGGCCTTCTCCAGGGCTTCCGAAAAGGCCAATCCTGCCGGCAGGTAGTGGGTCTCGACTGCACCGGGGATGGCTGGAACCACATCCTGGCCAGGGAGGGCGCCCGCGCTGGATTCTTTAACCGTTTTGCTTTTTTCTGCAGCCCCGCCGTGGGATTGAGCGCTGACCAGGTCGTTGAGCGTCGGGATCTGCGCCCGGGTGAGCGGCCCCGGCAGGTAGTTCATCGCCCAACGGGTATGAAACACCTGCGGTTCAGACTCGTGAACGTTATGCAGCAAGAAAACACGTTTGTCCAGCAGGGAGATCATCCGGTCAAAGGCTTTGCGGTCAACACCCGGCGCGGCGCCCTCCAGTCCGTCCAGCAGGCGGGCCTTGTCCTGCTCGGTTTGGAGCTTGCCAACCATCCAGGTCCCGGCATTGGAGAGGGCTTTATAATCCAGGTCAACCGGGTTCTGGGTCGCCAGGGCCAGGCCCACGCCGAATGCACGGGCCTGCTTGAGCATCCGCAGGATGATGCTCTTGCTGGGCGGGTTGGCGACAGGCGGCAGGTAGCCGGCGATCTCGTCAAAATACACCATAGCGCGCAGGCTGCCCGAGCCCTTCTGGGTGCGCATCCAGGTTTCAATGGCCGTATACAGCAGGGTGACAAAGAACATCCGCTCCTGGTCATTGAGATGCGCCAGGTAAAACACGCTGTGGCGCGGCTTGCCCTCTGGCGTGAACAAGATCTTCCCAACGTCCAAAGGCTGCCCCTCCAGCCAGGTCTGAAAGGCCGGCGCGGCCAGGAAGTTGTTGAGCAGCATCGCCAGCTCGAAACGCTCTTTTTCAGGATAGAACTGGTCCAGGGAGAGAACTCCCAGCTTTGTAAAGGGCGGGGATTGGACGTGGGGGATCAGCGTGCCCATCTCCAGGTCCTTGCCTTGCTTCCAGGCATCTTCAAAAATGTTCGCCAGGAGAATGTGTTCTTTGGAACGCACCGGGTCAATGTCCTTGAAGCCGATCAACCCCAGGATGGCCGTCACCGTGCTGGCGATCTTATCCCGCAGGATCTCCTTGTTGCCCTCCCAAGGGATGGGCGGCGCGGACAGCGAAGCTAAAATGCTGACGGGCAGGCCGGCGTCTGACCCCGGTGTATACACGGCGTAATCCACCGCCTCGCTCAGGGCCTGCAGATCCGGTTTACCAAGGTCGTATGAAGCCAGGCCGTTTTCCCACAGGGAAGCCGCCTTCTCCGCGGCTGCTTCCACACTGATCCCCTCCCGCCGGGCTGCGTCCTGGTCGACCCAGGGCTTAAAATCTTCCGGCAGCAGATCCGGGAAGTGCAGTAAAAGGTTGGTCAGGTCGCCCTTGGGATCCACCACGATCGCCGGGATGCCCTGCAGGGCGGCCTCTTCCAGCATGATCACCCCCAGGCCGGTCTTGCCTGAGCCGGTCATACCGGTGATCACGCCGTGCGTCGTCAGGTCGCCTGGATCATAATGAACCCGCGGCTCAAGCATCTCGCTGTGCTGGAGATCGTAAACTTTGCCAAGGAAAAATTGATCTGATTTTCCAGCCATAAAGCCTCCTGATTGTGTTGACTGGCTATAGTATACAGCATTCTCGCAGAGAAACAGAACCTGGACCAAGAAAATCGCTTGATTTAAACAGAAAAGGACTGCAGGGTTAATCCGCAGTCCTTGGTTGACCTCAAATTTATGAGCGCCAGATACCGCCGCTCCGATGGGGCGTGACCTCCTCCATGGTGATGAAGGCCTTGGGGTCCACATCCAGCACCAAATCCTCAACCGCATCAGCCTGCTTACGCCGCACATGGCAGTCCACCAGCATAAAGTTGCTCTCCCGGCCGCGGGCCGGGATCTCGGTAACGCCGAAGCCCTCATCACGCAGCTTATCGGCAATCTCCGTGCTGTGGTCGCGGCTGATGATGGTGAAGTGGGTAAAGCCGATCGCCAGGCGCTTCTCAATCGCCATCCCCAAGACATTGCCGGTCGCAAAACCCGCGGCATACCCGATGATATTGAGAACATTGCCCAAATTGGTCAATACTGAACCAATCACAACCACAAAAATCACGGACTGGACAAAACCAAAGATCCATGAGAGCGCTCGTTTTCCGCGCAGTGTGAACATAAAACGCAGTGTATCGATGGTGATATTCACCAAGCGCGCCAGGAAAATGCCCAGTGCGATCAGCCAGGCGGTGGGAGAAAGCAGGGCATCCATTATTGTGTCTTGTTGTCCCCGTTACGCTGATCGATTCCATGCATTATGGCCGGCTCATACATCTGAGTCATGTATTCCTTGACCATACGGCGCATGCTGAACTGCCCGCCCAGGGTACGGATGTTCTCCTTCACACGGGCAATCCAATCTGCCGGCAGGTTGTCGGCGGAGCGCTGCTCGTAATACAGGGGTACGATCTCATTTTCCAGGGTCTCGTACAGGCTGCGGGCATCCGCTTCGTCCTGCTCTTCGGCATTGGCCGCCCGGGTGAGATCCTCACCTATCGGCCAGCCGTTGCGGCCGTTATATCCTTCGCGCCACCAGCCATCCAGAACGGAAAAATTAAGCACGCCGTTCAGGGCGGCCTTCATACCCGAGGTGCCGGAGGCTTCGCGGGGGCGGCGGGGGGTGTTGAGCCAGACGTCCACACCCTGCACCAGGTAACGGGCAATGTTCATATCATAGTCTTCCAAAAAGGCCAGACGGCCGCCGAAGCGTGCGTCCTTGACCGCCCGGTAAACCTGCTGGATCATCTGCTTACCGGGCTCATCGGCGGGATGGGCCTTGCCGGCGAAGATGAACTGCACGGGCATGCGGGCATTGGTGACGATGTTCAGCAGGCGGTCATAATCTCGCAGGATCAGGTTGGCCCGTTTGTAGGTGGCAAAACGGCGCGCAAAACCAATCGTCAGCGCGTAGGGATCCAGCAGTACGCCGCTGGCGATGGTTTGAACCGGGTGAACCTGGGCGGTCTTCCACTGTTCCCTGGCGCGGTTGATGATGAAAGCCACGAGCTTTCTTTTGAGATGCCTGCGCACGAGCCAGATCTCCTCATCGGGAATGTTCTCCACCTGGGCCCAAAAATCCGGATCGTCCAGGCGACTGGACCAATCCGCACCCAGGTAGCGCGAGAAGAGCAAACCCATCCGGCGCGCCAGCCAGGTTTCGGTATGTATGCCGTTGGTGATGTGGTCGATCGGCACCTCTTCATCTTTCTTATCCGGCCAGAGAAAGCTCCACATCTGGCGGGCAACGGTTCCATGCAGTTCTGAAACGCCGTTGCGGAATTCCGACATTTTTAAGGCCAGGATCGGCATACTGAAGGCGTCCCCGCCCCATGATTGTTTGATCTTGGCCAGGTTGATAAAATCCTCACGCGAGAGACCGAGATCGGACCAAACCTGCACAAAATATTTATCGATCAGCCACAACGGGAATTCATCATTGCCAGCTGGGACCGGGGTATGCGTGGTGAAAATATTATTGGCCTTCACCTTTTTCGTCGCTTCCTCAAAAGGAAGCCCCTCAGCCACATATTCGAGGGCGCGTTCGAGGGTTAGGAAAGCGGAGTGACCTTCGTTCATGTGCCAGGCCGTGGGTTCGTAGCCCAGCGTGCGCAGCGCTCGCACGCCGCCCATTCCCAAGAGGATCTCCTGTGAGATGCGCAGCTCCAGGTCGCTGATATACAGTCGGTCGGTGAGCTGGCGGTCGTTCGGGTCGTTGTCAGGGATATTGGTGTGCAGCAAATACAGCTTGACGCGCCCGACATTTAATTCATAGATCCGGGCATAGACCTTGCGGCCAGGCAGATCAATGACGATCTTAATGGGTTCCCCATCCTTATCCTTCAGTCGGATCAGGGGCAGGGCATCAAAATCGATGGGAACGTTTTCCGCCTGCTGCCAGCCGTCTTCGCTGATCCGCTGCGAGAAATAGCCGTAAGTATACACAAATCCCACCCCAACCATGGGGATTCCCAGGTCGCTGGATTCCTTCAGGTGATCGCCAGAAAGGATCCCCAAACCGCCAGCGTAGACCATCAAGGATTCATGCAGCCCAAATTCAAAGGAAAAGTAGGCCATCAACTCATCCTTTAATTCGGGATAAGTTTTGGAAAACCAGGTATCTTTTTCGTTCATGTAGCGGTCGTATTCCCGCATCACCTGGTCATACTGGTCTAAGAAATAGCGGTCATGGGTCACCGCATTTAAACGCGCCCGATCACAATCCCGCAAGAAGACGACCGGGTTGTGAAAGGACTGCTCCCACAATAGGGAATCAATATCCTTAAAGAGCCGTTGAGATTCCGGGCGCCAGACCCACCACAGGTTGAAGGCCAGTTCCTCAAGCCGTTTGATCCTGCGCGGCAGGCTGAATTGAATTGGTTTTTCTCTCACTATGTCTGTCATTTCGTCCTTACCTTATTTAAATGGCATTCCTGCTGAAATAATCGGTCTTATTTCTGCAGGAGAATTGAGGTGCAGTTGAATGAAGGTTGGCAATTACACAATAATTCATTTTTCCAGCCGTTAATCATACCACAAAGGCCCTTTGGACAAGGAGCGCTGCGCATCTTCTCCAGGGTAATCGCAAGATTCCCACGAAAAGTTGTGAGTGGAGTTCTTTTTATCCGAAGGGTGATCGATGGGTTCTCATCCCAACTTTCCGCTCTCGCCGACGGGGGCGTCGGCGAAAAAACGCCATCTATAAATGCAAATTTCTCTATTGTTTAAATATTTTCGCCTTCCTTATTCATTTCCCCGCAACGAGTACGCTGCGGGGAGCGATTTATTTTAATTTCTCTAACTTTGCGGTTGCCCTAACATCTTCTCCAGGGTAATCGCAAAATCAAAACAACAGGTTCTGATTGACGCGCTCAGGATCCAATGGATGCCCTTTTCGTCCAGTCCATTTCCGATCTCGCTGATGTCCGCCTTGGCGAACAAACCCGATCGAAAATGACAATGCTCCCTTTCATGATCCGATCTCAGAAGCGAATTTTTCTTGTGAACAACCCGCAGCCAGGTCCTGGCGGGGATCGGATCTTAAGCAATTCGCTGACTGCCCAATTATGGGAAGTGCAAAGTAAAAAATTCTAAGCGCAGTGAAAAACCTGCGAATGAATTACCCTATCCCTCCCGGCAAAATTTTTGGGTCGAAGTAAGCCCAAACCTGGACAAACCAGAACCAAAATGGTAAAAGTTTCGTTTTCGTTCGGTCAGGCGCTTTCCGTTTTGCTCCTGCCCCTTCCACTTCGTTTCAGGGGTTCCAATTCTTTCCAGGGTTCCGCTTTGCTTTAGAGAAATAAAGACCGGCGAGAACGAAGAAAATGTGCAATGGTTCATTGAGAAAAAAATTTGGAGACCTTTCTGTCAAACCCCTCGCTCGGTCCTTTCCTTACAGGACGCTTCGCAGACAGGAGGCTTCGCACTCAGGAGACCGAGCGAGAACTATGCTGGATATGCTTGTTTTTTGTCTAAGCATTTTATTGGTAAGGAACTAATTTATTTATTAACCTATCCAAAGACCCTTTAATGGTCTCAAAATGTAACCGCTGTTTTGATTTGCCAGCCTCCACCCAGCCCGGGTTAAAGCTGGATCTCCTTGACCACCTCAATTCCGTTGAGGGCCATGTGGTACAGAAAGGTCGCATGCAGCATGTCGCCATGATGCGGCATGGCTGGCAGGTCTTCAGCGTCGTCAACCGAAAGGTGCCAGGTTTGGACGCAGTTGGCAGGGACAATCACCCGCCGCTCCTTGTGATAAGCATTGGCGCGGAAGCGCAGGTAGGTGGCCAGATGATAGACACAAAGATCGGTGACATCTCCCACGGCAATAAAGGTTTTGAGGGGCTCACGCGATTCAACCCACTCGTCAAAGCCGTTGTTAAGCGCCGGATGGATGGAATCTTTATAAACCGTGTCAAGCTGATCGTAAAAAGGCAGGTCTTTGATCAAATCGATCGCTTCAGCCTGATGCGACCCCTTGACGGCATGCTCTCCAAAAGAGTCAAATTCTAAAGATTCTTCGGTGTGACCCTCCTGCACCAGCAGAATATCGCGCAGGCCCTGATCCCAGGAGGCTTCCATCAAATTAGCAATCGGGTCACCAATCTTAGCCACGCGCGGGCTTGAGAGCGGACCCTCATAAAGGAACGCATTGATGACATCCGCACTGATGATGGCGGAATGCTCAGGTTCGGGGATCGCCTCTTCAAGGGTGAGTGTGGGGCGGGTTTCCAGCCAGGTTTCAAGGAAATCCAGGAAATCTGTTGATGTTTCAGCCAGGGACATAATAACCTCCATACAGGACTGGTTTTATTTTCGTTCACATCCTAACGCTATCCCGCGAATGTCAGAATGATATTAACCACAAGTTTCAAGCGCCTGTGTCCTCAGGCCGGGCATCTGCGCCCGAGACTGCATCTGCCCATATTTTGACCTTCATTCAGAAAACCTTCGGTTCTTGGGGTTTTTTTCAACGCAGGGTTCACCCAAACAACAGAGCAACCGCAAAGTAAGAAGTATTGAAAAAAATTGGCTCCCCGCAACGAGGACGTTGCAGGGAAATGGGTAAAGAAGGCCTAATAATTCATTCAATGAAAAATCTGCATTTAAATTGGCGTTTTTTCGCCGACGGGGGCGTCGGCAAGAGCGGAAAATTGGGAAGGGAGATCATCGATCACCCTTCGGATAAAAAAATTTTTTCGCCTAACTTTTCCTGGGGATCTTGCGATTGCCCTACCCAAACAATCAG
>CAZLEK010000018.1:16455-19420 GCA_964558525.1 uncultured Candidatus Brevefilum sp.
TTTTTTCGCCTAACTTTTCCTGGGGATCTTGCGATTGCCCTACCCAAACAATCAGCTGGGCTGTGTCCAGTGGTTAGGCGTGTATAATATGGTCAAGAATGTCCACATGCCATAATCATCAACAGGAGCCGCCATGCCAGATCGATATCAACCCCAACCGGAAAACAAATTCACCTTTGGCCTCTGGACGGTCGGCAACCCCGGGAGCGATCCCTTCGGCGCCCCCGTCCGGGAAAACAAGTCCCCAGCGGACCTGGTGTATCTTTTGGCGGAGGTCGGCGCGTACGGAGTCAATTTTCACGACAACGACCTGATCCCGATTGATGCCACGCCCGGTGAAAGGGAGGCCATATTAAGCGATTTCCGCAAAGCCCTGGCGGATACCGGCCTCAAAGTGCCCATGGCCACGACCAACCTGTTTTACGACCCGGTTTTCAAAGACGGCGCCTTTACAGCCAACGATGCCCGCGTGCGGGCCTACGCCCTGCAGAAAACCATGGGTGCGATTGACCTGGGCGCCAGCCTGGGGGCTGAAGTCTACGTGTTTTGGGGTGGGCGTGAGGGCGTGGAGACCGATGCGGCCAAGGATCCCCTCGAGGCGATCCAAAGAACCCGGGAAGCGATCAACTTCCTATGCGAGTACGTCCTGGACCAGGCCTACGACCTCAAGTTTGCCCTGGAAGCCAAGCCCAATGAACCGCGCGGCGACATGTACAACGCCACCACCGGCCACATGCTGGCTTTTATTGAAACCCTGGACCATCCCAATATGGTCGGCGTCAATCCCGAGGTGGCCCATGAGCATATGGCCGGCCTGAACTTCACCCATGCCGTGGCTCAGGCCATCGATGCCGGCAAGCTGTTTCACATCGACCTGAACGACCAGGCCTTTGGGCGTTATGACCAGGACTTCCGCTTTGGATCGGTGAATTTAAAAAGCGCCTTCTTTCTGGTCAAACTGCTGGAGGATTCAGGCTATCAGGGCAGCCGTCATTTTGACGCCCACGCCTACCGCACCGAAACCTATGCAGGCGTCAAAGATTTCGCCCGGGGCTGCATGCGCACTTACCTGATCCTCAAAGAGAAAGCCGCTCAATTCAATGAAGATGCCGAGATCCAGGCCCTCCTGGCGGAGATCCACGCCGATCAGGACGAGATGGCTCCCTTCAGCGGCGCTTTCACCCCTGAAAAGGCGAAAGCCCTTAAAAATGTCAATTTCAATCGCCAGGAGATCGCGGCACGCGGCATGGGCTATGAACGTCTGGACCAGCTGGTGATCGAACTTCTCTTGGGCGTCAGATCATAAATCAAACCTGCAATAACCATAAATGATCAATAGGCGATCGCGCTGATCTCAGAAAGGGTCCCCAGGTGGTGGTGGGCCGTGATCTCGCGCACCGTTCCAGTCAGGCCGCGCGCCGCCAGGCTGTGGGTATGGGCAAAACCCTCCGAATAGCTGACGCCATCCAGCAGCGGCCCATCGGAGATGCCCGTGGCGACAAAAAAGGTATCCTCCGAGGCGACCAGATCATCCAGGGTGAGGACCCCATCCAGGTCAATCCCAGCCTGGATGGCGCACATCCGGTCCGCCTCATCCCGGGGCCAGAGCCGGCATTGGAAGCCGCCGCGCATGGCGCGCAGGCCGCAGGCGGCCAGCACCGCCTCCGGGGAACCGCCAATCCCCAACAGCACGTCGATCCCCGTGCCATGCCAGGCGGCCATCAAGGCCCCCGCCACATCCCCGGCCGGGATCAGTCGGATGCGCGCTCCGCAGTCTCGCACCTCCTGGATCAACCGTTGGTGCCGGGGACGGTCCAGGATCACCGCGGTCAGATCACCGACCGCCATGCCCTTGGCCCGGCCGATTTTCTGTAAGTTGTCTCTGACCGGCGCCCGGATATCGATCACCTGGCGTGCCTCCGGGCCTACAGCGATTTTTTCCATATAAAACATCGGACCGGGGTCATACATCGACCCACGAGGGGCGGCCGCGATGACGGCGATGGCGTTCGGCATCCCCTTGGCCACCAGGGTTGTGCCCTCCACCGGGTCCACAGCGATGTCGAGTTCGGGCAGCTCGCCATTGCCCACGCGCTCACCGTTGAACAGCATTGGAGCTTGATCCTTCTCACCCTCACCGATAACAATCCTCCCAGCCATGTCGATGGTGTTGATCAACAAGCGCATGGCATCCACTGCAGCCCGATCTGCTTTTTCCTTGGCCCCCCGGCCAAACTGCCGCCCGGCAGATAGAGCACCCGCCTCTGTGACGCGCACCAATTCCAAAGCCAGGTTCCGTGTGGGTGTTCTGTTTTGATCCGCCATCATGGACTTCCTCTCAATAAAACCTGAGACATGCATTCAGCGCAAAGCTAAGTGATTTGTTAAAAATACCCCAGAAAACCTCTTCCTCCCCCAGTATAATTCAGAGTAATCAACCCATAAAGAGAGTTCACCCTTGATCACAACCATCGCTTTTGACGCTGATGATACCCTCTGGCAAAACGAAACGCTGTTCCATAGAGCCCAGGACCAGCTGGCCCAGATCCTCTCAGAATGGGAAGCTCCTGAAAGGGTTCGAAGGGCGATCATTGAAACCGAAATTCGTAACCTGCCGATCTACGGCTATGGGATCAAAGCCTTTACCCTCTCCATGATCGAAACCGCCCTGGAAATCTCCCATGGAGAGCTCTCTGTGGATAAGGTGGAGGAAATTCTGGGTCTGGGCCGTTCGATGTTAGATGCGGAGGTGCAATTGCTTCCGCAGGTAGAGGAAACCCTGCAAGCCTTGTCTGAAGACTATCGCCTGATGATGGTCACCAAGGGAGACCCTCTCGATCAGACCAGCAAACTATCCCGATCCGGCCTGGGGAGCTATTTCTCCATTGTGGAGATCCTCGATCATAAAACCCCCGAAACTTACCAGCAAATCCTGGAGAAATATCACCTGGATGTGCAGCGCTTT
>CAZLEK010000018.1:19520-35456 GCA_964558525.1 uncultured Candidatus Brevefilum sp.
TGTGCTCGAAGTCGGCTGCGGGACGGGGATCGTCAGCCTGAGCATTGCCCCCCATGCCGGCGAAGTGGTGGGCGTGGACCTCTCCCCAAAGATGGTTGCCCTGGCTCAGGCGAAAGCAGAAAATGAGAACCGCCAAAACCTGACCTTTCGCCAAGCCGATGCCTATGAGCTGCCTTTTGATGATGAAAGTTTCGATATGGTCCTGCTGACCAACCTGCTGCACGTCGTGGCTGAGCCATCCAAGGTCATCAAAGAAGCGCAAAGGGTCCTGCGTCCGGAGGGGATCCTGGCCAGCGTGACGGACTGCATGGCTGAACCCGCACCCTTCAGGGTTTGGGTGCAAACGCTGGGCTTGCGGATCTTGAAACGCTTGGGCGCCATTAAATATTTCCACTTCTACCACAAATCTGACCTGGAAAATTTGTTTACCGCTCACGGGTTGAAGATCACAAAACGAGCCGACATGCATCCAGCGCCGGTCAACTACTACCTGGCCGGGGTCAAGAAAGGGTAACGGTGCTCTCAAAAACAGATTTCTTCTGGTACCTGGACGCGCCCATGCACCTCTGGGCGCGGGCGCATGACCAGATTGTGAGCAAACCAACCCTCTACGAGCAGCACCTGATGAACCAGGGGCAGCAGGTGGAAGCCCTGGCCAGGCAGTATATTGAAAACACCCTCCTGCCAACATACGGCCGGGCGGAATTAATCTGGCAGCGTCCCTATGATGACGGCCGATTCGAAATTCGGGTGGATGCCTTGATCCACGACCTCCAGGCAGGGGTTTACGATCTTTATGAGGTCAAATCCTCCACTTCCGTGAAAATGGACACGGAACTGGACCTCACATTTCAGGCCTTGCTCCTGGAAGATTTGCTCCCCTTGCGGCGAACCTCTATCATTCACATCCATAAAGACTATCAGGCGGGAGACGCCCTCGAAATTACTGCATTTTTCACCCATGAAGAAATTTCAGCACGCGTGGAGAAGCGCCGGGAGGCCGCGGCCGCTGCCAGGGAAGCCGCCCTGGCCGTCACCCAGATGCCATCCCCGGATCCATCCTTTGCCTGCACCAAACCTCAAACCTGCCCCTGCCGCGATCTGTGCCACCCCAACCTGCCGGAGCACTCGATTTTCGATATTCCCTACATCAGCAGAAAAGCAGCCAAATTACGCCAGATGGGCATCACAGCCATCCGTGACATCCCCAAAAATTTCGATCTCAACCCCAAACAGCGCAAACATGTGCAGGCAGCAGTCACCGGTGAGCCAGTGATCGACAAACCAGCTCTCCAGGCAGCGCTTGATGAACTCCAATTCCCGCTTTATTTCCTGGATTACGAGACTTTTTCCCCCGCCCTGCCGCTCTTCCCTGGCTATCACCCCTATGAACACATTGTCTTCCAATATTCCTTGTTCCGGGTGGATCACCCCGGGGGTGAACCGCAGCATGCCGAGCGCCTGCTGACCGCCCCAAGGGACCCCGCACCAGAAATCGTGCCGCATTTACTGGACCATTTGGGGGCTGCCGGCTCTGTGATCGTCTGGAACCAGGTGTTTGAAGCCTCTCGAAATCGAGACCTGGCTGACCACTGCCCCGAATTCGCCAACCGCCTGCTGGCGATCAACGAGCGCTTCTTCGACCTGATGAACATTTTCAAGGACGGGCACTACGTGCACCCAGATTTTCATGGAAGCGCCTCCCTGAAGGCCGTGCTGCCGGTTCTGTGCCCGGCATTGGGTTATGGAGATCTTCAAATCAGCCAGGGCGAGCAGGCCATGTTAACCTGGTACTGGATCGTGAGCGGCCAGATTCCCAAGGAAGATCTCCCTGGCCTTGAATCCGCTCTGAAAGCCTACTGCCGCAGGGACACCTTTGGTATGATTGAGATCCTGAAAAGATTACGTGAAGTTGTGAGGAGCTGACATGGACCGAGTACAGGCTGTCAACCGACTGCATCACCAGGGAGAAGCGATCCTCTCCCTCTGCGCGCCAGTGAGTGAAGACCAGGCACACTGGAAGCCGGACCCCGAGAACTGGTCGCTCCTGGAAACCCTCAAGCATCTCTTAATGGAAGAGCGCCTGGATTTCCGGAGCCACCTGGGGTACATCTTTCAAAAAACCCAGGCTATTCCGCCCGAGATCGATCCGAAGCATTGGGAGAAAGCACAGGCTGAAGATTCTGGAGCGTTCGCACAAATCCTGTTGGATTTTAAAGCCGAACGAGAAACCTCCATCGCCTGGTTGAACGCTCTGGAAAAGCCCGATTGGAAAGCAACCATCGCCTTTGAATGGGGGTCGCTCACCGCAGGCGACCTGCTGGCGTCCTGGCTGGCCCATGACCTGCTGCACCTGCGCCAGTTGGTGGCCCTGCAGTACCGCCTGACCGCCAGGGAAAGCCAACCCTTCGCAATAGAATATGCCGGGCAATGGTGAGTGGTGAACAAAATGGAACCCAAGCTAAGTTTATGCGGCTTTCGCTGCGATCTGTGCCTGGCCTACAAACCGAATATCGAAGCCCATCCTGAGAACCGCCAGGTGCTCAGCGACGGCTGGCACGAGTATTTTGGGTTCAGGCTGCCGCCAGAATCAATCTATTGTGAGGGCTGTTCTGCGGAAAGCAACGAGACACTGGATGGCGACTGCCCGGTGCGCCCCTGTGTGATCGCACACGGGCTGGAGAACTGCGCAGCCTGTGAAAAAGTTATCTGCGACAATCTCACCAAGCGGCTGATTGATTTCGATCAGTTTCAAGCAGAATATGGCAAGCCGATTCCCGAGGTTGACCGCCAGCGGTTCATCTTGCCCTATGAAAACGCCGAACGATTAAAAAAGCTGCGCCACGGGTAAAAAAAACCGCAGGCCTAGCTGCGGATGGGAAAAAAATTTAGAAAAAATTTTTAAAAAGCCTGGCGCTATTCCACCTTCAAATTGCGCACGCCGTCGATATCCGACAGGGCTTCGATCAATTCCTCCAGGGTTTGATCGCGGGGGATGCGCGCCACAATTTGGATGCGCAGCCGCTTGTTTTTGACATGCTTCTGGATAGTGAAGCTTCCCACTTCTTCAGAATATTCTTCCACGATATGGCGGATGGACTTAACAATCCCCTTATGGACATTCGCTTCGACTGAAATGAAGCGAGAGACCGAGGTGCGCACGTAACGCTTTTCAAGAACATTAAGCAATGCTAAAACCACCAGCATGAGCGCGGTGGTCACCACGCCGATCAGGTAATAGCCGGCCCCCACGGTCATCCCTACGATCGCCATGGTCCACAGGGAGGTAGCGGTGGTCAGGCCCTTGACGGTGAAACCGTAGCGCAAAATCGCCCCGGCGCCCAAGAAGCCAATGCCGGAGATCACCTGGGCCGCCAACCGGGCTGGATCGGCAGGGGTGCCCGGGCGGGCGAACAAATAGCCCAGGTTCACCGAAAGCACCATCGCCAGGGTGGCGCCGATCACCAGGATCATATGGGTACGAAGGCCCGCGGGCTGATCCTGGCGCTCGCGCTCGAAGCCGACCAGGGAACCCAAAATGGCCCCCACCAGCACCCGTAACAAAATTTGAACTTCGGATATCATTAAAATAATCTCTCCTGTGAGATTAACCAACCGCGCCGCCGCCTGTTCTCATCGGTGAAGAGAGGTTGAATTTCGGTGAGCCGCCTCTCACACGGTGATCAGGATTCGTTTTGGGGCTTTAAAAAACCAAAAACCTTTCAAACACACTAAAAGATTAGAATAATGATTCTAACACAATCGCCTGTAGAATGGAACCGCGCCTGTGGGATGAAAATTATTCCTTTTAATTATCAATCTTCCGGGCAACAAGCTTCCTTTGAAGTCAACAACAAGGCGGAAATCACAAATCCAATTCCGGCGCGTCGATTGTGAACTCGGTGTGCGGGTTGATGACCTCCGGCGGGGCAGCTAATTTCCTGATCCCATCCTCCTCCCGGATCTCAAGGGGGAAGGTTGTGGAAGGCAGCACCTCCCCGGTCAGGGAGACCACATACCTACCCGGATCATAAACCGCTTCGTAAGTCAGGGGAAATTCTGCATCGCCTGCCGCTATGGGACCGATGTCGACAATGCGCATCTGGTTGCGAATCTTGCCGGCTTCATCGGTGATCGTTGCCTGGATATTCACATCCTCAATCATAGGCTGATCGCGGTTGGCTTCATTTGCAACCCCAAGCTCGAAATGAAGCTTGCCTTCTTCAAACATACTCATCTGGGCAACAAAGCTTAATTCTGGTTCCACTTCCGTGGGAGTCGTCTCTGCTGGTGCACAGGCTGCCAGCACCAGAAAACCTAACAGCAACCAGCGTGGTAAATTCTTAACCATCTGAACATCTCCTTGTTTGGTTAATTTTTCTATCTGTGGTTAAAGACTACCGCAATCAGGCTGTGAGTAAAAGTTAAACCAATCAAGACCGCCCATTGAATGCCAACATTTTTTCATCACGACAACCATCGAATGATCTTCCCCCGCACCAATTACACCAGCGGATCATCCTAACAACTCATCTGGCTTTGCTTTCCAAAATCAGGCGTAAGCCAAAAAAATCTGTGTGATCCTCTATCCGCAGCCATAACCACCGCCCCTGGGGCAGGGTTGACGGCCGGCTCAGTAATTCCCTGATCTTACTGTTAAAATAATGGATCTTTTCCTGGAGCAGTGCTTCTTCCTCCGCAGATAGGACGATCAAAGCCGAAAAAGCGCCGCGTTCGGGAAATAATGTGCATAATTGCTGCGCTTCCTTGCGATAGCGGATCGCCCAGCCGTGCTGGGTGTTGTAATAGATCAATTCAGGCGAATAGCCGGGATAGTTCTCCGCCAGGTAAGCGTGCACCTCTTCCCATACCGGCAGCACCTCCCGTCCAATCCTTTTCCGGATAAGCTCCTGGTCAGGTTCTTGGTCTCGGTCCAGCAAGCGTTCATAAGCCATGGGGGGGTCCTTCCACATTTAACATTCTGCGAGGATTTCTTGCAGCCTGGCGATTATGTCTACCTCTGTGATTTCCAACTTTGATCCAGGCAACTTCGGGGGGCGGTAGATACCGTTCAAAGCACATAAGTGCTGCAGCAAGGCATACCGTTGAATGCGCCAAGGATCTGGATGCTCACCGTAGCCGTCCCAAAGGGCTTCCAGGCAGGCTTCCGGCCAGGCAAATCCCGGGGGATAAACCAGCATGGCCTGATCAAAAGCCGCGTCCCACCACAAAAAGTCACCCAGCGCGTTCAAGCGGCTGACCTGCCAGCATTCATCTTCTTTTGAGAGACAGATCGTCCAGGGGAAAGCGCTGCCGTGAACCAGTGAGGGCGCATGGGACTTCAGCTCTGGCAGTGCTGCTTCCCACACCGTCAGGACCTTTTCATATTGGTCCAGCGTGATCCTGCCAGCATCCAGGGCGGCCTTTCCGCTGCCCAAACGGAGCTCGTTTTCCAGGTAAAAATCATTGGGAGACATGGACAGCGTCACTTCAGGGGAGCCATCCCAAACGCCTGACGCAGGTCCTTGGATCGCATGAATCCTTCGATAGGTCACTCCAATGGCAGTAAATAACTGGGGCCAAACATTGGGGTCGGTTGCGGTCAGCCAGTGCGAGAGCGGTTTTCCAGGCAGTGCAGATTGAAGGATGAAGGGAAACCCGAGGTGCTTTCCCGTTGGGTCAAGGAAGGTTGTCTTCGGGGCCGGCAGCCCATGCTGGCGGAGCATTTTACAGAGATGATCTTCGTTAGCGGTTGAATCCAGCCAATCCGCGTGGCAATGAATTTTCATGAATGCTCGTTCTCCATCCTCAAAAACAAGCTCATAGACCTGCCTGACCCAAAACCCCCGATCTTTGACTTCGCACAGGTGTTTATTCGGAAGGATTGCGCCAACAACTTCGCCAACCCTCTCTGGGTTTAATTTCTGTAGATCACGTGACGCCATCACACAACCCTTCCCCGTTTGTTTCCATCTGACTCAAATGAAAGTATACCAAAGGAGAAAAGCAGTGTGAAAACAAGTCCTTAGCGCAATCAGGGCAATCACAAAGTTAGAGGTATTGAATAAAATTGGCTCCCCGCAACGTCCTCGTTGCAGGGAAATGAGTAAGGAAGGCGTAAATATTATTTCAATAGAGAAATTGGCATTAAAAGCTGGCGTTTTTCGCCGACGAGGACGTCGGCGAGAGCGGAAAGTTGGGATGAGATACCATCGATCACCCTTCAGATAAAAAGAATTTCCAGCATAACTTTTCGTGGGGCCCTTGCGATTGCCCTGTTAGCGCAATCCCTTCATGCCGGAGATCAGTCCTCTTCCCTTTTTCCTTTTGGGTTTGGCCTGTCACTGGCAACCCAGGCTAGAATCCACAGGATCAAGATCAAAGAGAGGAACAGCAGGTAGCGCGAATCCCAAACCTTGCGCAGCGTGACCTGCGGGATGAAATGCATGCTCTCAAAGGAGAGATCCGACCAGGCGACAAAGCGCAGCGGGGCGTTCATCGCCGCGATCCAGACGCCATTCGCTTCCGCCTCAGTGATCAAAGGCTGATAAACAGCTTCCACTTGCGCCATCTCATCATATGCCAGGCGCGTCCCATCCACCCAACCGAAAAGATCTCGCTGTAAGAAGCGATTGGCACAGCTGGGATCAACAAAATGCCAGGTGTGGTCGAATAAACTCTCCGCCCAGGCATGCGACCCGGCGGGATGATTCCAGACAGCCGATGTGGGTATCAAAGGAATCGTATCCGGCAGGACCAGGCCGTGAATCACGCGGGTCGGAATACCCTGCGCCCGGTTTAAAGCGGTCATCAAATAGGCATGCTCGGTGCAGCCGCCAATTCCAGATTGCAGCGCGTCCAGCGCGCTCATCTCGGGGTGCATACGGTCATCCTGCGGCCACTCGAGGTGGCGGTTGGTGAATTCAAAAATCCGTCGCGCCGTCCGACTTTCATTTTCCGGGATGCCTAAAACCTCGGCTTTGGCGACGATCGCCGGGTTTTTCGACTGAATTTCCGCGGTGGCCGCCAGATCTTCAGGATTTGCAGGTTCCCCAGACCAGACAGCCCGGCCCTGCCAGAGGTGGACTGTATAAGTGATTTGGGCTTCAACCGTTTCGCCAGCCCTCAGGTCTGTCCACAGGCGCAGGACTTGTAATCTCCCCGCCTGGCGGCTGTCAACTTCTCCAGGCCAATCCACGGCCGGATCGAACACCTCCTGGTATTGCCCGGTGGTCGGCAGCAGCACAACCAGGGTCACTGGGCCGGCCTCCGCCGCCGAAAACTGGTAGACCTCCGTGATGCGGTAGTGAAGGTCACCCGGCAGCCAGTACAACGATAAAACCACAATGACCAGCGAAAGCAGCACCAGAACCCCAGTCTTGATTACCGGTGGAGTCAGATGGTTTCGGAAAAAATCACGCCATCTGTTATGTTTTTGCCTGTCTTTTTGTTGATTATTTTTCTTTTTATCATGTTTTTTTGACATTGCACGCTTTCTACAAGCCTGACTCAAGGCGCTAAAAACCACCAGATATCCGAGCCAGTGAAGCCGCACTTCCGATATACTCTCTCCGGATCCTTTGGATGGTCCATTTCACCGGAAACGGTTGTAAAAGCTGCCCTTCCCTCAATCCGATGCAATAACTCAGCCACAACCGCCGTTCCCAAGCCCCGGTTTTGGTATTCAGGAAGCACCTGGATCCACTCCAATGATGCTTCAGGCACTCGGGGGTCCAGCTCAGCCATTCCCAGGCCAGCTTTTTGGTCGGTAGCTGCATCCACAATCCAAACCCAAAGGCTGGGATCGTAAACCGGATGGGCCAGCCAGCCCCGGACAATTTGAGGAGAAACATTCACATGCCCATAACAGCGCAGAATGAAGCTTGACACTAAATCAATTTCAGTTTCCGGATGCACATCCCTGAAAAAGAAACCTGGTGGACATGCCTGGTGCGCCGCAGGCCCGCCGCTGCGTAGGCGGAAAAAGGGCCGCCGTTGTTGAAATGGCGCTTCATCAAACGCAGCCAGGCACTGATCGTGAACCAGAGCAAATTCCAGCTCTTTCAGTCTACCTGAGGGGATGGCCATTTCCAGCGGATTCGCACACCAAAAGGCCAGGCAGCCCCCGCCCGAATAAATGGTTAGGGACCTTAAGTCTCCTCCTGGATCATTACGAATGTCAAGCGAACCGACATCCAGACGGTTCGCTGACTTCCAAAAGGCATTCGGCAGCGTCCGACAGGGATCTTGTCGATAAATCGCTAGTAGAACTTGTTCGCTCGGGATCGCAATCATTTTTTGGTCAGGCAAATTTTGGGTCTGGAAGCGGGCAGCCCCCCCAACTGCAATCATGACATGAACCTTTCACTCCTAAGGGAAAATTTTGGTCCTTAAAAGATCTGCAGCGCAGCGACCTCGCAAGCAGCTAGGGTCAACCTTGCGGTTTGATCAAACCCTCCTGCAGCGCCTTGGCGACAGCCTCCGTCCGGCTGGAAACCTGCAGTTTATTGAGGATGCTGCTGACATGGAATTTCACCGTGGATTTACTGACAAATAATTGTTCTGCAATTTCTGGGTTGGTCAACCCTTCCACCAGCAGGGCAAGAACTTCCCTTTCGCGTTCAGTCAGGTCAATCCCCGGTTTATAGGGTTTGCGGGAAGCCTGGATCAGCACCTGGGCGGCTTCTGGCGCCAGGGTTGGTTTCCCAGCATAAGCCTGGCGGATAGCCTCAGCGAGCTCGTCAACATCCACATCTTTTAATAGATAGCCAATGGCGCCAGCTTTCAAAGCGCCTTCGACCAGTTCCTCTTCTTTAAAGCTGGTCAGGGCAATCACTTTGGTCTCAGGACAGGCGTTCAGCAGGGCTTCTGTCGCTTCTGCCCCATTCATCTTGGGCATCATCAAATCCATTAACACCACATCGGGGTGGTGTTCGCAGCAAAGCGCCAGGGCTTTTTCACCGCTGTCTGCCTGGGCAACCAGTTCTAAATCATCATACGCGTTTAGAAATGCGCTCAAACCGCTCCGAACGACTTTATGGTCATCCACAATCATCACGCGAATGGTTTCATCAGTGCCCATGTCAACTTCCCTTCCAGTGTTCTTTTTATTGATGTTCCCTTATTTTATCGCATCCTATTTGGTTCGCCAGTCCAGTCTCAGGGTGGTCCCTTCGCCAGTTTGGCTGACCAGGGTCAATTTCCCCCCAATACTCTCAGCGCGCTCCTGCATAATCGCCAGGCCAAGATGCCCAGGTGGGACGGCTTCCGGATCAAAACCCAGGCCGTCATCTGTGATGGTCAGGGTCGCAGCGTCCGCATCACAGGCAAACCGCAGCCAGACCTGGGAGGCATCGGCGTGTTTGGTAACATTGTTCAAGCCTTCCTGGGCAATTCGGTAAAATACCAGTTTGACATCCTCCGGCAGGGAGCAGTTGGCAAACGCCTCCATCGACAAATCAACCGGAACCCCGGTTCTGCCAGAAAAAGCCGCTGTTAAATGCTTGTAGAGCTCAGGCAGATCAGAATTGCGCAATGCCGAAGGGCGTAATTCCATTAATAAAGTGCGCATCTCTCCCAAGGCGCCCCGCGTTAACTGCTGCAACTCGGCCAGACGATCCTGGGCCTGCTCAGGATTGCGCGCCCAAATTTTTGGCAGGACTTCTGCGATCAAACTGGTTGAGAACAGCGTCTGGGTGACGGCGTCATGCAGGTCGCGGGCCAAACGGCTGCGCTCTGCAATCACAGCCGCATCCTGGGCCTCATGCTTCAGCCGATCATTGGCAATTGCCAGGGATGCCTGGTCTGCCAGGGTATGCGCCAGGTTGATCTCTTCGGGTGTAAAAGTGCGCTCTTCCCCATAATACAAAACCAGGCCGCCATAAACCTGCTCATTAACCAGCACGGGCGTACAAAGAATGGTGCGGTATTCTCCGCTTACCAATTCCCAGCTTGTATCTGACTTCATGGTCTTGGGATCCACCCGAGAATAGATCAGCAGACGGTTGAGGAAGGTCGAGTCCAACAAACACCGCGCGCTGGCTGACTCTGGGTTACCCAGGTCCACCGGATAGGTCTCACCTTGTGGGTAACAGGCTCGGGCGATCACCTGATCCTCGACACGCTCAAAGATGGCCGCTTTGCTGGCAGAGGTCAAGCCCACAGATTGTTGGGTGATGAAATCCAGGCTTTTTTCCAGGGGTTGGTTGGTGTTGATCAGGCGGATCACTTCGCTCAAACCCGAAGCCATCTGACGGCGGCGTTCAATCTCCATCGTACGTTCAAAGACCTGCACGGCCAGAGCCTGCCTGTTTTTCTCTAGCCTGCGCGCCCGCCATTGGTAACCCAAAACCACAGCGGCTGCCAGGAACAGCCCGACAAGCAGATTGAACCACCACCGCGCCCAAAACGGCGGCTCAATATTAATGAACAAGCAAATTTCTTCGGTGTTCCAAAGACCGTCATTGTTAGACCCGATCAGGCGAAAAGTGTACTCTCCCCAGGCAAGGTCAGGATAGTCAGCGCTGCGCTTATTTTCGGCCTGAATGAAGCTTTCATCCAAACCGCCCATCCGGTAGGCATAGGCATTTTGGTTTGGCGACGTATAGTCCAGCGCGGCAAACTCAAATGAAAGGAAGTTCTGGTCATGAGCCAGGGACAGCGACGCGGTACAACCGGTGATATTCCGGGCTAAAACCTCGTTAAACAGGGATACTTCCGTGATAACCAAGGGGGGAATGTGGTCGTTCGTTTCAATCTGCTCAGGGTCAAAGGCATTGAACCCATCCACGCCGCCAAAGAACATGCTGTTCTCCCCGCCAGCGGCGTAGGCATGCGGGTTGAAAGTGTTTCCCTGCAGACCGTCAGCAGCATCAAAGGTTTGGATCGATCCAGAAAGCGGGTCAAATCGTGCCAGGCCGTTGCTGGTGCTCAACCAAAGGTTTCCCAGGCCATCTTCCAGGATGCCGTATACCCGGTTGGAGGGCAAGCCATCCTCAATGGTGAAATGTGTGAACGCACCCGTGTTAACATCGAATTTATTCAGTCCCCCACCCTCCGTCCCCAGCCAGAGGACGCCTTCCCGGCCGGGTAAGATATTGGTAAGGGAGTTATGGGATGGGCCAGCCTCACTGGCCTGTGCAGAGAAGTGTTTGAAGCTCCCCTGCTCAATATCAAAACGGATCAGCCCCTGGTTGGCGGTCGCTAACCACAGCAACCCAGCTGGATCAGGATAAATATCGGTCACATCAATATCTTGCACATTTTCAGGCGCATTGGTGTCCAGTTCATAACGAATGATCACCTCGCTGGCCGGATCCACCCTGAGCAGCAGGCCTGATGCCTGGCTCAACCACAGCATACCCTCCGGATCATGCGTAATGGCCGTTGTTGGAGAACCGCTCCGATAGCCCACCAGGCTGGATAGCGCCGGCAGAAATCCATCCACCGCTGGTTCATAAACTCCCAGCACACCTGCCGTGGTTTCAACTAACAAATCACCTCTCGGCCCGATATGCAAGAGGGTGATAAAGTCATCATCCAGGCTGTTCTCGTTCTCAGGATCGTGCCGGTAGTGCCTGAATTCGCCGGTCAACAGATCCATCCGATTCAACCCATTCCCTCCCGTACCAATCCACAAACTTCTTCGGGAAGCGTCAAAAGCCAATGCGGTGATATTTTCACCGGCCAGCGAATCGGGGTTACCCGGTTCTGGTTGGTACGTGCCAAAATAGCGGCTTTGTGGGTTGGCTTTGCTGACCCCACCGCCCTGGGTCCCAAACCACAGCAGCCCGCCTTCATCTTCATAGATCGCTGTAACGGCATTATGAGCCAAACTCTGCGGGTTAAATGCCTGGTGTTCAAAGGATTCCACCGCCAACCCTGCATCGTCAACTTCCTTCAACAATCCAATGCCATGATTTGCAAAACCAACCCAGAGCTGCGCTGAGCGGTCCAAATATAATGCGCTGACATGATTGCTCCTCAGGGAATGCGGCTCATTGGGATTATGCCTGAAAACCCGGTAGGTACCATCCTGGGTGTCGAAGCGGACCAAACCGCCCAAACTGCCGAACCACAGATTGCCTGCGCCATCCCCCTGGACGGCTGTCACCGTTGAAATCCCCGAAGACACACCCGTCAAGAACCGGCTGAATCCTCCATCGTTCTCGAGCCGGTTCAACCCATTATCCGTACCAACCCACAGTTTTCCCGCCTGATCCTCATACAGCGAAAGGACTTCATTATCGCTCAAACTATCCTTGACGTGCGGGTCATGTTGGTAATGGGTGAGAGACTCGCTGCCAGGTTCCAACCAGTACAATCCAAGCTGGGTGCCCACCCACAAATGGTTTTGAGAATCAACCAACAAGGTATTGACCCGCACATCCAGATCTGGCGCTGCATCTCCTCTCAGATTAATGGGGGTGAAGGTTTGGTTGGTAGGATCAAATCGATTTAACCCACCACCCTGCGTGCCCACCCACAAACGGCCGTCTTGGGTTTCCCCCAGGGCGGTAACCACCGGTTCCGACAGCGAATTCGGATCATTCAAATCTGAGGTATAGACGGTGATCTCATACCCATCAAATTTATTCAAACCCTCGCGAGTTCCAAACCACAAGTACCCCAGTGAATCCTGGAAGACGGCAAGAACCACATTATCAGACAACCCCTCCTGGATTCCCAGCTGCTCAAAGCGCATCGTTCCTGCGCCCGTGCCAATGATGGGCCAAACTTCCTGCCGGGTGGGAGCCTCTGCCGTGACGGCAGAGATTGGGCAAAGGGAGATCACAACCAAACCTAAACAAACCAAAATCAGCCCTGACAGGACGGTGGGCGCCTTGGATTTGTTCTTGCAGATGGAGCGTTTTCTTGGCATGGCCTCAATTCTATTCGAAATGACCCCAATACCCAACCCCATCAACCCTTTTAACCACCAAACCGGAAGTCAATCAGCTTCCGGTTTGATCAGAGGAGAAAATATGCTTTTTTGGTAAAGCTTGGTCAACTTTGCCAGGTGATGACCGGATCAGAGGCTTTGCCCCAAACCGCCGCCTACAGAAAACCCAATGCCTGCGCCTAAACCAATGATGGCCAGGTACAGGGGCTGTCCGCTGATCAAATATAATGAGACAGCCAGAGCTGCGCCGAACAACAATCCAAGCGCTGTGCCGAAAATGGCGTGTTTCCATTTATTGACATTCTGGTTTTCAAGATTCATACGCCAGTATCTTTCGGCAAACTTCCACGGTGGTTCTGTGAGGAGAACCTGTGATCCCAATCAACCTGGAGCAATTATCCAACAATCTCCACCGGATGTCACCAGTCAGAAGGGGCATTTCATACCTGGCCGGTCAGACAGGTGAACATAGGTAATGTAAGCTGGCCGGAAGGCTATTGAGAAATGAGCAGTTATTGAGACGTCAAGTTGAGCTAAAACGAGTAATAATCAGGCCACCCATGTCATAACAACTTCTATTTCAGCCATCGATGAAATTAATTGGCAAAACTTCACTTTATTAATCGTGGCGATGCCCGCCAGCGTGTGTCTCTTTGCCGGATTTCAATGAACTGCTGTGATGCCCGTTTTAGCCAGGCCATTCCCACAAGCGGATCCGCTTATCCGCTGACCCACAGGCCAGCCAATGGCCGTCAGGTGAAAAAGCCAAACAGTAGACACCCTTGGGATCCAGGGTGATCACCTGAATGACCTTTGCGGAACGCGCATCCAACAACGTCACCTGATGATCGCTGGCGACCGCAATTGCATCCCCTCCCGGGGAATAAACCAGGGACTGGACGCCCTGATTCTCAAGTTGTGTTTCCCCAACCAGTTCCCAGCTCGCCGGCTCCCAAAGGCGCAGTTTTTGTTCATAACCGGTCGATGCCAGCCGCCCGTCATCCGGCGAAAATGTCAGTGAAAGCACAAAGGACTCGTGCGCCTTATCAATCTCATCAACCTGTTCCAGTCCAGGAAGTCCATAAAGTTGGATGCCGTCTCCCTGGCCGCCCACCGCCAGCCATTTTTCATCCTTGGAAAAAGCCAGGGCGGTGGTGCGTTTTGGGAAGGGTTTGACGCGTTTGAGGATCTCCTGTTGGGCAAAATCCATCACGGTTAGCCAAGGCCCATCCAGCGCAGCTAAATAGCGATCTCCAGAGGACAGGCGCGCCCGGCTGCCCTTGATCGCCAGCTTCTCAAGCGGCGCCTGCCTGCCAAGCGCCCACAGGAACAGGCTTTTATCGCTGGAGGCGGTGACAAACCGTGACCCATCTCTGGTCAGGCAGACCGAGTTCACGCTTTTCTCATGACCCTCATAAGCCTGCACTAGGGACCAATCAGCAACCGACCACTGGTGGATCAGGTTATCCATGCCTGCGCTCAGCAGAAATCGGCTGTCAGGGGTGAACGCCAGGTCAATGATGTGGCTTGCATGCGCCTTGAAATCAATGGGTGCTTGCAGCTGCCTCATTTTCTCCCCCTTACCCGATCGTACCGCACCCAGGTCGCCGGGAACCCACCGCCGCCATCCGGACGGACTTCGTCGCCGTCATCGCGCCATTTGATCTCCAAAAAAGATTCAAAAGCTTGGATATCGCCCTCGGTGATCCCACGGGAACTGTCCTCTTCCACCTGGCGGTGAGCGTAGATTAACAAGGTCCCTCCGGGATGCAGCCAATCCCGGACATGGTCGCGGTATTTCTCACGGCCCAAGCGAGTGAGGCTGTGGTAGCAGCCAATATCCAGGATCAGGTCAAAGGGTGGGTGAACATCCGGCTGGCCGGTCACATCGCCGAAAATCACCCGTCCTTCCAGCTCATTTCGGCGCAGTTTCATCCGGGCTCGGATGACTGACAACCAGGCGATATCCATTCCCACCACCTGCCAACCCGCTTCCGCCATCGTTACCAGGTTGGTGCCTGTCCCGCAGCCCACGTCCAGGGCGCGGCCCGGGGGCGTCCGCTCTAAAAATTGCTTCAATTCCGGCGGTGAAACACCGGTATCCCAGGGAGGACGCCCTAAATAAAACAAATTAAATCGCAGCCAACGGCGAAATTTCGACCAAAACCCTGTCATTGGATCGTGAACCCTCGCAGTTCGAAACGGTAGCCGAATATGCGGTTGTAGTAATTAAACTCCTGGTAAACAAACCCAATCGAATCACAAAAGGTGCCCTCAATCGTTGCATCCTGATAGCGTGTGGCAACATTATAGCAGGTATGCGTCCCGCCTGTGGGCAAAACCCGCTGAAAGGGCGCTGAAGCATAGCGATATCCCACCGTCCGCATGGCGAGATGGGATCGCTGGTCTGGGTTCGGATACCAGGCCTGGCTGTTTTCCGGGAAGGGCAGCACCAAATCAAGCCAGGCGCCCGCCACCTGGGTGAACAACTGGTCTTCAAAGCGGTACAGGTTATGGCCGTCCACCAGGAACCAAAATTTTCCCGCCTCCGGCGCGGTTAAGAACCCTGGCGGGGGTTTACCCTCCAGCAGTTCTGTGCTTCGCTCCAGTTCAGCAATGTAATAGCCATCCTCCCTACGAGTCTCAACCACCGTTTCCACCACCCGCCAGACCACTTCCTGATT
Organism: uncultured Candidatus Brevefilum sp.; assembly: GCA_964558525.1. Classification (GTDB taxonomy): domain Bacteria; phylum Chloroflexota; class Anaerolineae; order Anaerolineales; family Anaerolineaceae; genus Brevifilum. The sequence continues at coordinate 35,106 of CAZLEK010000018.1, forward strand.
CTGGTCGTATCCCAGGTAATCGTAGATCCAGGTGCTGCCGTCCAAGAGAGGATACAGCCGCAGGGCTTGCTCTGTGGCCGGGTCCAGGGAGAGGTCGGGGGTCGGCGTGATCGATACCGCCAGGGTTGGTTCTTTGGTGGTGAACGAGTTTGATACCAACGTTGGCGCAGCTGCCTGCTGGCTGCAGCCACCAGGAATGAAGGCAGTCATCATTAGAATGAAAAGGGTGAGAAATCTACGCGAGGGTTTTTTAAGCATGTTTGCTATGAGTATACCCAGTTTCCAACTTCAGGCATCCCATAGGCATCAAAATATTGCGCTGGTTATCAGGCAAACCAAAATCCAAAACCA
>CAZLEK010000019.1:0-18324 GCA_964558525.1 uncultured Candidatus Brevefilum sp.
TTTAGTGTCCTTAAAGTCGGCTTTTTTTCGAAAAATTGCTAAAAATTTGAGAAAGTGAGAAACTCAGGCTCTATTGAATCAACATTTACGCCTTCCTTGCTCATTTCCCCCCAACGAGGACGTTGCGGGGAGCCAATTTGTTTCAAAACCTCTTACTTTGCGATCGCCCTGCCTGGTAAAGACCCTTGACAAGGGCGCGGTAATATTGTATTATTTAGATACTAATTGTCGTGTTTCTTCCTCCAGAAGAATCGACGAAGAACAAAAACAATATCTTACAATCTCCAATATTTCTCTCCCTCAATGAAAAAACCGCCACCCCCAGGCGGTTTTTTCGATGTATCGTTTCCCTCGAGCCAAAGTCGTGGTCGGATCTCAATGTCCTGTGCCAAGAGGAGCCTGCGGCGCTCGAATTTGTTTTGGATAGAAATTTACCCAGGTGATTCAAGCAGGTTTCTAAATCAATCCATGATTAAGTGTTAGGCAATTTTTGATCAAATCACATCTACCTGGCGTTTGGTTTTCTGAAACCGGACTGCTTCTTCGTTCATCCTATCTGCCAAGATGTTGGCCCTGCACTTTCAATTGCATGCTTGATCGCCTGTAGAAACCGGGCCGCTGGCGCGCCGTCCACCAGGCGGTGATCAAATACCAGGCTGAGGGTGACCCGCTTCCGGATCTGGATATCGCCTGCGAAGGGCACAACCTTATCATAAATGCGGCCAAGACCAAGGATGGCTGCTTCTGGCAGGTTGATCACCGGTGTGAAAGCATCCACCTCAAAGCCGCCTAAATTCGTCATCGTAAAGCTGCCACCCTGGAGGTCTTCCGGCTGGGGCCGGCCAGAAACCGCCCGTTCGACCAGCTCTCGGAATTTTTCACCGAAGGATTTCAAATTCATTTGATCGGCCTGTTTGATCACCGGCACCACCAGGCCACGGTCCGTGTCAACCGCCACACCAAGATTCACATCCTTTAAGATCTCGATGGCCTGCCCGTCCTCACTCAAGCGGGCGTTCATGTAAGGAAAATCTACCAAGGCGCGCGCCAGCAATAAACCGATCATGTCGTTGTAACCTGGGGTGAATCCCCAAAGGCCAGAGGTCTCTATCTTGAATTGTTCCCGGACCCTAACCAGATTGTTAGCGTCCGCTTCGGTCACCAGTGTCACCCGGGCGGTCTCATGCACGCTGGCGCCCATCCGGTTAAAAATCAGCCGCCGGACACCCCGCAAAGGCTGCCGCTCAATCACCGGCGCGTCCGTATACGGCGCTAAAGGCATCTGCGCTCGATCGACATCGCTTGAGGATGCCAAACGTTCCCGGATGGCTGCTTCCACATCCCGGCGGGTGATCCCTCCGCGCGGTCCGCTGCCGTGCACCTCCGTTAGCGAGAGGCCTACGTTTTGAGCCAGGCGGGCCGCAATGGGCGAAGCTTTCGGCGCCGCCTGCAAATAATCGGCAACATCCTGCTCAACCACACGCACGCCCGCACCTCCGCTCGGGGTGAGCAGTGAAAGATCAACGCCCTTCGATTCTGCCAGCTTGCGGGCACGAGGTGAGGCAAACACCTTCCGCTGGGCTATACTTTGTGTCTCAGCCGCAGATTCGGCCATAACTGAAGGGGCCCCACCCCCCTGCGGTTTCGCTCCTGCGAGTTCTTCGGGTACTTCGGGTTCTTCGGACCCCACCCGAGTCGCGCTGGGAGAGAAGCCCTCATCCGCCTTGCCAATCGTCGCCACCACAGTGAGCACCGGCAGCGTTTCGCCAATCTCATACGGACCAAAATGGATATGGCCCTTTGCGTTGGCCTCCACATTGAAGACAGCTTTATCGGTCTCAACTTCCAAAACCGGGTCGCCAAAATTAACCCTGGCCCCATCTTCCACCAGCCAGCTGATCAAAACGACCTGATCCACTGTCTGCCCCAATTTGGGGATAAACAAATCTTCGCTCATCAGCTCATCACCTTTCGACAGGCCGCAACGATCCGCTGAACATTGGGGATCGCCAGATCCTCCAAGACCTCAGCCCGCGGCACCGGGACGTTGGCCGCAGCCACGCGCACCATCGGCGCATCCAGCCAATCAAAGGCCTCTTCGTTCACGCGGGCCATGACCTCGTTAATAAAGCTCGTGTTTTCATATGATTCCGTCACGCCCACAAAGCGTCCGGTTTTTATGATCGACTGGACAATCGTATCCATATCCAGCGGTTTCAGTGTGCGCAGGTCAATCACTTCAACATCCATCCCCTCACCAGCCAGGATCTCAGCAGCTTCCAGTGAGCGGTGCACCATCCGGGAATAGGTCACAATCGTCAGGTCTCGCCCTTCGCGTTTAACATCCGCGACCCCAAAGGGGATCAGGTAATCCTCTTCCGGTACGGGGCCTTTTTCTTTATAGAGCATCTTGTGCTCGATGAACATCACCGGGTTGTCATCCCGGATGGCGGTCTTTAATAAACCCTTGGCGTCATAGGGCGTGGAGGGCATCACCACGTAGATTCCGGGAAAATGGGTCCACAGACTCTCCAGACTCTGCGAGTGATGGGCTGCAATGGCCCGCCCGGCGCCGCCTTCGGTGCGAACCACCATGGGAACGGAGGTCTTGCCGCCGAACATATATCGGTTTTTTGCGCCCTGGTTGGCGATCTGGTCCATGGCCAGGGGGGTGAAATCAACATACATGATCTCCGAAACCGGCCGCATACCAGCCATAGCGGCGCCTACGGCAGCCCCGCCAATCGTCGCTTCAGAGATCGGGGTATCAATCACCCGGCTTTCTCCGAACTCCTCAAATAAGCCTCGGGTTGCGCCGTAAGCCCCACCATACAACCCAATATCCTCACCCATCAAGAACACACTCTCATCCCTGAGCATCTCTTCGCGCATTGCCTCCGCCAGCGCTTGAGCATAACTGAGCTCGCGCATATCGCTGGAAGCGCGCACTTTATCTCGCAAAGCTTTTTCAGCGTCAACATCAGCCTGGGTGGTTTTGGAAGGCGCAAAAACATCCGTTTCGAGCTCCGCCGGATCAGGCTCTGGGCAATGTTCACTGGCAGACATGGCCTGGTCCAGTTTCTTCTGCACAGTCTCATCCAATTGATCAAATTCCTGATCCTCCAACCATTTCAAGAGGTCCAGATCAGTATGCAGTCGCTCGATCGGGTCCCGATCACGGTATGCTTTCTCTTCCTCACGGGTCCGGTAAGCACGCGGGTCTGAGTGAGAATGGCCGTAATAACGATAGGTCTGGCACTCGATCAAGGTTGGACCTTCTCCCGAACGGGCCCGCTCAACTGCCCTGACAACTGCCCCGCGCACCTGCAGGACGTCCATCCCATCCACGGTCTCGCCCGGGATGCCGTAGGCGCAAGCCCGGTCTGCTGCCTTGGACCGCTTGCTGGCATAATCCCAGGGAACTGACATGGCGTACAGGTTGTTCTCCACCACAAAAACCACCGGCAGATCCCAGATCGAAGCGAGATTCAGCGATTCATGAAAATTACCGGTATTACAGGCGCCATCTCCAAAGAAGCAGGCCACCACCGAATCGGTACCCTGGAGCTTTTGAGCCAAAGCAGCACCCACCGCCACGGGGATGTTGCCGCCCACGATGCCAGTGGCGCCCAGGTTGCCATGGTCCACATCGGCGATGTGCATGGAGCCGCCCTTGCCCTTGCAATAACCGCAGGACTTGCCCAGCACTTCCGCCATCATCTTGGTGTAATGCTCCTGTTTGGACTCCGGATCCTCAGCAGCTGAATCCCCATGGGCATGGGCATGGCCGTGCCCCCGGTGGGTGCTGGTGATCAAGTCTGTATCCCGCAGGGCGCCGACCGCCCCCACAGCGACTGCTTCCTGCCCGGCGTACAGGTGGGAAGCGCCTTTCAAAACCGCTTTGCTCAATAAATTGGCAATGTTGTTTTCAAGCGCCCTGATTTCCATCATCTGGCGCAGGTAGGTCAGCAGTTGTTCTTTGGTCAAGGACTGCTCTTCAATCAGGGCCGTCACTTCTTCCAAGGTGCGTACATTTTCTTCTGTCATTTTTTATTCTCCAAATTGTGTTCTTAATGCATTTCCTGGCCGCCGGTCACGTTGACCGCCTGGCCGGTCATATAACTGGATTGGTCAGATGCCAAAAAAACCAACACGTTGCATACATCCTGATAGGTGCAGCCCCGACCCAAGGGCACCTGGTCCATATAATACTGGCGCACTTCTTCTTCGGTCATCCCGCGCGTCCGGGCGTATTGTTTGAACAAGGAATCAACCCACAAGGGTGAATCCAGTAGATTACCGGGGCAGATGGCATTGACCCGCACGCCATATTCTGCCAGTTCCAGGGCAACCGATTGGGTCAATCCGATTCCCCCAAATTTTGAAGCAGCGTAAGCCGAGTTCTTATAGCTGCCCTTCTTCCCAGACTTAGAATTGATCTGGATGATCACACCGGAACGCTGCTGCTTCATCACCCGGGCGGCATGCTTGGCGCATAGGAAGTAGCCAAACAAGTTAACTTCCAGCACCTGCATCCATTTTTCAGATGGAAATTCTTCCACCGGTTGGGCGATCAGGATTCCCGCATTGCTGACCAGGATGTCCAGCTGACCGAATTTCTTAACTGTCTGATCCACCAATCGCTCCACATCGCTTTCCTGGGTGACATCTGTCAGAATGCCAAGGCTCTCCCGCTCCGTGACCGCCCGGAGGCGATTTTGGGTTTCATTAATCCCATCCAGGTTGATATCGGCAACAACCACATGGCAGCCTTCCCGCGCCAGGCACAGGCAGATCGCCTCACCCAACCCTTGCCCCCCGCCGGTCACAATGGCTGTTTTTCCCGCTAATGTCTCTCGATCCATCTTCTGTTCACTCCTCCGCCATTTGTGCCAAAAATGCCTGTTCAGCTTCCTTCGTCCAGGTGCGCCCATCCGCCAACTTTTCAGCAACCTCCGGCAGGAGCTTGCCCAACTCAGAAACCGGCGTCAGCGGCAGTTCCCGGATGTTTGGAAAGATCACCACCTTGCCAGGATAGGCTGCATCAATCAAGGCTTGCAGGCCGTCCTTTGCCGCTGAAAGGGACCCTACCGCCGCCACCGAGCGGTTGGTGTTGAGAGCGCCTGATTCCACCTTCTGGAGCATCGTGAGCATGTCCTCGATCGTTGAGGCCGAATGTCCGATCAGGCGTAGATCCTTTTGAACCAAATCATTCAGATCAATCTCTGCTGTGACGCCTCGGGCCACACCGGCGAAGATGTTCATCACCCCGCCTTCAGCCAGCCACTGCACGGAATCAGCAATGACTTTAGCGCTGGGCACCAGCAGAAGGATGTCATCAAAGCCGCTTGTTCTGAAATTCGTCATCTTTTGTTCGAATTCTGCCGCCTGGATGGGGTTAGCACAATGCCATTCGATCCCCTTGGCCCGCGCTTCATCGCCAAAGGTTTCGTCAACATCACGCAGCCGGTCCTGGCTGACATCCGTACAAACGATCACCGAAGGTGGGTCTTTTGATTCAATGGCATGCTGAACGTGCATGCGGCCCATCGGGCCGCCGGCGCCCACAAACATGGCCCGTCCCCCAGGCTTGAGATCAGAGCGCGCCGGCGCTTTTTGATAGATCCTGGCAAGGTCTTTCTCCGTCCCGCCAAGAAACAGCCAGCGATTGTAATGCACACGCCCCACATCCATGTTGACTTTGCGCTCAAAGGATGTATTCGTTGAGAAGACCAGCAACCCGTGATAAGCAAGATAGGGGCTGATTTGTTCAACCAAATCCGGAGTTGGTGAGAGCAGGAGGATATCATCCACCTGATCCCCTGGCTCAATCGCTGCCTCCAGTGATGGCAGGTTGGTGACCTCTTCAACTTCTACCCCCAGTTCTGCAGACCTTTCTCGCAGCCAATCACCAAAGGGCCCGTCCATCGCCGTCAGTTTGATCCTGGTTGGATGTGAGCCTTCATCGAAACCCTCACTCAGCGTGAAGGTCCCCTCCTCCGGCCCAATGAACCAGGCCGTGCCGCCGTCTTTGAGAGACTGGCGGTAGGTCAGGTAATAGGCCGCGATCACACAGGCCCAGGGTTCAACCAGTGCTGATTCGGCATAACCGGTTTCCGGGCGGATGGGGATCAGGTAATTGCCATCATCCCCATTAAGCACCCGCTGGTCAATGATATTGTATTGGGACAGGCCGCCCTGGATCTCATACCCGTAGGCGTAGCCAACGCCATCTACAAAGATATCCGCCTGGATGATGAAACGGTCCCCGGGTTGATATTGGTCTCTCAAATTCTCGCCAACATCGACCACCGTCATCGCCACCTCATGACCGAGCACCACCGGATCCGTTTGCATATCCCTGTAGATGCGGGGGTGATCCTCACCCAGTCGGATGACCTTGATATCCGAGAAGCACAGTCCGCAGGCATCATGCCGGACCAACAGCTCTTGCGGCCCAACCTCCGGAAGAGGAACTTCAATCGGCTGGCCATCTTTGCCCATGTTTTCCAGGCCCGCCCCATAAAGCGGCCATAAGCAATAGGACCCCGTTTCTAGCAGCTTCCCCTGACGATATTTTTCATCTGTCTGGTTCATTTTTCATCTCTCAGTTCTTGATAAATTTTTTCCAGGACCTGTTCTGCACGCATACCTGTATGCAGCCAGCTCCCAACTCGATCAACCTTCCATCCAGCCGGGATGAGCCGCCCCACCCGGGCATAGAAAGCATTGCTCGCCTGCCGGTCTTTGAAGGTTTGTATCCCCCAGGCGCTGCGTGCGCCCAGGCCCCACAGGCGCTGCATACGGGTATGCCCGTAAACCGTGAAGGCGCCTTTCATGAAAATTTCTTTAACCGGGGCAAGTTCGGGGGCATCAAAATCGTCGACCAGCTTCTGCCCCGGGCTGTTCATCTCAGTGCCGACTAAAATTGGCAGATCCAGCGCTTCAGCAAGATCAACAATTCGGTAAAGCTCGGTAAGCTTGCGGGTTTTTTCTTCCGGATCCGAGATGTTCCAATTCCGGTCGGGTACGATATTCAAAGCAGAGACGCCCTTTGCAATCAACATATCCAACAGGTGTTCAATGTCCTGCTCACCTGGGGAGGTTCCATCCAGCCAGGCGGAACAGGGCAGCGCTTCGGCAGCTTTAACGATGGCATGGAAGGCGTCCACCGAAGGAAAAGTTCCGGCATCGGGCTGGACATAGGCCACACCCCCGCGCTTCATCAATGTTTTGCGCAGGTGATTTTGAAAGCCAACCGGATTTTTCAGGATCGTTTCCAGTGAATCTCGAGAGCGGCCCAGTTTTTCGGCCCAAAACTGGGCTGGATCCTCAAATGATTGCGCTGATTTCTCAGCAATTTTTTGGACCATGTGCCGCTCGGTGGCATAACCAGCAGGTGTCAGCGGAAGAATATCCTGATCATAATCCATCGTGAGCGGTGATAAAAATTGATTGACCTTTTCCAGGATCATCCGGTTGCGCGCTTCTGCCCGATGGCGGATTTCGTCCAAACCAGGTTTGGTAGAATCCGGCACATCAGCAGAGACAAAGCCGGCGCCCATATGATAGGCCACCCCGGGTTCACCTGGGGAGTTGATTTCCTTGTCACTGAATTCAGGGATAAACACACGGGTTTCCATCCCGGCGATGCCGCGCACGCCCAATCCCTCACAGGCGTCCAGGAATGCATCGACCCCATCCAGGGTATCAAAATCGACGATGCCCATCAAGCTGAAACCGTGTTTTTTCGCCAGCCAGGCCAAAGCGGATGGCGATAATCCATAAGCATTGTAGGAAAAAAAAGAATGGGCATGGACGTTCAGCGCTTCAGTTTCCGGGGATTTTGGAATCAACCCTGCTGCCCATCGTTCTTGAAGTTCGGATAAGGCAGACCGTCGTTCCTCTACTGAAAAACTGTTAAGCTGTGCTTCCAGCTGCTCAATTGGATGTGTTTCTCTCATTTTGATTCCCATATCTCCTTCCGGTACTTCTCATCCGGCCGGCTGTAAATGCGGTCGACATTTTCTTTGCTAAGAAAATGCGGCCCCCCCATCGCATAGGCCCCCAGGATCACTCTTGCAGCTTTGACGCTCATTTTTGTGATCTGCGCCACCTCCGCTGCAGTCTTGCCCAGGGCAATCAGGCCGTGGTTTTGCATGAGGATCACTTTTGGAGGCAGCCCCCATTCGGAGTGATAGGCATGGACCTGCGCGTGAATTTTCTGCGCGAGCGGCAGACCTGGGTCGGTGTAAGGAATAAATACAGGCATCGGTCCGCAGTATACAATTTGATCTGGAAATAAAGCTCCTGAAAATGCCTCTTCGGCATTCACAGAACACAGGATGCTGTTGATAGGGGTGGGATGGGTGTGCCCGATAAAGTTTATCCCCCTGAGCTGAAGGAGGATGGCATGCAAAAAGGTCTCGACCGAAGGCATCGCGTTCACATCAGGATCAACTTTTGCAGCCTGTAATCCGTTTTGGATCGCAGCATCGCTTAACTGGTCCTTGGCCAACAAGTCCCAGATAGGTTCAAAATAAACCTGTACGAGGTCACTTTCAGTCAGGTTCTCCAGTGAAGTCCCGCTGGCTTTCACCCAGAAGGATTCGCTGTCCTCTTTTCCAGACAGATTCCCCTCTCCTAAAATCGCATAGTCCTCATCCGGGCTGCCCAGGCCCCTCGCCAGGTCAATCAACTGTCGTAAAAAATTCACGTTTGGCATGTTTATCCCTTGCTTTTCACTGCGTCGATCCATTAACTTCGGCGGCTTAGTTCACGTTCTTCATAGGCCCGGATGACTGACATGAAATCCACACCAACCGGCGCATCCCATCTGAGGCAAAACATGTCCCAAACTGCGCCAAAGGGCATTGATTTCAGCGATTCCATCAGGGCCAGGCGCTGGGTAAAATCACCCGAATTCTCCGCCCCCCTTAAGGCGTCTACCGGTTCCAGCAGGGCCTGTAAAAATGCTTTCTGGGTGTTGCGCGTCCCAATGACCCAGGCGGCGATCCGGTTGATGCTGGCGTCAAAATAATCCAGCCCGATATGCACCCGGTCCAAGGCGTCATTGCGTACCACCTCCTGGGCGATCCTCTGCAGGTCGTCCGTGAAGGTCACCACATGGTCGCTGTCCCAGCGCACGCCGCGGCTGACATGCAGCAAAAGCTGGTCCAGGTACAGCAGCACGGACGAGAGCTTGTCGGAAATGGTTTCGGTAGGATGAAAGTGCCCGCTGTCGAGGGTCAGCAGGATCTCACGGGTGACGGCATACCCCAAATAGAATTCCATCGACCCAGTGACATAACTCTCTGATCCGATGCCAAACAGTTTGGGCTCCACCGCATCCAGGTTGTATTTTGGGTCGATTTCCTCTTTAAAAATTTTATCGAGCGAATCTAGCAGCCGTTCACGCGGCGCTCGCCGGTCAAAAGGGGTGTCCTTATAGCCGTCCGGGATCCAGATGTTGGTCACCGCTGGCGAACCCAGTGCCCGGCCGAAGGTTTCCCCGACCTTCCGGCTGGCAACACAGTGGTCGATCCAAAACTGGCGGATCGCTGGATCCTGGTGGGAAAGTGTGAAGCCCGAGTCTGCCAGGGGGTGCGAAAAACAGGTCGGATTAAAATCCAGACCATGCCCCTTCTGCTTGGCCCAATCCAACCATGCGGAATAATGTTCAGGCTGGATTTGATCCCGGTCCACATGCTGATCGGCTTCCAGGTAAATCGCATGCAGGTTGAGGCGGTGCGACCCTGGGATCAGGCTGTAAGCCAGGTCCAGGTCCTTGCGCAGCTCATCGGCGTTGCGAGCCTTGCCGGGGTAGTTACCCGTAGCTGCCAACCCGCCGGAGAGTTCGGCATCCGGGTCAGCAAAGCCAGCCACATCATCGCCCTGCCAGCAGTGCAAGCTAATGCTGATTTTTTCTAAAGCAGTCAAAGCTTTTTCAGTATCAACGCCCAATTCAGCATAGTGTTCTTTAGCCAGGTGATACCTTTTTTGATGGGCTGCTTCTGATTTTTCCATACCGATCTTCCTCAATCCAAAGAAATTCCGGGATCATTCAGCTTGGCAAATCCGGAGATCTAGTTGTCTGTGCAAGAGCATTTGTTTCCATTCTTCAGAGATGCCTTCGTCGGTATACAGACAGCAAATCTGATCGATACTGGCAAAGGGCGTCAGGTCTTCCTTGCCAAATTTACTTGCATCCAGCAAAGCGATCACCTCACCGGAAGCTTGAATCACCTTGCGTTTAAGCAAGGCTTCCTGCAAGTGAACTTCCGTCAGCCCCCGCGCCAGGCTGAACCCGCTGGCAGAGACAAAGGCTTTCTGAATGCGCAGTTCTTCAATCAACATCTCGCTGAACAAACCGGTCACTGATGAGCCGTCTGCATTCAAAGTCCCCCCGATCAAAATCACGGTATTGGTGGGGTTCTTCGCCATGAGCCGCGCCACATCCAGCCCATTGGTCACCACCCGCAAGCGTGATTTATTTTCTAACGCCAACCCAAGATAATAAGCCGTGCTGGAGGCATCCAGCAGGATCGAATCGCCATCATCAATTGAACTCGCAGCACAAACACCGATCATTGCCTTTTGTTCAACATTTTCTTTATGCCTGTCAGTAAAACTGGTGTTGGCGAGATTACGGGCTTCTTTCAACACCGCCCCTCCATGAACACGCTCGAGTCGGCCTTCTTCTTCCAGGGCATCCAGGTCATTGCGGATCGTCCCCTCCGAGACATCAAAAGTTTCAGCCAACACCGCCACCCGTATTCCAGGCTGTCTTCGCAGCAGATCTAATATCGATTGACGTCTTTCGTATGTTGTCAAATCAGCTTCCAATTCCATAAACAACAATTATCATCAAATTCCATTATAAACTTTTGTCGAATTTTGTCAAATTATTCTCGTTTTTTGTTGGTTTTGGCTGATGACAGGACAGATTTTGCCAAAATACATTTCCAAAAATCATAATCCACATTATGATTGAGAAAGACAAGAATGAATGTAAATCAGGAAAGGAAGTCCATGTCCGCTCAGACCTCACCAGCAAGCCCTCAAAAAGACCATAAATCCGCTGCCGAAACATCTATCGCTGAACTCCGTTTTGAACACCGCCGAACGCCCCTTGGGATCGGCGCCTCCGCACCGCGCATTTCCTGGTGTGTGCAGACCCAAAAGGAAAACTGGCGCCAATCCGCCTGCCAGTTCAGGAAATTATCTCCCGAAGGTGAAATTTTGGGTAATACGGAAAAGCTGCAGTCAGAGCGTTCTGTTTTGCAAGCCTGGCCTTTCGAACCGCTCAAATCGCGGGAACGCTGCGCGGTGCAGGTCAGGGTCTGGGACCAGGCGGACGCCGCCTCCGAGTGGAGCGAACCGGCCTGGCTGGAGGCCGGCCTGCTCATGCCTGCGGACTGGCAGGCCCGTTTCATCACACCGGCTCTGGAAGAACAGGAAGAAAAAGCACCGCCCCTTCCGATACTTCGGCATGCTTTCCAGGTGAAACCCGGCCTGAAGCACGCTCGGCTGTACATCACCGCCCTGGGTGTTTATGAAGCCCAAATCAACGGCGCCGTCGTGGGCGATGAAGTCCTCGCCCCAGGTTGGACCAGCTACGCCCACCGCCTGCGCTATCAAACCCACGATATCACCGGCGACCTCAAGGAAGGCAATAACGCGATCGGGGTATTCTTGGGTGACGGCTGGTACCGGGGGCGGATCGGTTTCAGCGGCGGGGAGGAGGCCATCTGGGGGGATGACCTGGGACTCCTGGCCCAACTGGAACTCGTCTATATTGACGGATCCAAAGAAATCATCGCCACCGATCGGCGTTGGCGGGCGAGCCCGGGGCCAATCCTCTCAGCCAGCCTGTACGACGGCGAAAGTTACGACGCCCGGTTGGAGCAATCCGGCTGGTCTGAACCAGAATTGGATGACTCGAACTGGTCAGGTGTCCGTTTATTGGAGAAGGACCTTTCGATCCTGTTCGCCCCGGAAGGGCCTCCTGTCCGCCGGACCCAAACCCTGGCTCCCATTGAAACCCGGGAAACTGGGCCTGGAAGATATATTCTCGATTTCGGTCAGAACCTGGTTGGATGGCTCCGCATCCGGGTTAAGGGACCGGCAGGATCGGAGATCATCCTCAAACACGCTGAAGTTCTGCAAGACGGCGAGCTCTGCCTGTGGCCGCTGCGGGGAGCGAAAGCAACGGACCGCTACATCCTCAAGGGCGCTGAAGAAGAAACCTGGGAGCCGCGCTTCACCTTTCACGGCTTCCGCTATGCGGAAGTCTCCGGCTGGCCGGGGGAACTCAGGCCAGAAGATATCCAGGCCGTCGTGGCGCATAACGACCTGGAACGTACCGGTTGGTTTGAATGCTCAGATGAACTGCTCAACCAATTCCACGAAAATGTGGTCTGGAGCATGCGGGGCAACTTCCTTTCAATCCCCACGGACTGCCCCCAGCGGGATGAACGCCTTGGCTGGACCGGCGACCTGCAGGTTTTCTCCCCGACCGCCAGCTTTCTGTACGACGTTTCGGGGTTTTTGTCCTCCTGGCTGAAGGACCTGGCCTGGGACCAAAAGGAACATGGGGGCATTGTGCCCTTCATCATCCCCAACAACCTGCCCTATGCCACGCCCGCTGCGGCCTGGGGCGACGCCGCCACGGTGGTCCCCTGGGTGCTGTACCAGCGTTTCGGCGACCGGAAAATTCTGGAAGACCAGTTTACGAGCATGCGGGCCTGGGTGGACCTGATCTCAGCTGTCGCCGGCCAAAATCACCTCTGGGATGGAGGCTTCCAATTCGGGGATTGGCTGGAACCCAGCGCCCCAACGGAAAACGCCTCCGAGGGCCGGACGGATAAATACCTGGTGGCGTCCGCCTATTTTGCGCATTCCACGGATTTGCTGGCGAGAACGGCGGAGACTTTGGGGCAGTTTGAGGATGCGCGCCAATATGATGACCTGGCAAAGAAGGTCCGGGAAGCTTTCGCCGCAGAATACATCACACCAAAGGGCCGGCTGATGAGTGATACCGCAACAGCGAACAGCCTGGCGATCTGTTTTGACCTGCTGCCAACAGAAAACCAGCGTGCCCATGCCGGGGAGCGATTGACACAAATTGTCCGGAACAATGGCCATCAGATCCCCACCGGATTTGTGGGCACGCCGTTGATCTGTGACGCGCTGTGCGCCAGCGGAACTCCTGAAGACGCCTATCAGCTGTTATTGCAAACCAACTGCCCTTCCTGGCTGTACCCTGTCACCCAGGATGCCACCACGATTTGGGAACGCTGGGATGCGATCCTTCCAGATGGAAGCATCCTTAAAACCAGCATGCTCTCTTTCAACCATTATGCCTTTGGTGCGGTGGCGGACTGGATGCACCGCACTCTGGCCGGGCTGGCGCCGCTTGAACCAGGGTACCGGGAGATCGCATTCTTCCCTATCCCTGGGGGTGGTCTCACCTATGCGAAAGCCTCTCACCGCACGCCCTACGGCCTGGCCTCAGGCGGCTGGAGGATCACCGGCGGTGAGATCCATTACGAACTGCGCCTGCCGCCCAACACCAGCGCACAGGTGGTACTGCGTGAGATGAAGGGTGAGAGGATCACCGTTGGATCCGGGGAACACCATTGGAATTTCTCATTGACTGGGTCACAGCCCCACCAAAGTATGTCGTTGGACAGCACCATTGGGGCGTTTATGACCCACCCCAAACTACGGGAACCCATCCTGGAAGTGCTGGCCGGGCATATCCCCGACCTGGAGAACCGGATCGGTTCCATTCATGATTACAGCAACTTGAGCCTCAAACAGATCTCCTTCCTGCTGCCAAGCGGCGAGGAGATGCTGAGGGCAGTGGATGAGATCCTGTCCAACCAGGGTTTGGAAAGAGCATAAATCCCCACGTGCAATGTGAACACCAGATTACGGCCAGAACATCAGCTTATCCCGTTTATAAAAGGAGGTCACCCTGAGCTTACAAATGATAGTGGTTAAATGGATGCTCAAAGCACGCGGACAGATGATGGGCCCCGACTTCGATGTGAAGACGCTGAGGGAAAGTACACAGAACCTATCTGGTTGGATCCCGGTAGAAAAGCACATCCGGTTCACAACAAAGGAGCTTGCCGGCCATACGGCCGAGCATGCCGCTCCCGAGAACCCGCTGGAGGATGCGGTTATCGTCCACATTCACGGTGGGGGTTTTGTAAGCGGCAGTGCAAACGCCTCACGGCCGTTGACCTCACTTCTTGCGCGCCAGGCAAACAGGCAGGTTTACAGCCTCAATTACCGCCTGGCGCCAGAACATACCTTTCCGGCCGCCTTGAAGGACTGTTATGAACAATATCAGGCGCTGACCAGGAAATACCCTCATAGGCAGATCGCCCTGATTGGGGAGAGCGCCGGCGCTATGCTGGTGATTGCGATTGCACTCATGGCGCGCGATGCCGGCATTAAACCCCCAGCCTGTGTGGGCGCCAATGCACCAGGCGCGGACCTGACACGGGAGTTCGTCAGGCCCAAAATGAACTCGACGGATCTTGTGTTGAGCCACCAGGCCATCAAAAAGGTCGGCGAACTGTACTGCCCGGAAGACGCCAAGAACCCTCTCGCCTCACCTCGCTTTGCAGATTACCATGGCTTTCCGCCTCTGCGGATCGTTTGGGACGCTGGCGAACACCTTGCATTTGACTGCCGGATCCTCGCAGAAAAAGCACAGCAGGCCGGTGTGATCGTGGAGCAAAAGGAATATCAACATGCCTTTCATGCATTCCAGATCTTAGGCAAATTTCTCCCTGAAGCCAGGAAAGATATCCAGAATTTCATTACCTTCATGGAAAAATACTTGTAGGAACAGGACCTCATGGACAATTAGGCCAAGATCCTTATGCAGTCACCCAAGCTGTCGAACACTGGGAGAACAGCCCATTAAAGGGTCCTGATGACCAAATTAGTTGCGTAAACCTGGGTGTTATCCCGATAAAATGTCAATTTATGATAAATTGAAAAGGACAAGCGCCCAATCAAATCGCCATTCTGAAGCCAGATATTAAATTAAACAAGAGAAGATGTCTTCAAGACACCTCCTCTTATCTCGAAAATCTCTTAGGAGATTCCCGTCGCGATGCTGCGTGCAACGTCCCTACGATAGGTCTTCGATCAGGTTCAATTTTTTAGTTGTCCTACTCTATTATTGATAATTTAATAGGTTCCATACAAGGGTCCGAAATTTTCGCAGGCCCGGAAGTCCGCACCCTGCATGTCCAGAACACCAAACCTGGCCCAGGTGCTCGGGCGAAACAGATCCCGCTCGGGAACATTGTGCATGTCCACCGGAATGCGCAGCATGGATGCCAGGGTGATCAGCTCTGCGCCGATATGCCCGAAGCTGATCGATCCGTGGTTGGCGCCCCAATTCGCCATCACAGAGTAGACATCTTTGAAGGCATCATCGTCTGTCAGCCGGGGCACAAACCAATGTGTGGGCCAGGTGGGGTCGGTCCGTTCGTTAAGGGTCTCGTGCACATCCTCGGGGATGTCCACGGTCCAGCCTTCTGCGATCTGCAGCACCGGGCCCAGGCCTTTGACGATATTCAGCCGGCACATGGTCATCGGCATGCCGCCCCTGGTCAGGAAGCCCGAAGAGTAACCGCCGCCCCGGAAGTAACCGGTGTTGGCCGGATACCAGGTGGTGGCGTCCAGGCAGGCCTGGGCCTCTTCCTCCGTGATCTCCCAAAAGGGCTTCATCGCCGGATCGCCGTCCTGCTTTTGTTCACCAGTGGCGTCCAAGGTGGCTGCCCCGGAGTTGATCAGGTGGATCATCCCATCGACGGCCCGCCCCTGGAGCTCATAACCGGTCACCCGCTTAACGGCAGCAGGACTCCAGTAGGTGCGGACATCAGCAAAGATCTGAGCCGTGTTGGTCAGCAGGTAGCCAAACAGCATCCCAGCCCCATTCAACGA
Organism: uncultured Candidatus Brevefilum sp.; assembly: GCA_964558525.1. Lineage (GTDB taxonomy): Bacteria > Chloroflexota > Anaerolineae > Anaerolineales > Anaerolineaceae > Brevifilum. The sequence goes on from CAZLEK010000019.1 coordinate 15,976, forward strand.
GTCATTCTCAGTGGCCATGATATAGGGCGCCCGGAGGCCGTTCCAATCAAAGGAGGAATTCAGAATGGCTTCCATGAAATCACCGTTGGGCAGGTAATCAGTCCACTGGCGCTGGCCCTGGAAGCCGGCCGCGATGGCATTATGACCCATGGCTTCTTCGCCGTAACCCAGATCCTTCAATCGGGGATTGCCAACCATCAGATCTCGGGCGATCAGCGTCATCTTGACCACAGTTTCCCAATCTTCGTCCTTTTGCTCCCGACCCCGCTGTTTATCTTTGGGATTGTACTCTTTACCTTCCGTACAATTATCCCTGGTCCACGCCAGGGCCATTTGATACTCTTCGGGATCGTAAATCCCCTCCCGGATGCGCCGGTCGATCTCGCACATATCAATGGCTTCCACCCGCATTCCGAGGTAAGACTCAAAGAAAGGCTGGTCGACAATCGAGCCGCCGATGCCCATTGACGTCCCACCAATGGACAGGTAGGATTTGCCGCGCAGCATGGCCACGGCCAACCCCGCGCGGGCAAAGCGCAGCAGTTTTTCCTCTACATCCTTGGGGATCGTCTCATCGTCGTTATCCTGCACATCATGGCCGTAGATGGAGAAGGCCGGCAGCCCCTTCTGGCTGTGTGCGGCCAGGACCGCGGCGAGGTAAACGGCCCCCGGGCGTTCCGTACCGTTGAAACCCCAGACCGCCTTGGGGGTCAGTGGGTCCATATCCATCGTTTCAGACCCGTAACACCAGCAGGGTGTAACCGTGATGGAAACGCCCACCCCCTCCCTGGCAAATTTCTCAGCGCATCTGGCTGATTCCGCCACGCCGCCGATGGTGGAATCTGCGAGCACACATTCCACCGGGGCCCCATTCGGATAGCGCAGTTGATCGCTCAATAATTTTGCCACCCGCTTTGCCATCCCCATGGTTTGATCTTCCAGGCTTTCACGGACGCCGTGTTCGCGCCCATCAATCGTCGGGCGGATGCCGATCTTCGGCATCTCACCGATCCAGCGATCACCAAATCCAATTTTTTCTGACATCGCTCCACTCCCTTGTGTTTCTGTTTGGCTCGTATGATTTTTGATTGTGTACAGTTTACAGCAAAAACTGAGATACTGTAGCCTTATTTTTCGTTCAACCTCTCACCGCTTGACTCTCTGACGATTAATTTCACAGGAAAAACCACCTCGCGGTAGTCATTGGGGTCAACCGCACCGTTCTTGATTCTGGAAACCAGGATTTTCGTAGCCTCCTGCCCAATCCTGTAGGGCGGCTGGGCAATAGCCGTCAGAAATGGATTGGGGGTAAGGCTCTCGGGAATATCATCAAAGCTGACCACAGCCACCTCTTCGGGCACCTGGATGTGCATTTCGCGCAGCGCCGCCAACGCGCCAATTGCGATCAGGTTATTCCCGCCAAAAATCGCCGTTGGCGGGGCTGCCTGTGAGAACAACTTCTCTGTGATGGATCGTCCGCTGTCTTGCGTGTAACCGCCGTAATGAAAATCGACCGCCTCTTTAAGCCCATGCTCCAACATGGCGCGCTGGTAGCCTCTCACCCGATCAACTGATGTGGAGACCTTGTGGGGACCGCTCAACAATGCAATCCGCTCGTGGCCAAGATCGATCAAGTATTTGGTCAGCTGGTAGGCGCCGCCTTCAGAATCCCCTCTGACGATATCCGCGGGCGCATCATCAATCCGGCGATCGATCACAACCACGGCAGTATTTTGTTGGCGGATCCGCTCAATCGATTTCGAAGCAACATCCGCAGGAACCAACAGGAACCCATCCACCTGCTTTTGCAATAGCAATTGGATGTACTTATCTTCCTGCTCCTGAGACTCGTCGGTATTGCAGATGATCACAGTGTATCCCAGGTCACTGGCGGCATCCTCCACACCCCTGGCCAGGATGTTGAAAAACGGGTTGGTGATATCCGTAAAGACCAGGGCAATCGTGTTGGTTCGCTTTGATTTCAAGCTTCGGGCCAGCACATTGGGCACATAGCCCAACTCCTCGATGGCCTCGTTAACACGCTTCCGCAGTTCATCGCTGACATAGCCAGAATTATTGATCACCCTCGAAACGGTGATCGGAGCAACGCCGGCTTTTTTTGCAACATCATGGATTGTGGCCATAGGGCAAAGAAATGATAGTGAACATCACCAATATAAAGAATTATGGTATCGTTACCAGAATATCATTAATCCACTGCCATGTCAATAGAATTTGGGCAAACGCATGATCCCCAAGAAAAATTATGATTGAAATTCTTTTTATCCGAAGGGGATCGATGGTATCTCTTCCCATCCTTCCGCTCGCGCTGACGTCCCCGTCGGCAAA
>CAZLEK010000019.1:18424-34339 GCA_964558525.1 uncultured Candidatus Brevefilum sp.
CTAACTTTGCAATTGCCCTGTCAATAGAATCTAATTGAATGAAGGGCCCTGCCACAATCGAACCGCACCAAAACCGGAGTCTTGAGGAAATTATTGACAAGATAAAAGGTCTATGATAATATGGTATCGATAACATATCCAAATAATCAATATACGTATCATGAGCGTCCAGTTGAATATGATCAAGGATTTTGGATGAGCGACGTGCTTGTGCAAATGGCGGGTATCGATAAGAAATTCCCTGGCGTCCAGGCGCTGAAGGACTGCAGGTTTGATCTGCAGTCTGGCGAAGTCCACGCCTTGGTGGGGGAAAATGGCGCTGGCAAATCAACTTTGATGAAGATCTTAGCCGGGATCTACAATACGGATCAGGGTGAGATCACCTTCAAAGGTGAAGCGGTTGATATTCCCAACCCACAATCAGCCCAGCAAATGGGTATCAGCATGGTGCATCAGGAACTGAACCTGATGCCGCATTTGACAGCCGCCCAAAACATCTTCATCGGGCGTGAACCCCAGAAAAACCTCTTGCTGGATGAAAAAACACTCAATCAAAAAGCCCAGGCGCTGTTTGAGCTGATGCATCTTAAATTAACTCCCTGGACCAAAATTTCAGACATGACGGTTGCCAAACAACAAATGGTCGAGATCGCCAAGGCGCTGTCGTTTAATGCCGATGTCTTGATCTTTGATGAACCCTCTGCCGCCCTGACAGATGTTGAAATCAGAGAATTATTCCGGATCATTCGCCAGCTTAAAACCAATGGAGTTGGGATCATCTATATCACCCACCGCCTGGAAGAACTTAAGCAGATCTCAGACCGCATCACTGTCCTGCGGGACGGACATTACGTCGACACAGTCAGCACCCCAGAAGCCGACCTCAACCAGATCATCAAAATGATGGTCGGCCGGGTGATCTACGAATCCTCACCAGAAGTTCCCGCTGAGCGGCCTGAAGAAGTGGTATTGGAAGTCAGGAACCTATCTCGAGACCGGGTGCTTAAGAACGTCAGTTTCCATCTCAAGCGGGGCGAGATCCTTGGATTTGCTGGGCTGGTTGGCGCCGGACGTACAGAAACCGCGCGAGCGATATTTGGCGCCGATCCAATTGATTCGGGTGAGATTTACGTAAAAGGGCGGGAAATAAAAATCAAACGACCCAGCGACGCGGTGGCCCACAGCATCGCTTATTTGTCTGAAGACCGCAAGCGTTACGGCCTGTGCCTGGGATTGGAAGTCAAGACCAATATCGTCCTGACCATCCTCGAAAAATTATCCGCCGCCTTTGGTTGGATTAAGCATAAGCAGGTCGACACGATTTCTTCACGGATTGTCGACCAGCTTTCCATTCGCACGCCCAGCCTAGAACAAAAAGCAAAAAATCTTTCTGGTGGAAACCAACAGAAATTAGTGATCGGGAAATGGCTCGCCAAGAATGCCGACATTTTGATCTTTGATGAGCCGACTCGCGGGATTGACGTCGGCGCTAAACAGGAAATCTATTCATTATTGAATGACCTGGCTTCCGAAGGCAAATCGATCATAATGATCTCCTCCGAACTGCCCGAGATCCTGCGGATGAGCCATCGGGTGGTCGTGATGTGTGAGGGACGCGTGACCGGGGAATTGGACCATACGGAGGCCACCCAGGAAAGCATCATGCAGCTGGCAACCATGCGCAACGGGAACAACCGCCGAGACGTCACTTAATCAGAAGAGGAAAGCCATGCAAAAAGAAGCCCAACCGACGACACCAGAAAGGAAAACCGGCGCAGACACCATTCAGCGGCTGCTTGCCTTTGGCGCACTCGTGATCCTGTTTGTGGTCTTTTCGCTTGCTTCACCGTACTTTTTCACCTTCAGCAATATCGTGGGCATCCTGGTGTCCACCGCCGTGAACGGGCTGCTGGCAATTGGGGTTACATTTATCATCATCAGCGGCGGGATTGACCTGTCTGTCGGCACGGTGATGACCCTTTCGTCGGTGATGGCTGCTGTTGTGGTCAATATGCTGGATCTTCCGCTTCCTTTTTACCTGCTTGTGCCGCTAGGCGCCCTTGCGGCCATCCTAACCGGCACACTGGCCGGAAGCCTGAACGGCCTGATGGTCTCCAAGTTAAAACTGCCCCCCTTCATCGCCACACTGGGCATGCTTAATGTCGCCAGGGGGCTCTCACTGGTCATTACAGACCTTTCCCCCAGCTACTTCCCCCTCGAATCAGGATGGAATGAGATCGCCATGGGCTCTATCCTGGGGAAGATCATCCCAGGATTTGAAATCCCGAATGCGGTCCTGATCATGTTCGGCGCGGCATTGGTGGCTGGGCTCATTTTGTCAAAGACCATCCTGGGCCGATATACCTTTGCCATTGGCAGTAACGAAGAGGCTGCCCGCCTTTCAGGCCTAAACGTTTCCCTGTGGAAAACGATCATTTACGCAACGGGCGGATTTTTTGTGGGCGTGGGCGGCGTGGTGATTGCCGCCCGTTTGAACTCCGCCCAACCTGCGTTGGGCCTGGGGTATGAACTGGATGCCATCGCAGCGGCGGTGATTGGCGGCGTCAGCTTGAGCGGCGGCGAGGGCACCATGTTAGGCACGATCATCGGGGCTTTCATCATCAGCACCCTGACGAACGGCCTGCGAATCCTATCCGTACCCCAGGAATGGCAAATCGTGGTGACTGGTCTGATCATCATCCTGGCCGTCTTCCTGGATATCCTCCGAAGACAAGCCAAGAATCGATAATCGGTTCTTTAGACATTTCGTTTTCAATACCTTATTGGTGAAAATTTTTTAGCAAAGGAGGTGGTGGCGACTTTCAAACAGGATCTTGTGTTCAGATTGTCAATCGGATCGTTCACCCTACATAAAGGAGAATAAAATGAAGTCCCGAAAGATTCTAATAATTTTGATGAGTTTGTTGATCATCGCAGGCTTGCTGGCTGCGTGTGGACCCGGCGACGAGGGAGCCACCGGTGGCCAACCCTATGTGCCCGTGATCTCAAAGGGATTCCAGCATCAGTTCTGGCTCGCTGTCGAAGATGGTGCAGAACAGGCAGCTGAAGAATATGATGTCCGCATTACCTTTGAAGGCCCTGAAACTGAGGCAATGGTCGATAAGCAAATGGACATGCTCCAGGCAGCCATCGACAAGAACCCGGCAGCCATCTGCTTCGCGGCTGTCGACTCCAAAGCCGCCATCCCGCTGCTGGAGCAGGCCCAGGAAAAGGGCATTCCGGTCATCGGCTTTGACTCCGGTGTGGACAGCGATATTCCACTTTCCACCGCTGCCACCGACAATGTTGCCGCAGCAGCCCTGGCAGCCGATAAAATGGCAGAACTGATCGGCGGTTCAGGTGAAGTGGCCATCATCGCCCATGACAACACCAGCCGCACGGGCATCGACCGCGTGGCCGGTTTCACCGACCAGATTGAAGCAGAGTATCCCGACATCACGATTGTGGATACCCAATACGGCGGCGGCGACCACCTGAAATCCACTGACCTGGCCAAGGCGATTATCCAGGCGAACCCCGACCTCAAAGGCTTTTTTGGCGCCAATGAGGGTTCCATCATCGGCGTCCTGAATGCCGCCACGGAACTGGGGCGCGAAGACCTGGTGATCATCGGCTACGACTCAGGCCAGCAGCAGATTGAAGCCATCCGCTCCGGTTTGCAGGCGGGCGCGATCACCCAGGACCCGATCGGGATTGGGTATAAATGCGTTGAAGCCGCTGTGAAAGCCATGAACGGCGAAGAGCTGCCGGAATTCATCGATACTGGCTTCCACTGGTATGACGCCGAGAATATCGACGATCCCCAGATTCAAGCCCTGCTTTATGAGTAATCTCAAAGCGGGAAAGTAAGTTGTAGAAATCACAAGAGGCTGCTTTGATAGCAGCCTCTTATCCTTTACAATGTGCATGTCAATTACAATATGCATGTCAAAGTAACCAAAAAAATGGAGTTAGGTCAATGATCATCTGCTGTGGTGAAGCCCTGATTGATTTCATCCCCACCCAATCCGGCACGGCCTACCGCCCCTGCCCTGGCGGGTCGATATTGAACATCGCCGTAGGCCTGGGACGCATGCAGGTGCCCGTGGGCTTCTTTTCACGTCTCTCCACGGACTTATTCGGGGATATCCTTGCCGAACATCTCACCAATAATCAGGTAAATCTGCAATACTGCCCCCGTGTCGATGGACAGACCACCCTGGCTTTTGTCAGTCTGGGAGAAGGGGAATCCCAGGAACCCCAATATGCCTTTTACGCCGCAGGGGCCGTCGACCGCGAGATGCGCGAAGATGCCCTACCAGATAACTTACCCAATGAGGTCAAAGCCCTGCACTTCGGCTCGATATCGCTCGTACTCGAACCAGGCGCCAGCACATTGGAAACACTCATGCAGCGCGAAAGCCGCCGCCGGATCCTGACCCTCGATCCCAATGTGCGCCCGATCGTCATCCAGGATTGGGACGCCTACCGGAATCGATTCGAAAGCTGGTTGTCTCTGGTTGACGTCCTGCGATTAAGTGAGGCGGATCTGGCTCAACTTTACCCGGATCAAGCGCTAACCGAGTTGCTCCCCGATTGGTTTGAGGCGGGCGTTTCGTTGGTGATTTTGACCCAGGGGGCTGAAGGCGCTATTGCCTACACGAAATCGGCGCGAGAAGTATTCGTACCAACGCCCCAGGTTCGGGTGCGAGATACGGTCGGCGCAGGCGATACCTTTTTTGCTGCGGTATTAACTTACTTATACGAAGAAGAACTTCTTGAGCATCGCGACAAAATCGCCAAAATGGCGCCTACACAATTGGAAAACTGTCTGGCCTTCGCAGTAAAAGCCGCCGCGATCAACTGTACCCGTGAAGGCGCTAACCCACCCTATCGCCATGAAATGATTGATTGAAAAGTTCAATCAAAAAACAGGGTTCAGCGAATAATAGATCACAAACACAATGATCGTGACGACCGTATGCAGCGTCAGGGTGCTGTCCACACGATGGATGGCCTGCTCGTCATCTTGGTTCATGAACAATGTCAAAATAAATGGCGGCGGCAAGATAAACAGGGTGAACAGAGCCGCTTCAAACCCTTGACCAAGCCCCATCCATCCACGGACGAAAAACCGGTTCAGAAGCAAGGCTGCTGGAATGTTAACGCTCAAACGGATGAGGATCAAACGACCCGCATAGGCCAATTCGGCAAAGTCAAACTGCAGGCCGTAACCCACGACAAGCAAGATCAAGGGGATCGTCAGGCTGGCAACCCATTCCAAAGCGACCAGCAACCCGCCGGTGACCGCCCACCCCGCCAGGAGGTCAGCTAAGCCGAGGAAATTGAGGATCAGGCCAGTGATTATCGCCAGGATGACCGGCGAAGAGGCAAACATCTTGATCAGCCGCCCGGGCTGGGCGCCCCCATCTCTATCATGCATCAGGAGCGCCACATAAATGAACCAGATAAATGTCTCCTGGCCCAGATCTACGATGGCGATTTTTCCAACCTGGTCCAGTCCATAAGCGGCCCCAAACAGGCTCACGCCCAGCATGCCGTATTCAAAACCTGTGGTGAGAAAAGGAAAATAGCGATCTGTATTTGGCAGGGTCCTTCTCAAAATACTACCGAGAACATAAAGGAAGACGCAGTAAACCAGCACGACCGGAAGGAACCAGAAATACTCAAGTTGAAAATCCACGGTTAGGAAGGAGAGGAACAAGACTGCTGGAAGGGCAATCTTTACCACCAGCTTTTTGAGGTCTAGGATCGAATTTCCTGCCATAAATCCTCTGGCCTGAAACCATTTGCCTAATAGGATCAGGGCAATGATTGGGATGATGCGGTTGATGATTTGTACGAGTTGTGTTTGCATAATCCTATTCCTGGTTTGATGAGATCATGGCTGTGCTTGTCACTGGTTTCGTAAACACTGTGAATGAAAACCTTAATGCTATTATAATTTCAAACGACCAAGTTGAACATTTGGAGGATTTCATGGGATCGAAAAAACATTACCTGGCGGTGGACCTTGGGGCTGAAAGCGGTCGGGGGATGCTGGGAACGTTGGCCAACGGCCGGATTGAACTAACTGAAATATGCCGCTTCAAAACCGGACCTGTCCGACTGCCCACCCGCTACCCTCACAACGCTGCCCAAACTGGCCGAAGCGACTGCAGCCTGGTTTGGGATTTCCTGCGATTTTGGGAAGAAATTAAATCCGCTGTCCGAAAAACCAGGGAGCATGGAGAGATTGCCTCCTTAGGTGTGGATACCTGGGGCGTGGATTTTGCCTTGTTGGACAAAAATGGCGCCCTGATCAATGTCCCCTATCATTATCGTGACAGCCGCACCGAAGGAATGCTGGAAGAGGCTTTTAGCCGGCTTTCACGAAAAAGCATTTATGAAATCACCGGGATCCAATTCATGCAGTTGAACACGCTGTTTCAGCTGCTCGCCATGCAAGTCAACCAGGATCCAGCCCTTGAAATCGCGGATAAACTCCTGATGGTGCCAGACCTGATCAACTACTGGCTGACGGGAAAGCCTGTGTCAGAATTTACCGAAGCCACCACATCTCAGATCATTGATACCCGGAAGGGTGCATGGTCCCAGGAGATCATCGAGGCCATGGGATTTCCAAAGCATATCTTTCCAGAGATCATCCAACCAGGCACCCGGCTGGGCTCCCTGCGCCCAACCCTGGTGGAAGAATTAGGCTTTAACACCCAGGTTGTGGCGCCCCCCACCCATGATACCGGATCAGCCGTGGCTGCCATTCCGGCAGAGGCAAAAGATTACATCTGGATTAGTTCGGGCACCTGGTCGATCATTGGCATGAACGTCCCCCAGCCGATCATCAACGAAGAAACTTACGCCAATAATTTCACCAATGAAGGCGGCGTCTCCAATACCTTCCGTTTCTCAAAAAACGTTACGGGGTTGTGGATCGTTCAGCAATGCCGAGATCAATGGCAAACAGAAGAGCGGGATTACGCCTATTCGGAATTGACGCAGATGGCTCAAAAGGCCACGCACCTGCAGGCCTTTATCGACCCAGACTATCATGAATTCCTCCAAATGGGGACTATGGTAGCAAAGATCAAGGACTACTGCCGGCTCACCGGGCAGCCGACACCCGAGACCAAAGGAGAGATCATCCGCGCAGTTCTGCAGGGCCTGGCCCTTCGCTACCGGCTTGTCATTGAGCAGCTGGAACAACTCTCCGGCCGACACGCCACAGAAATCCATATTGTGGGTGGCGGGACAAAAAATCAATTATTGAACCAATTCACAGCCGATGCCCTGGACCGGAAAGTGGTCACCGGTCCCATCGAAGCCACAGCCATCGGCAACATCATCGTCCAGGCCATCACCATGGGCGATATCCCCAATTGGCCAGCAGGGGTTGAGGTGATTAAGGATTCATTCGATATCCAAACCTATCACCCAGGGAACCGTTCTGGCTGGGATGAGGCCTACGATAAATTCAATGATAACCTTGAAAAGACTACCCTGGCGTTCTAACTCATCCGAGAACATTACTTCCTAAAACCGGATGATCAAACAATCACAATCCCATCATTGCTGGCATAAGAAGCCGCTATACTTGTGCGCATATTTCCTCGGTATAATGCACATACACAAGATGAATTAACAGCAAATGGCTGATTTCACCTGGAAAAAATCAACAATCAAAGAGCGCCAGATATGATCCGAGTAACCCAAACCTTTGCCATCCCAGAACGAGACCTTGATGAGAAATTTGTGATGTCGTCGGGCCCCGGCGGTCAAAATGTCAACAAGGTCGCCACCGCCGTCCAATTGCGGTTGGACATTGAAAAGGCCACTTCGCTTCCCCAGGGCGTGAAACAGCGGCTGATGAAGATCGCCCCCAATCAGATCACCAACGAAAATGTGTTAATCGTCGAAGCCAGCGAACACCGCTCGCAAGAAAGAAACCGCAACGCCGCCCGGGAAAAACTTGCCCGTCTGGTCCGCCAGGCGCTTCACCCACCTAAAAGGCGCAAAAACACAAAACCCACAAGCGCCTCTGAAGAAAAACGCTTGGAAAGCAAAAAAATCAAAGGCCGGAAAAAGCAGCTCAGGAAAAATCCGCCCATCCCCAACCCAAAGTAATCAACGCAGTCCCACCTTGATGGTTTGCTGGCTTGAATTCCATGCACCTGAGACTCCCAACATGGGCAGTCTGCCTGATGAACTGGTAATTGAATTAAATTTAAACTTAAAGTTAGACTTACTTGATTTTGTTTTGATTATAATTGCCGCTGGCGTATAATTCACAGGTTATGAAACTACTACTTCGTTTTGCAAAAAAATATTCCTGGGCCCTGGCTGTCACGATCCTCAGCATGTTGGTCCTGGTGGGCGCGCAGCTCCTGATCCCCTGGTTGATCCGATCACTGATCGAGCTGGTCACTGAACAACAGCTTTCCACAGAGACGATGAACGTTGTCAGCCGATTAACCCTGATCGCCTTGATCACGTTTGTCGCCCGGGGCGTGGTCCAGTTCCTGCGCAGCTACATGGCCCATATTGCTGGTTGGGGTGTGGTTTCAGATGCCCGGAAATATGTCTACGAACATCTGCAGCGCCTTTCGCTTCATTTTTATGAGGATAAGCAGACCGGACAACTTATGTCCCGGGTAGTGAATGACACCGACTTGTTTGAGCGCATGATCTCCCATGCTGTCCCGGATGTACTGGTCAATGTCATCACCTTTATCGGCATCACCATTGTTCTGGCAAGCCTGAACTGGCGCCTGACGCTGTACAGCATGGCGCCCATTCCCCTGGTGATCCTGGCCCTGGTGGGGTTTGCCAAATTCGTGCGGCCTGCTTTTCGCCGCCGCCAACGCGAAGTGGGCGAATTGAATGCGGTCCTCAACGACAGCATCGCCGGCATCCGCGAGATCAAAGCCTTCAACCGCGAAAGCGAACAGATGGAACGGGTTGAGATGGGCATCGAACGCTATCGGGTGTCCTTATTGAACGCATTGCGCCTGATGGCAATTTTTCAGCCCTTCATCGACTTCTCAACCTCCATCGGCCAGTTGGTGGTGATCTTCTTTGGCGGACAGATGGCCTTGCAGGGCATTTTACCCGTTGCCGACCTGGTGGCTTTCTTCTTATATTTAGAAATGTTCTATCAACCCATTCGGGCTTTGGGGATGTCCTGGGAGCATGTCCAGGAATCTATGGCCGGCTTTGACCGCGTGGCAGAACTGCTATCCGAAGAACCAGAAGTGAAATCACCGCCCAATCCCGTTTCACTGCCGGAAGGCCTGCAGGGTCATCTGGCCTTCCACCAGGTCAGCTTTAGCTATGAAGATGGCGAACAGGTTTTGGCGGATATCAACCTCGACATCCCGGCCTCGCATGTTGTGGCGCTGGTGGGGCCGACGGGTGTGGGCAAATCCACGCTGGTCAGCCTGATCCCACGCTTTTACGACGTTAAAGAGGGGGCGATCACCCTGGATGGGATCGACATTCGCGAGCTGGATGTGGATGATTTGCGCAAAAATATCAGCATCGTGCTCCAGGATGTCTTTCTTTTCCATGGATCTGTCAGGGATAATATCCTCTTTGGCAAACCCGAAGCAACAGATGAGGAAATCATCGAAGCAGCCAGGGTGGCCAACGCGCATGACTTCATCCAAAACCTGCCGGACGGCTACAACACCATCATCGGCGAACGCGGGGTGAAGCTGTCCGGCGGCCAGCGGCAGCGCATCTCCATCGCCCGGGCGGTTCTCAAGAACACCCCGATCCTGATCCTCGATGAAGCCACTTCCTCGGTGGACACCGAAACAGAACTGCTGATCCAGCAAGCCCTGGAGCGCTTGATGGCTGGCCGAACCACCATCATCATCGCCCACCGCTTATCGACCATCCGTAACGCCGATAAGATCGTGGTTTTGGAAGGCAAACGGATCATCGAACAGGGGACCCACAATGAACTGCTCCAACACCAGGGGCTTTACGAAAGATTGTATACCGTTCAAGAAAAATTATGATCGTGATGGGAGAAGGTCAGGCAGCGCTGATCATGTCAGCGCTTATTTTTATCTCAAGGGCAGGATCGTATTTTCAGAAGTCGAGAGCGTGATGAATTCGATTTGCCCCCGGGTGAGTGAAACCATCTTCTTTTTGAAACAATCCAGGTGTTCATTGGCCAGGCGCACGGTTAGGGTCACATCCGCCCCATAAACCTCATCCATGACCACGCCGCTGTGGTTGCGCACCATCAGTTGAGTTTGCTCAAAGAGCGAATAGGGGATCACAAACATCATGGTCGTAGTGGAGGCTTTCCTGGCGCGCGGCAACACCTCTAAGAGCAGCCGGACGCTGTCGCTGTAGGCCCGGACCAATCCACCAGAGCCCAGCTTTGTCCCGCCAAAATAGCGTGTGATCACCAAAGCAATATCGCCTAACCCGCTGCCCGCCAAAACAGAAAGCGCTGGGCGACCAGCGGTGCCAGAGGGTTCGCCATTGTCGGAACAATGGGCAATTTGGGATCCATCATGCCCAATCAAATAAACCGGCACGTGATGGTTGGCATCTGGATACTTGTCTTTGATACTGTCAATAAACGCCCTGGCATCGTCCACGCTGAAAGCCGGCGCGGCATTGGTGATGAACCGGGAGTTTTTCTCAGTGAATTCGACTTCAATCCGTCTGGCTGGGATCAATTGGTGGTTGGGCATCATCCATTTCCGGTGTTGGTCAATTAACAGGGTCATTTTACCTCATCAAAAAATCGATGGGAATCCAGCATAAATGGACATGGGACACCCAGTGGTCAAACCGGGCTGAGCAGGAACCACACATACCATACCCAGCCGCCCTTGCTGGAATAGCATCTTTCAATTTTGAGGTTCCCCATAACCCTCAGGTACAATCAAAATGTCTTTTCGTTGCCGGATAAATCAACCGCCATTGTTCTCAGGAGATGATACCCAATGGAATATCTAAAGTTTTCAGGCTTTTTCATCCTTGCCCACTTTATTTCATATATGATCGCTGGCGTAATTTCTTACCGCTTTAGTAAAGATTTATACGAGGGTGAAGATCGGTTGTTGGATTTTCTCAAGGATATGTCGAAGGAGGAAGAAAACGCAGAGGTTGCCAGGTATTCCCTGCCTGCCCAGATCCTGCGCGGGATTTTACTCTCCGTTGTATTCTTCCCTGTATTGAACGCCATCGGATCAATTACTTTCATCAACCGGGCGGTTTTCTTCGCAGCCCTGATGTTTATTTACACAGACCTGGCGAGCGCAATGCCCTTCCCGGACACGATTGAGGGATTTGTGTATTTGAAGAAGCAATATTTAAAGGCCTCGGCATTTTGGAAAATGCAAATTGAGATGATCATCTACAGTCTTCTATTTGGATTATTGGTGAGCTGGCTGGCCTTCTAAATCTCTAATTTGCCAATGAACCTTCTCCCTACCCTTTCTCATGGTTTGGGAGAGGGTTTTTGATTCATCACCATTAACCAGTAAGGCACACAATAGATAAAAACATATCAAACTTGAACTGCAGACCACGATCTTAACAAGCGTGCCCCTTCGGGATGATTCCCACTCAATAAAGCGAAAATGAGCCGTGTAGGCGGCGCGCCTTCATCCCCCCACGGGGATTCGTACCTGGGACTTAACACCCGTTCCCTCCTCGGGCATCGGGTACCCCTTTAGGGGTGCTGAAAAGGTTTAAAAACAAAAAACGACTCCTTTTTTTGAGTCGTTTTATGCCCCCACGGGGATCGCAGGCCCCGGTCATAGCACCCTTCCCTTATCCGTTCCTTTTAATTCGGAACCCTCACCCTAACCCTCTCCCTTGGCAAGGGAGAGGGCTTTAAGCATTAACCGATTGATACGGAAAATTTATTTAATAGCTACATTCTGTCAGGTGTCACCACGCGCTGGATGAAACAATCGAAGGCCGCCAGAGTTGAAATCTCCTGCTAACCCTAACCAGAGACCTCACAATCAGACATCAGCAGGTGCACAGCTTGGTTGGCGGAATGGGAATCCTCAGGGTGACAAATATTTTCTTTTAATATCAATCATGGGGTTTTATCATCAACATTGACAAGTGAAAAATAACACGGAGAAACGGGTCACCTTCATCCCCCCACAGGGACCGCAGGCCCCGGTCATAGCACCCTTCCCTTATCCGTTCCTTTTAATTCGGAACCCTCACCCTAACCCTCTCCCTTGGCAAGGGAGAGGGCTTTAAGCATTAACCGATTGATACGGAAAATTTATTTAATAGCTACATTCTGTCAGGTGTCACCACGCGCTGGATGAAACAATCGAAGGCCGCCAGAGTTGAAATCTCCTGCTAACCCTAACCAGAGACCTCACAATCAGACATCAGCAGGTGCACAGCTTGGTTGGCGGAATGGGAATCCTCAGGGTGACACATATTTTCTTTTATTATCAATCATGGGGTTTTATCATCAACATTGACAAGTGAAAAATGACACGGAGAAACGGGTCACCTTCATCCCCCCCACGGGGACAGCAGGCACCGGTCTTCACACCTGTCCCCTCCCGGGGTGACTTGTACCCTTTTACGGGTGTTGAAAGGGCTTAAAAGAAAAACCGACTCAAAAGGTTAAGCCATTTTGTGCCCCTACGGGGACCGCAGGCACCGGGCTTGGAGCCAATATGTCCTGGAATTAAAAGGCGAAAACGACCGTTGCTTCGGTCGTTTCCATGCCCCCACGGGGATTCGAACCCCGGTCTTAGCCTTGAAAGGGCTACGTCCTGGTCCCCTAGACGATGAGGGCGCTTCATTAAGCGAAAGAAATTCTACCATTCCTTCCTGACAAGGTCAAGAAAGCTGTTTTTTTCGATTACTGCCCGAAGCGACAAATATTTCCGCCGCTCATTCCAAAATAAATTGAATAAGCCCCATATCCACGTGAGATGGTGAGGAACTGATCGTTCAAATTCGCATGGCCAACCCGCTCCCAATGATGGCCGCCATCCGTGGAGCGGTACAGCCCGTCTGAACTGGCCGCCCATACCTCTCCTGGCCGATCAGGATGGACAAAGACATCATTAAAACGCAGGTTGGAGAACCCAACCAGCGACCAGGTCCCGCCAGCATTATTTGTCCAGTAGATACCCTTATCTGTGGCGGCATAATACTTTCCTGAAGACCGCAAAGCCAGGCCGTAGACATTCGCGTCGGGATGAAAACCGGTGTTCCTCGCTGGCCAGGCCGTCATGGCCACGTCCGAGCCTCGCGTCCCAGCCGTAGATACCCCGGCATGAAACTTAAACACCGCTTGGGAAAGGTCCACGAGGGAAGCATAGACATCTCCCCAGGTAAGTTCAGTTGCCGCCCAGGATTGCCCAAAATCATCGCTCTTCAACACACCCTTCCCAGCCGTACCCATGAACATCTTGGCTGTATCGGTTGGATGTATCCGTAAGGTCAGGATTTCGGGATAACTGGCTCGAACTGCCAGGGATTTTTCCGCATCAATTGGCACCTGTAAGCCCTCGATATCGACCGGGTCCATCCAGGCATAACTGGGATGGTTAAAACCAGCGCCTGCAAATTGCGAGTTGTCCTCCAGCAAGACCTGCCGGGATTGAGTCATACCGGTGTTGGCAGGCGACCAGCTCTGGCCGCTGTTCGTGCTGATATAAATCCCATCCTGTTGCGTGCCGGCGTAAATCACATTTGATGTCCCCGGCCTGAAAACCAGTGTATTTACGTTTTGGGAAGGCAGCCCATCACGGAGCGCCTGCCAGGACTGGCCGGCATCCGAACTCTTATAAACCCCGCGCCCTAAAACGCTGGCGTACAGGGTATCAGGTGCAGAAGGATCATTCAAAACTGAAAGAATGACCGTCGATTTAAGCCCGTTGTAGCTGGCCGTGAAGCTTTGACCCGCATCCGTGCTCTTTTGGATCCCAAAGGTTTGTAATCCCGTGTAAAGCTTATGGATTTTTCCCGTGCCTTGAGCGCTGGCTTTATCAAGCGCCAGGGCAAACACATACCGGTCATCATGGGCCAGGCGTTCGCAGGCGCTTTGGCTGGCAGGATAAGGATCACCCTGACAGCGGAACAACCCATCCGGTGTGTTCAGGTACAGGGAATGCTGATCGTATGGGTCCAGTTGTAGTTTGTAGACATACAATGCCTGGTTAACAGACGAAGCGATCGTCGTCCAGCTGGCCCCACCATTGGTGGAATAAGTCACACCCTTCCCATCATACATACCAACATAAATGGTTGAATCCTGGGGGTTGATCGCGATAGAACGGGCATCACGATAATGAATATTGTTGTTCACCGATGTCCAGGTAGCCGCCCCATCCACGCTCTTATACACGCCCGTCTCGTGCATCGCCGCATAAAGTACGCTGGGGCTGTTTGGGTCAACGGCCACATCATAAACATAATCATCCGGCAGGCCGTGGCTTTTCTTCTCCCAATGACTCCCACCGTTGGTCGATTGATATACCGCGCCGGGATAATGCGGATCCGGATCATAAACGGTCTTGGTTCGGACGGCTGCATAAACGATATCTGAGTTTGTGGGATGAAAGTCAAACGCATACACCACTGTTTCCCCAGGCATGCCAGAAGTCGCTTCCCAGGACTCCCCGCCGTTAAAACTTTCATACGCCCCAAAGCGGTAAGCGGATGCCAACAGGTGGTGAGGATGCTCCGGGTCAATGGCCAGGTCAAACACAAAACCAGCACGAAAGCCCGCGCTCTTGTGCGTCCAGTGCGCGCCCCCATCGATGCTTTTATAGATCCCGTTGCCCCAGGTGCCGGCATACAGAATGTCCGGATCCCTTGGGTGAATGACCAGGGAAGTGACCGTCCCTCCATCCGGTCCGATGGACGTAAACCCCGTTACCTGATCGTCATGGTTGAAGATTGGAAAATAATATACGTAGTTATTTTGCGCGCCCACTGTGCTGGCGCCCGGTGAAACCACCATCCCCAAAATCAGCAGGAGCATAATCACGACAAACAACCAACGCTTCCCCACCGTTAGAATCCTGATAAAAATGATGTAAAATGAAAAAATCCTACTCCGTCACCGGCTGAAGGACCTCCGGACGGTCGTTTTCGGGAGAATTCACGGCCCTTGAAACCGCATAGCATTTCATTTTTTCTGCGGGATAGGGTTTTAATAAGTCCCTTAATGCCGATTGCTCTAAGTCCGTCTTTAACCAGGTCCACCGATCCTCCTCATCCAGCATAACCGGCATGCGGTTATGATAGCGGCTCACCAGTTCATTGGGCGGACAGGTCAATATGGTTGCTGTGTGCAGTTCCCCGCCGTCCGGTGACTGCCAGTGCTCGAATAAACCGGCAAATGTGAACGGGTGATCGTTCTGAAGTTTGAACAAGTACGGTGTTTTAGGTGCACTTTTCTTGCCAGCATGCCACTCAAAGAACCCATCGGCCAGGATCAGGCAGCGGCGGCGCTGAAAAGCGGTCCGGAAGGAAGGCTTTTCATGTGCGGTTTCCGACCGGGCGTTGATCATACGGTAGCCAATCTTGGGATCATCCGCCCAACTGGGGACCAACCCCCATTTGTACAGCTCAACTGAACGGGTATCGGCATCCTTAACGATCGGCACGGGTTGAGAAGGGGCAATATTGTAGCGAGGCTGCACAATGTGCACAAATGGCCCTAAATCGAGCAGTTCTTGTAACTCGCCTGGATCAAGCGTGAGAGTAAATCGTCCGCACATCTTTCATCCTTTGCTGGTTGGGGAAACGACCGATTATCATTTTATCATATCAGTGGACTGCGATTCACAACTTAAAATACGGGTGGATTTTTTGAGTGAAGATTCTAGCAGGGCAATCGCAAGATCACCAAGAAAAGTTATGCTTGAAATTCTT
>CAZLEK010000020.1:0-26866 GCA_964558525.1 uncultured Candidatus Brevefilum sp.
GCAGACACAAGTATAATATGGGTTATGGGCGCATCCGACTGATGATCTAGCGACGCAGATGAAGGTCATCGATTCTTTGGGCCAGCATCTGAAACTGCTCCTCGCTGGCGCCTGTGGGCGCTTTGAACTCACACTTTGTCCTTGGCAATGACGACTGGTTGAGCATGAAAAATCCTACGAAACCTGCTTTGCACATCTGGTTATTATTCAGCGCTTTGATTCTGGCCTTCTCAATGCGATTGATCCGGCTGGGCGCCCTGCCATTATTTGATTCGGAAGCAGAAATTGCCCTGGAAGCCCTGTCTCTCACCCGGGGAAGCGATTTCACTGTGGGCGCTTTCCCGGCGCTTGTTGGAATGACCGGGGTCGACTTTTTTATCTTTGCACCGGGGACTTTCCTGGCCCGTTTTTGGGGAGCTGTTTTCAGCGGGATGGTTGTGGTTTTGCCATTCTTGTTCAGGGAGCGAATGGGTTTATGGGCCGCAACAGCAGCCTCCTTCATCCTGGCGCTTTCCCCCGAGATGGTTGGCCCTTCACGGCTGATCGGCACGCCGATGATGGCGATGGTCTGTCTCTTGCTGGGGTTGGGGTTCTGGTTTCACCGGAGGCCTATCCTGACAGGGATCTTTCTGGCATTGGGCCTGCTGAGCGGTCCCGGGTTCTGGTTTGGGGGCTTGGTATTGGGCATAAGCTTTCTGGCCTCCGATGGGCTGTTTGATGCAGGCCAGGCGTTCTCCGTCACTGGGAATGTGCGAAAAGGGCGTTTCTGGTTTCAATCAGGGCTTTCTTTTGGCCTGGTGATTTTGGTGGTTGGAACCGGGTTCTTTTTTGCGCCGGCGCTTATAACTGGCGTGTTTTCTGGCCTGGCAGACTTTGTACGGGGTTTTCTGGCCCCCTGGAGCGTCCCCCTGGGTTTACGTCTACTGGCATTGCCCGCTTATGCAGGCGGCGCGCTTGTTTTTGGTTTGTGGGGTGGGGTTCGGGGCTTGATCCTGAGGAACAAATTGGATTTGTTTTTGTTGGTTTGGGCTGGGATGGGGTTGGTTTTTTATCTGGCTTATCCGGCTGCGGGTCCGTCTTATTTAATATGGGTAACTCTGCCCTTATGGCTGCTGGCGGCGCGAGCCCTGGTTCAGGTCTGGCGCATCCCAAGCGAGTCGCGCTTGGTCGTGGTTGGCACGCTCATTCTGGTGGTGATTGCCTCAGCTTTTATGCTCCTGGCCCTGCGTACGCTTATTCGCCCGGGGTTAACGCCAAGTGATCAGCTCAACACTTTTATTGCTCTGCTGGGCGGACTCATTTTGCTGGTGGCCGTTGTGCTGCTGGTCCATTTTGGCTGGGGTGAGCAGGTGGCTTTGTGTGGATTTTCTTCTGGTTTGGGGATCATTTTGATCGCTGGCATGATTTCTTTGAGCGTCAACACCACCAGCCTCAGCCCAGATGACCTGCATGAACTCTGGCTGCCGGAGGACCCGCTGATCACTTCCAGGTGGCTGCAGATCTCTATAGACCGGGTTCTAAATTGGAACGAGGTCCGCGAGGAACCTGTCGATATTATGGCTGCGGATGTGCAATCCCCTGCCTTAGCCTGGGCCCTTCAAGAATACGACTCTGTTGATTTTGTCCCTTACCTTGCGCCGCAATCCCGACCCGGGATGTTGATCACGGATGTTCGGGCGATCCCTGAAATTGCCAGCGCCTACCGGGGACAAGACCTGGTTTGGTCACAAACAATTTTATGGGATGAGATGACAGCCTTCCAAATATTGGAATGGATGATTACCCGCAGAGCGCCAAGCGAGGACAACCAGATCATCTTATGGGTGCGCACTGACCTGATGCCAGACGAACAATTTTCACCTTAACGGATTGAACAGGACTGATTTGCTTATGGGACTACCGAAGACAATTGCCATTGACGGCCCGGCGGGGTCAGGAAAATCAACCCTGGGGAACCTGCTGGCCCAGGAGCTGGGATACCTGTATTTTGATACCGGCGTGATGTACCGGGCTGTAACGCTGGCGGCGATCAAACAGGGGGTGGAAATTGAGGATGAGGAGGCCCTTGGCAGGCTGGCGCATGAGGTTCGGATTGATGTGCGTCCTCCCAGCCAGGATGACGGCCGGGATTATGATGTCCTCCTGAATGGGGAGGACGTCACCTGGGAAATTCGCCAGGAGGCGGTTAATGCCAAGGTTTCTCCGGTTTCGGCCTGTGCAGACGTTCGTGAAGCGATGACCACCCAGCAGCGACGGATCGCCCAGGAATATGATGTGGTCATGGTAGGCCGGGATATCGGCACCGTGGTGGCGCCGGATGCTGAGCTTAAAATTTACCTGGACGCTTCGGTTGAAGTGCGGGCGCATCGCCGCTACCAGGAAATGATTGAGCGAAGGGAGGAAGCTGATTTCAACAAGGTTCTGGCGTCCTTGAAGAAACGGGATCAAATTGACTCGGGTCGTGAGATCGCGCCTTTAAAACCAGCTGAGGATGCGGTGGTGATCGAAGCGGACTGTTTGGGTATCCGACAGGTTTTGAAGAAAGCAAAGGAATTGGTGTACCATGTGTGATACATTTGTCGCGCTGAGGACTGCAACCAGTGACGGCTCGGTCATTTTTGGGAAAAACAGCGATCGTGAGCCCAATGAAGCCCACGAACTGCTCTTGATCCCCCATGCAACCCATGCCTCGGGTGCGGATGTGAACTGCACTTACGTTGCGATCCCGCAGGTGCGGGAAACCAATGCGGTTTTGCTCTCCAAACCCTTCTGGATTTGGGGTGGAGAGATGGGGGCCAATGAGCACGGTGTGGTGATTGGCAATGAAGCTGTATTTACCAAAGAGCCTTACGATAAACGCCCCGGCTTGATCGGGATGGACTTTTTGCGGCTGGCCCTGGAAAGGGCCTCTACCTCAGAGGAAGCCCTTGAAGAAATCATCACCCTGCTGGAAATTTACGGTCAGGGTGGAAACTGCGGTTTTGAAAAATCTTTTTACTACCATAACAGCTTCTTGATTGCTGATCCTGAAACGGCCTGGGTGTTGGAAACGGCTGGAAAACATTGGGCGGCAGAACAGGTGCGGGATGTTCGATCGATCTCCAATGTCATTACGATTGGTTCAACCTGGGACCGGGCTTCAGAGGGGCTGGTATCGCATGCGGTTGAGCAGGGGTGGTGCCAGGACGAAGAGGATTTTGATTTTGGCCGCTGTTACAGCGATTTGATCTACACGGAGTTTGGGGCGGGGCGCTACCGCGCCTGCCGCACGCAAGAATTATTGCAAGCCAGGCTCGGTGAGATAGACATTTCCTATGCGATGCAAGTGCTGCGTGACCACGGCGCGGGCGCAGAACAAGCATATCAGCCGGGCAAAGGGTTGCTGGGGGCTGAGGTGTGCATGCACGCCAGCTTTGGGCCTGTGCGCGGCAGTCAGACGACTGGTTCGATGGTTTCACATCTGACTGATCCAGGCGATACCCACTGGCTCACAGGGACCGCCGCACCCTGTACTTCGATCTTTAAACCTGTTTGGATCGACTCCGGACTGCCTGATTTGGAGCCGCCGCCAACAGGCAGTTATGATTCGATGTCCCTTTGGTGGCGCCATGAGAATTTGCATCGGGAGATCCTGCGCGATTATGCCAGCCGGATCCCAAAAGTGCGCTCCAGGAGGGAACCCCTGGAAGCTGCTTTCCAGAAGGATGCAGCTGCGGAAATGTCTCGGCCCAGAGAAGCGCGGCTGGCGTTCACAAAGAGCTGTTTTGACGCAGCTGAAGAATTGGAGGAAGAAGCGTTTTTACAGGTTAAGTCCACGCCTATTCAGCGCGGACGGCCCCTGCTGCATCGGCTCGCCTGGCGGCATTTTGATAAACAAGCACGGCGGCCTCGTTGATTAATGGTGATCCCGGAAACCTGGACGCTGTTAGACAACTCCCTGATGCTATAATTTGTTAAACTCTCTAAATCGCTAAGACAATGCCAGATTTCCTAACGCCTTTATCGCCTGAATATTCGATAGAAATCCCCGAAGATCCCCTTGCGCTGCTGATCCTCGCCGGCTGGTCTGTTTTGGTGCTGATTGGGCTGATTCTCACTCGAAACCGTCGGATAAGCCTGGATCGGGAAGCGCTGTCCTGGCTGGCCATTCTGAGCGCGCTGGTGTTGGCGCTGACGCCTTTCCTGGGTGTGAAGCTTTATCCTGATATGGTGGAACAAACTGCCAGCGCCCCGGTCAATCACTTCATGTTTTTGGCTGCTGTTCCCTGGATGGTTGGGGTCGGTGTGTTGGGCATCCTGCCGGCCGGGCTGATTGCCGGGATTTCTGGGCTGCTGCTCGCCTATCTGGATACACACCAGTTGACCACACCGCTCTTGTTTATGACGGTGACCCTGATCTTCAGCCAAGTATTGCGCCGGGGACAGATGGATAAAGCCCACATTCTACAGCTGCCACTTGCCAGCGCAGTGATTTCTTGGCTGGTCTCCACACCAGTGGTGTTTGTTTTTTGGTTGGTATCCGCACACGGTTCCCTTGGCTTGCGATCAGCCCAGGCAATGGAGGGATTCCGTGCAGCATTTTTAACGCTTGGCGGCATGCTTCTGCTGGGCGGTTTGACGGCTACCCTGGTTCGCAGGGCATTCCCGAGGTCCTGGAAGGCTGATCAACAGGAGGGCCTGGCACAAACCACTCAAAAGGCGACTCGCTTACTTGAGCTGTTTGGTGTTTTGTTTTTTGTGTTGATCACCCTGATTTTTAGAGGCGTCTGGCGCGTTTCTGAAAACACCGCCAGGCGGATGCTGGTGGCGCAGTTGACCAACAGCGCAGGCGCAGCTGCGGATGGCCTGGAGATTTTTTATGAGATTGGAAAAGATCAGCTGTATGCCCTGAGCGCCGACAGCCGGCTGAGGGGTGAGGATGTTGATGGGGTTACCCAGGCCTTGATTGAAGAAACAACATCAACGCCCTTTTTTCATCATTTAGGTCTGTTTGATCTGGAAGGGAACTTGATCAGCAGCCATCCAGAACTTGAACAGGGATTTCCCGCGCTGACATCCGAAGAAACCCTGACCGTTTCAACCGTCGCGGGTGAAACCATGCCGGCCCTCCTGGCGGCAGCGCCGAAGCAGGACACGGCAGCAGCCCAGGTCTTATTTATTCAAGGCATACAAAATCCAGAGGGTCAGACGGTGCGAGTTTTAGTGGGGCGCACTTCCCTTGGGGACAGCCTGATAGGGGCGAAGATGCTTGAGTCCCTAGGGGGCCTGGAAGCGATGGGCGGTGTGGCCCAGGTTATCGATGAACAGGGGCAGCGCGTTTATCACACAGATCCTGGACGAAGATTAACAGCCTACTCAAACCAACGCTCATCCACGGCGACTTTTTTTGAGAGTGTTACAGCCGATAACCGGCCGATGATGATGTATTACCAGCCTGTCCATCGCACCGGGCTGGCGGTTGTGACAGCTTTCCCGGCAGAGGTTCGCCAGCTGCTGACCTGGGAAATCGCCGCGCCTCTGGTGTTGGCTGGAGGGATTTCGAGCCTGCTCCTCCTCCTGGTTTTGTTCCTGGTCGTCTCTCCGCAGATCAATGAATTAGACCGAATTAAATCCGGCATCAAGGCGGTGATGGCTGCACACCCGCCGGCTGGTGAGACAAGCGAAAAGCTTCACACTCAGAACTATGAAGCTGTTTTCTCACAGACGTTGGCCTCCCTAAACCGTCGGATTCAGCAGCAGCGTGACTTGCTGGCTGTTTATGACTTTCAGAACAATCCTCACGATCTCAACGCAGGTTTAACCCCGGTCATGAAGGCTGCCCTGGCACAGGGCGCTGCAGCGGTGCGTGTCATCCTTAGGCAAGCCAGCACGGGCGCTGGCCGCGTGCAACGTCAGGGCCCCTTTGGGATGGGCCGGGATACACGCCAGTATGCAGCTTTGGATTCCCAGGTGGCTTCCCTGCTGCGCACCGAGGGTCTCCTCGACCTGCGAGGGATGCAGGTGAGAGAGTTGTTTACTTTTCCAGAAGGGTTACCCTATCCCAGCAGCCTGATTGCTGTTCCCCTGAAATTACATGAAGAATGGCTGGGCTTTTTGTGGGCTGTATACCCTGAAAGACGCGAACCGGGTCAGGACGCAGTGGATTTCTTCAAGCTGCTGGCGAACCGGACGGCTCAAATCTTGAAAAGTTATCTTTCCATGGCGGAACTAGAGCTTCGCCAGGCGCAGCTGAAAAAAGCCCTGGACATCCTTCCCCAGGCTGTGCTTCTCGTTGATGCGCAGGAAAAGATCCTGTATCATAATGATCGCTTCATAGCGTTGATCGGATCCAATGAATCTGATCTGGTCGGTAAAGATTTATTACGCTGCCTGGAAAGGAGCCAACACCCTCAACGATCAAGAGCGATCCTTGAAGGGGAACCCCAAGGGGAAATCCGGTTGGAAAACGGAGGCCGTTTAAAGTTCAAGCGAGAAATGATACAGATCAACGGGGCCCCTCATGGCATGGTGATGGTTTTTGAAGCCCAAGATGGTTTCAGCACAAAGCTTGGTTCAGACACAGAGCTGGTAACGGTTGTCAGCCATGCGCTGCGTTCTCCGTTGACGCTGATCCATGGGTATGCCAAGATCCTGCGGCTGACCGGAAACTTGAACGACCAACAGGATGATTACATCTCAAAGATCATTAACGGCGTTGAAGAAACGCGGGGGCTCGTTCAAAACCTGCTGGAGGTCGGCCGTCTGGAAGCGCATGGGGTGATGGAACTTTCAGAGTTCCAGGCTGACCAAGTCCTGAACAAAATCGAGGACAGTATGGCGGCTCAGTTTCGACAGAAGAACATCCAGCTGACCGTCAAGCTGCCGGAGGAACCGATCACCCTCCGGGCTGATTTTACCTTGCTGACCCAGGCGGTAAAAAACCTGGTGGAGAACGCGCTCAAGTTTACCAAAATGGGGGGAAAGGTCACCCTCGATGCCCGGGAGAGGGAGGGGCGGGTGATATTTTCAGTCCAGGATACCGGCCCCGGGATTGCGCCGCTGGACCAGCGCGATTTGTTCGAAAAATTCCAACGCGGCCGAGAACTCAGCGGGAAAGAGACATCCGGAAGCGGGTTGGGATTGGCGATCGTCCGCGCGATTGTTGAGCATCACCAGGGGCGGGTTTGGGTGGAGAGCCAATTGGGGAAGGGGAGTACGTTTTTTATTGAGATACCCAAACAGCCGGCGTGAGACCTTAAAAAGCGTTGGACATCACGCGCGCGATGGGGTAGAATTCCTCTGTTGAAAAATTTGACAAAAGCAGTGAAAATTTGCTATAATTACCGTTTGCATGTATTTTACAAGAACACCTGAGGAGCTGCGGCTTGCTCAAGGTTTTTCTCGCGTTAACGCTTCAAACAACCATTTTTTCTTCCAAATTACAGGAGGCTCCTAGTGGAAACAAAGGGATTACAAGCACTGCGGATTGGGCTGGCATCTCCAGAGGTCATTCGTGGCTGGTCTTACGGTGAAGTTCTCAAGCCAGAGACGATCAATTACCGGCGGCTGCGCCCTGAAAAAGATGGTCTCTTTTGTGAAGCCATTTTTGGCCCCACCCGTGATTACCAGTGCTATTGCGGTAAGTACAAAAATCCCCGGTACAAAGGCATTATTTGCGACAAATGCGGCGTTGAGGTGACCCGTTCCCAGGTGCGCCGTGAACGGATGGGGCATATTGAGCTGGCCGCCCCGGTCGCGCACATCTGGTACACTCGGCGGATCCCTTCCTTCCTTGGGTTGATGTTGAACATCTCCCGTCGCAACCTGGATCGTGTGCTTTACTTCGCGCAGTATATTGTGACCTATGTTGACGAAGACGCGCGGCAAAAAGCCCTCAAGCGGTTGGAAGACGAAATTTCCCTTTCCGACCGAGAATTGGGTGAAAAGATCAACGCCCAGATTGCGGAAGTGAAAAAAGCACGCGACAAGAAGTTGAAGGCGCTCGATGCTGAACGCGAAGCATTAAAAGAAAGCTACGATGAGCAGATCGGTAACCGGATTGACCCCGTGATCAAGGAGGGGCAGCGGTTGGAAAGCGAGATCACCACCCGGATGGGCAAGAAGATCCGCAAAGCGATCACCTTTAATGCCCTCGACAAAGAGATGACGATTGTGGATTCTGGTACAGAAGTCACCTCGGCGCACCTCAGCGAGGTCCAGGATATCGTTAAGGAAATGATCGACGATCTTGAATCGGACCTGAAAGAACAGCGCGATCGTGAGGTGGAACACTTCAAAATCCAGAAAGAGGAAGTCAAGGCGGAAGCAGACCTTGAGATGGAGAAACTCCGCAGCGAGCTGGAAGAAAAGGCCGAAGAGACGCAAACTGAATCCGCTCGTTTGCGGGATGAATTGTATGAGCTGGAACCCTTCACTTTCCTGAGCGAGGCCCGCTACCGGGATTTGAAATCCAGTTGGGGGCAGGTTTTCCGGGCGGACATGGGCGCGGAAGCTTTCTTCGACATCCTCAAGCGAATTGACCTGGATGCGATGTCTGAAGAACTTTGGGATGAAATCCGCACCACCCGCAGCAAACAAAAACGTAAGAAAGCTACCCGGCGCCTGGGCATCATTGAAGCCTTCCGCCGGTCACGCAACAAACCCGAGTGGATCATTATGACGGTTTTGCCGGTGATCCCCCCTGATCTGCGGCCGATGGTCCAGCTGGACGGCGGTCGTTTTGCGACCTCCGACTTAAACGACCTTTACCGACGCGTGATCAACCGCAACAACCGGCTTAAACGCCTGCTGGAGCTGGGCGCGCCCGATGTGATTGTCCGCAATGAAAAACGCATGCTCCAGGAATCGGTTGACTCGTTGATCGATAATTCGCAGCGCGGCAAAGCGCTTTCACGCCGCGGCCGACGGGAGCTGCGCTCCCTGAGCGATATGCTCAAGGGCAAGAAGGGCCGCTTCCGCCGGAACTTGCTGGGGAAGCGGGTTGATTATTCCGGCCGCTCGGTGATTGTGGTTGGCCCCAACCTGAAGCTGCATCAATGCGGCTTGCCAAAATCCATGGCCCTGGAGCTTTATCGGCCCTTTGTGATCTCCCGGCTTGTCTCACAGGAATATGCCGCCAATATTAAGGGCGCACGCCGGTTCATCGAACGCAACCGTCCTGAGGTTTGGGAGACCCTGGAAGAAGTCATCAAGGATCGGCCTGTTTTGCTGAACCGGGCGCCCACGCTGCACCGTCTGGGTATCCAGGCTTTTGAACCGATTTTGATTGAAGGCAGCGCTATTCAGCTGCATCCCCTGGTCACAACTGCTTTCAACGCAGACTTTGACGGCGACCAGATGGCTGTGCATGTGCCGCTTTCTCAGAAAGCGGTAACGGAAGCCCGCGAGTTGATGCTGGCCACCAAGAACCTGTTGAAACCTGCCAGCGGAGAACCGATCATCAGCCCCTCCAAGGACATGGTGCTGGGCGTTTATTATCTGACCATGGAAGTTGACAAAGCGCATCAAGGTGATGGCAGGGTCTTTTCCAACATTGATGAGGTCACCATGGCCTATGACCTGGGTCAGGTGGATATCCATGCCCATATCAAACTCCTGACGGAGACACATTATGATGCAGACAATCAGCGCATGGATGCACCTGAGAAACGGATCATTGACACGACGGTCGGTCGTGTGATCTTCAATAACACCCTTTCGGAGACGATGCAGTTCTTTAATGGCGAGCTGGATAAAGGCGGTATCAAAGACCTGATTGCAGACGTCTATGAGGTTGTAGGACAGGAAGAAACCTGCCTGGTTGCAGACCGAATCAAAGAGATCGGATTTAAATATGCAACCCACTCCGGCACAACGATCGCGATGGCCGACATTACCGTGCCGCCATCCAAACCAGAAATTGTGCAGGCAGCCCTGGACGCTGTGGACGTGATCAACCGAGACTTTCGGCGCGGCCTGCTGACCGAACAGGAACGCGATGAAAAGGTGATCGAAATTTGGCAGGAAACCAGTAATAAGGTGGCTGCCGCGGTGGAAGAGATATTGGACCCGACCGGAGACCTGGCAACCATGGCTACCTGCGGCGCCAGTAAGGGCGGCTTCAATACGATTGCCCAGCTGGCCGGCATGCGCGGTTTGATGGCAGATCCGGCCGGCCGCATCATCCCCATGCCCATTCGTTCTAACTTCCGTGAAGGGTTGACGGCGTTAGAGTACTTCATCTCTACCCATGGCGCTCGCAAAGGCCTGGCGGATACGGCCCTTCGCACAGCGGATGCGGGGTATCTGACCCGCCGTCTGGTTGATGTGGCCCAGGATGTGATTGTGAATGCTGAAGACTGCGGCACTCACAATGGCATTTGGATCCATGCGGATCAAGATATTGCCGGCCAGACCCTGAGCGAGCGGATCTATGGACGTGTGTTGGCGGAGCGCGTGTTGGATCCTGACACTGGCGAGATCATTTTCGATAAGAATACGCTTTTGACCCACGAACGAACCAAGAAGGTCATCAAGCTCGGCATTCAGGCGGTCAAGGTTCGCTCACCTTTGACCTGTGAGATGGTTCACGGCATCTGTGCCAAATGCTACGGCGTCGATTTGGGCCGGGGCGATATGGTCAAGTTGGGCGCAACCGTCGGTATTATCGCCGCCCAATCGATTGGTGAGCCCGGCACTCAGCTGACGTTACGCACGTTCCACACCGGCGGTGTGGCGGCTGGCGGTGACATCACAACCGGTTTGCCCCGGGTTGAGGAGTTGTTCGAGGCCCGTAAGGCGCCTAAGGGTGAGGCGATCATCTCGCGGATTTCGGGAACTGCCCATGTGATTTATTCTGAGAAATATACCGATCAGCGGATTGTACGGGTTGAGCAGAGCGAATTGATTTTTGATGAATATGATATCCCCGAAGATTGGGAGATTGAAGTTAAAGATGAAGCCGAGGTCGAAAGCGGCGCCACCCTGGCAACCCAGGATGAAGCGGTGATCAAGGCGCAAAACAGCGGCCGGGTTCGCATTGAAGATCAAAAAGTCATCGTGGCCTATGAAGTAAAGGAGTCGGAAGAGTATGATATCCCCACGACATCCCGACTGATCATCAGCGAAGGCGATAAGATCGAAGCTGGCCAACCCATAACAGAGGGTTCATTAAACCCCCACACGATCCTGCGGATCAAAGGTCGCGATGCCTGCCAGCATTATCTGATGAAAGAAATTCAACAGGTCTACCGCACCCAGGGCCAGAACATCAATGATAAACATTATGAAGTCATCATCCACAAGATGCTCGGCAAAGTGACCATCATCCGCCCTGGCGACTCCAAGTACCTGCCGCAGGACCTGGTTAACCGTTTGGAGATCCGTCGGGTCAACGAAGCCCTGGCTGCTGAAGGAAAACAACCTGCAAGGTATGCGGAAGTGCTGCTGGGCATCACCAAGGCCGCTTTGGAGACCGATTCTTTCCTTTCAGCTTCTTCCTTCCAGCACACCATCAAAGTCCTTTCCGCGGCTGCAGTGGCCTCAAAAACCGACCCATTGTATGGTTTGAAGGAAAATATCATGATCGGCAAGCTGATCCCAGCAGGCACAGGGTTCAGCCCCGGCCAGTTTGAAGACGAATCCCCAGAGGCGCCCTTAACCGAGCAGGAGCTTGACGGCCGGGTACTGGACATCTTCGAAGAAGAATTAGACGAGGTAGACTTCATCGATGAGGATGAAATTGAAGACCTGGATGAAGAGGACATTGACCTCGAAGACGAGGATGAGGATTCGGAAGATCTTGATGATCTCGACGAAGACCTGGATGAAGACCTGGATGAGATGGAATAGATCCTAATCTAAATCAGAAAACAGAAATCCCGAGGCGAGTCCTCGGGATTTTTATGATATAATGAAACAAATGTTCTTTTACTGGCATTCATTAACCCTGTCGGATAAAATCATCCTATGAGGCAGGAGGAGTTATTTATGGATTTAGGAACGGTACGCTCGATCAATATCAACGATGAAATGCAGCAATCTTACCTCGATTACGCCATGAGCGTCATTGTTGCCAGGGCGCTGCCAGATGCACGCGATGGGTTGAAACCCGTTCAGCGCCGGATTATGTATGCGATGTACGATATGGGTTTGCGGCCCAACAGCGCTTTTAAGAAATCCGCCAGGATTGTGGGTGAAGTGTTGGGCAAGTACCATCCACACGGTGATATGGCGGTCTACGACGCCATGGCGCGCCTGGCCCAGGATTTTTCGCAGCGTTATCTGCTGGTGGAAGGGCAGGGGAATTTTGGCAGCGTGGATGGCGACCCGCCTGCAGCCATGCGCTACACTGAGGCGCGTCTGACCGATGTGTCCATGGATATCATCCAGCAGCTTGGTATGAATACAGTTGATTTTGTTGAAAATTTCGACGGCTCCTTGACGGAACCTGAGGTGCTGCCGGCTTCCGTCCCCAATATGCTGGTCAACGGCGCTTCGGGCATTGCTGTGGCCATGGCGACCAATATCCCCCCGCATAACCTGGGCGAAGTGGTGGACGCCCTGGTGATGATGCTTGAGAATTGGTCGAAATTGGATGACGTTAGTGTGGAAGACCTGATGCAGTACATCAAGGGGCCTGATTTCCCAACTGGCGGTTTGATCATCACCGATGACCGGACGGAGACCCTGGCCCAGGCCTACGGCAGCGGTAAGGGGCGGGTGCGGATGCGCGCCCGGGTCCGGTTGGAAGAGATGAACCGGGGGCGGCAGCGAATCCTTGTCACTGAACTGCCTTATATGACCAATAAATCTTCCTTGATAGAGAAGATTGCGGAGTTCGTGCGGGATGGTAAGCTGGAAGGAGTCAGCGACCTGCGGGATGAGTCGGACCGGCACGGCATGCGCATTGTTATTGAGCTGACCAAATCGGCCAACCCGGATGCAATTTTAAAGACGTTGTATAAACGCACCACCATGCAGGGGACTTTTGGGATCAACATCCTAGCCCTGGTGAAGGGGCAGCCGCATAAGCTCAGCCTTAAACAATCACTCAAGGTGTTCTTAGATCACCGGTTGGAAGTTGTTAAACGCCGCAGCGAACACGAGCTTAAAAAATCGGAAGAGCGGGTGCATATTTTAAACGCCTACCTGATCGCGCTTGAGAACCTGGATGCGGTCATTGATACGATCCGGCGCTCACAGCGTGTTGAGACGGCTCGGAATAACCTGATGCGGAAATTTGCTCTGGATGAAGTTCAAGCACAGGCGATCCTTGATATGCCTCTGCGACGCCTGGCTGCGCTGGAGGTCAAGAAGATCGAAGAAGAGCATAAGGAAGTCTCCCGCCGGATTAAAGATCTACGTAAGCTGCTTCGCTCATCAAAGATGATGCGCGGCGTGGTGATTGATGAGCTTAAAGAAGTGCGCGAGAAATATGCAGATCCCCGTCGGACCCAGATCATCCAGATGGATGAAGGTGAGACCGCTATGGACCTGGTGACCACGGCTGATGTCATGCCTGAAGAAGAGGTTTGGGTGGCTGTATCTTGCGATAATCACATTGCGCGCACAAACAAAGATAAGACCTTCCGCCAGTGGGGGGTGGATGCGCCGAAAATGGTGCTGCGGACAACCACGCACCAGACGGTGTACCTTGTTGACGAGAGCGGCCAGGCAGCAGCGCTTTCTGTGCATGCCATTCCGATCGCCGACGAGCCAGAAAAGGGAGCTCAGATCTCCGCCATTGCGCCGCTGGATCCTGATTGTGCCTTGAAGTTGATTTTCTCTATCCCAGCAAAAACCGCTGAGGAAGATGGTTACCTCATGGCTGTCAGCCGCCAGGGGATGGTGAAACGCTCGCTGCTCAGCGACCTACCTGGCCCTTCTGCAAACTGTTTCACACTGGTGAAGATCAACGAGGGTGACGGCTTATGCGCGCTGGTGTTTACCAAGGGGGAGGAAGATGTTTTACTGGCGACCCGGGACGGCATGGGGATCCGCTTTAGCGAAGAGGACGCCCGTCCGATGGGTCTGGTGGCTGCAGGGGTCAACGGGATCAAACTGCGGGAGGATGATGAGGTGGTAGGGGCAGGGGTGGCCTCCCGTCGGGGAGAAGTGCTGCTGGTGACCAATCGGGGTAGAGCAAAGCGCATCGATCCTGCTTTGTTTCCCACCCAGGGCCGTTATGGTCAAGGTGTGATCGCGTGGAAGCTGCCGGAAGGGCAAATTGTCATTGGCATGATGACCGGACTACGGACCCATAACGGCGTTTTACATTTCAGGGATGCAGCCAGCCGCCTGGTGCATGTCACGGATGCACCCAGCAGCAATCGAATGCAATCTGGTGAACAAATCATTGATGTCAAGAAGGACGATGAGATCCTTGAGATGACGATCCCCCTGGATATGGTCTATGTTTTAGGGAAATTAGATTAGTTCAGGCGGAGGCTGGATCCAATTCCTGCGTGAAAGCATAGTGATACAGGATCTTGCCATCTTTGAGGCCCAATGTATCCCGTCCGGTGACCTGGCTGCCGTCTGTTCGATGTCCATCCCAGCGGAAGTTAAGGATGCTTCCATTTTGGGTCTGATCGATGAGGGTGAACTTGCCGGATTGGAAATGGCCTAATTGAGAATCGATCCATGCCTGGATGGCTGGTTTGCCCTGGACAGCAGAATCTACGCGGATCAGGACCGAATGATCGGTATACAGGTTTAATAAGGCTTGGGGGTCCTGGTGGTTTAAAGCTTGAATATATTGCTCTGGCAGGGTCGCTGCCTCCTGGGTCGTCGGGGTGTAAACCGCGTCCCGGACCAGGTCCCAGAATTGCGGCATATACTTCCGGCAGCCTTCCCAATACCAAAAATTGACGGCTGTCAGGTTGAGCTGCTTGGCGGCGTTCATAAAATCGTGGATTTCATGTTCGTAAGGAATCCACCCGTCTTGTTTGAATGTGGGTCCTGTGGGGATGATTGGCCGGAAGGGCCGCATTTGCTTGAATTCATTAACGCTGCGCTGCAGCTGTTCCGCTGCTTTATTATGGGATTGAACCCAATAGACCTGGGGCATGTTGTAATCACAACGATCAAGAAACTGGGTCCAGGGGAGCAGCCGATGATAGGTGGGATAACGATAAGAGCTTAAGGCCAGGGGTAAGCTTCCCAGGTTATTTCGAAGGATGTTCATATAGCGGCTGGCTGCCGGCGCTTTGGCAGTGTCCTGGTATTCTTTTTCCGCGTTAACCACGAAACCATTCAAACCTAAATCGAGCGTCCGTGAAACAGCAATTTCCGCTTCCTGTTCGGGGTAATCTCCATACACATACTGCCAACCCCAGACGGAAATGTTGCGGGCCTGCAGCTTGGGCACGAGGGGCCGCAGGTAGTCAAAGCCGTTGTCCAGGTCGATGTTATATGGAAAGGTTCCATCTGCCACCTTAACCAGCACATGGGTCAGATTGGCCTCATGGGCCAGCGCGCTGATGCGGTCTGGATCTCCGTTTTCACAGTGTCGGACCTGCCAGATATAATAGCCTTTTCCGGTGAGGGTCATGGTTCACATCCTTAACATCAATCTTTGGGAGGCGATCCTGCGAGGTCGAGATCTTCAGCAATCGATTCCATGGCTGTGATCACGTTAGCGACATGTTCCCAAAGGTCAACACCCAATTCAGCGGCGCCTTGTTCCATTTCATCACGATTGGCCCCGGCAGCAAAGGATTTATCCTTCCATTTCTTTTTGACAGATTTTGGCTTCAGGTCGTAGAGCGCTCGCGAGGGACGGACCAGCGCCACAGCCGTGATCAGGCCGGTGATCTCATCGCAGGCAAACAAGGCCCGTTCCATCAGTGTTTCCCGGGGAATGCCAGTATGCGTGGCGTGGCTTTGGACTGCCCGGATGATCTCTTCAGGTACGCCGTGTTCCCGCAGGATAGGTTCCCCAGCGGCTGGGTGCTCTTCCATGGTGGGGTGGATCTCCCAATCAAAATCATGCAGCAAGCCGGTAACAGCCCATTTTTCCTCGTCTTGTCCGTATTGGCGGGCGTAAAATCGCATGGCGGCCTCAACAGCCAGCATGTGTTTGACGAGGTTGGGATTTTTGACATACTGCTTGACGATTGCCAAGGCATCTTTTCTGTTCATATCTATCCTTTCCACTTGCAACTTTGATGCCAGAAACTGACTCCTGCCAATTTGGGTTGGCCAGGGCTTAGTCTGGGAAAATGGGTTCAGGTTCCCCAAGGATGAGTTCGGGTTGGGCGATATAAACGTCCCAAAAAGCTTTAATCGAAGCCAGGATTTCACGCACCCACCAGAAGGTGTAATAACGCAATCGATAGTTCGCATCATCAGCTGGGACGCCGTCTGACTCGAGCTGAAAAGCATTGCATAAGAATAAGGCCCTAGGCAGGTGAAATGCCTGGGTGATGATGATCGCCCGGTCCAGGCCGAAGATGGCCCTGGCGCGGAAGCAGCTGTCGTAGGTGCGGCGCCCGGCATAATCCAGGATGATGTCCTCTTGTGGGACCCCCAGTGAGATGGCAAAATCACGCATCGCACCTGGCTCATTATAGAACTCTGTGGAGTTGTCTCCGCTCATCAGCAGCTTGTCCACACGCCCATTGAAATATAATTCAGCCGCGGTACGGACCCGGTCTCGCAGGACCACGCCAGGGGAACCATCCCGGTTCAATCCCGCGCCAAGGACGAGGGCGACTGGTGCAGGTGGGATCTCGCCCGGCAAAAAGGTTCGGGGGCGCGCCGATAAAAGCAGCCCGATACGCAGCAGTCCAGCCAGCAGAAAGCCAGCCAGGACCAGGTACAGTCCCAGATGAAATGCGGAGCGCAAAATTTTCTTAAGGGTCTTCATGGCGTTGGTTTTTCAAATATGAGCTCTTGGAGGTTAAGATCCAGCGACGCCAATGCCGTACGGAGCGGCAGGTAAAAACCATCATCAACGATCTTCAGAGCCTCAACATCGTAATTGAGCGCCTGACTGAGCAGGTCCAAGCCCTCAGGCGATTCCGGCAGGTCGAGAAAGGCCTCCTGGATCCGATGCTGAATGGCGAGGGGCAGCGCTGTGGAGGCTGAAAGATTGGTGTTGGGGATGATGCCCTCCGACTGCCAGATCACCGGGATCTGGGTTTCGGCATCGGGAAGGTTTTGGAGGATATCCCCGGCACTGCGCGGGTCGCCCGTCAGGGCATAGCTGACGCCAAAATCACAGATGCCCTGGATGTAAAGGGCGCGTATCACGGCAGTATAGGTGTACACAAAAACGGGGTCAAGGGTGGGAATGCTGCCGTTGGCTAATAAACCGTGAGGCACCAAGTAGCCAGGCAGAGATTCATTGTGAAGGTAGCACGGACGGGTCCCAGAGAATTGCTGCAGGGCGATGTTTGCTTCCTGGGCGCTTTGGTTTAATTCGGGATCGAAATAGGAATTGAACCCGCGTTCAGCGTGGGCCATGAACTGAACGCCATAGGCATATACGCCGAGATGATTGGTCATCAACACAACTTCGACCGCGCCAGCCTGGTGGAGGTCTAAATATTCCAGCGGACCGAGCCAGGAAAAGTGAACATCGCCGGTCAGGATTGCGCCGGAAAGGCTCTCAAAATCGGGGTAGATCAAATATTTGATGAAATAACCCGTTTCATCGGCCAGGATAAGCGCTATCTCTTGCGCGCCATCAATGGCCTGGGTTTCCTTCGGATCGATCACAAAGCCAAGCGTGATGGGGTTGCCTTCGGTTCCTAACGGCGGCAGGGTTGGTGTGGGTGAGGGGCGTAATGTTGATGTAGGCGAAGGCGTCTCAGGCAGGGATGTCGCCGTAGGGGAAGCTATTCGCGTTGGGGTGGTCGTGGGTGATGCGGGCATACAGGCCGACAGCAGGCTGACGATCACCAGCAGGACGACGAAGACGGGCAGGCTGTTGGTACGGATTTGATGGTGTGGATTTTTCATATGAAATTTAGATCCGTTCCGTCCATGATGGATGGGCGTATTTTTCGTTCAGGAGCGCTTCCGCACGGTGGTTTTCTTTTTCAGACAGACCGCCAGGCAGTAAGCTGAGATTGAGCGTGTGTTGAAATGCCTTGACAAAAGCCTGTTTGGCTTCCTCAAAAGAAGGCTTTGCGCCTAATTCCTGCGCCACAGTTGTGGCGTGAGCCAGCAGACGGTTGCGAGCCTTTTCAGCTGTGCTTTGGTCTTTGAACTGCAGGGCATCAATGACCCGCGTCAGATCGCCAAATAATGGCACAGCGCCGTGCTGCAAAACGCCTTGTCTGCGCCTGGCCTGTGCTGAACCGATCAGCTTGCGCCCATTAACCGTGATCTCATAATTGGAGGGTACTTCAAAACAGACCGGGTTGGGTTTGTCTGCGTTGGAACCCGAGTCTTTTTGATTGGCTTCCGGACGGAGGCCGATCAAGCGCAGGGCTTCCAGCAGCGCTTCCGAAAGACGTAAATAACTTTGCAGAACGCCGCCGGTCACCCGGGGCTCCGTTTCTGGAGCGATCACAGCGTAGGTCAGTTCGTCGATGTGGAGGATGGCGCGGCCGCCGGTGGGGCGGCGAACGACATCCCAGCCGCGAGTGGACAGGGTTTGAGTGTTCACCTCTTTAAAGGGTTGGGCAAGGCCCAATGACAGGCAAGCCGGCTGCCAGGCATACAGGCGCAGCGTGGGTTTGGATTCGCCTGAGGTGACGGATTCTAAAATTGCCTGATCTACAGCCATATTCCATGCGCCTGGCGCGGGGGGATGTTCGATGACGCGCCAGGTTGAGGGTTCGTAATGCATTCCGTGATGCCTTTCTAGAAGATCTCCTGACTTATTTTATACCACCTGACCGGCAGGCTGTGAATATTGCCCAAGGCTGCAACTTTTTCCAGGTTCCTGCGTAGATTAAAAGAAAGGAGATGAACCATGGAAACAAAAAAATTGTTTCGTTACCCAAAGCAGGGCTGGATTGGCGGGGTGTGTGTGGGCCTGGGAGAGTACCTGGCGATTGATCCCACCGTTGTGCGGCTGATCTTCGTGCTCTTATTCTTTGCAGGCATGTCTGGGATTCTGATCTATTTGATCCTGTGGCTGCTGATCCCTGCTGGGCCTGAAGAAGCCCCTGGTCAGGATGCATAATCAAATCAGCATTTAAACAACAGACAGCCCAGGTTGCGGCAAGATGTGGCAGATATCATTTGGTCCGTTCCAATTATCGCTTAAATTCGGGATTCTGATCCCCGCGCTGCTACTGCTCCCCAATTTACTCTGGATGGCTTTTCCTGGACTGACCCATCCAGAGAGAGACGCACAGGCGCCGCTTTGGCTGACCGTCTCTGAGAACCTTGGGCGGCTGGCTGTTCTGCTCCTGCCGGTCTTTTTCATGATTGATTTAGATCGCCGGTATTCACAGCCAGTGCTGATGTTAATGGGGCTCTGTTTGCTTCTTTATTATGCTGCCTGGCTGAGATATTTTCTTGCAGGCCGTGCGCATGAGATGCTCTCAGCCCCACTTCTGGGGGTTCCATTACCGATGGCAGTCTTTCCCATTCTGCTGTTGATGCTTTCATCCTATTTGATGCATTCCTGGATAATGTTGGGCGCAGCCGTCTTTTTTGGCGTGGCGCATCTTTGGGTATCTGCAATTGGTTTGTAAGGAAAACACCCCCTCTTGTTATGTTTTGAGG
Organism: uncultured Candidatus Brevefilum sp.; assembly: GCA_964558525.1. Taxonomy (GTDB): domain Bacteria; phylum Chloroflexota; class Anaerolineae; order Anaerolineales; family Anaerolineaceae; genus Brevifilum. The sequence goes on from CAZLEK010000020.1 coordinate 19,669, forward strand.
GGGGAATTGAATGTAGTATAATGCTCTCTGGAGGTAAAATGCCGACAAATCCGACCAGAGATAGAATAAATCCAGAAACCATCGATACCACACCCCGACGGCGCCCGAACTGGATCAAGGTCCGCGCCCCAAGCGGCGAAACCTATCATAACTTACAGGACCTGATGCGCAGAAAAGCTCTGCACACCGTATGCGAAGAGGCCGGCTGCCCGAACATGGGTGAGTGCTGGGGCAGCGGGACAGCTACTTTTTTAATGCTGGGAGATGTCTGCACCCGCACCTGCGGGTTCTGTGATGTCAAGCACGGCCGGCCAGAAAAACTGGACTGGCACGAGCCCGAACGGGTGGCCCAGGCGGTTAAAAAGATGGCCCTTAAACATGCGGTGATCACCAGCGTAAACCGCGATGAACGCCGGGACGGCGGCGCGCCGATCTTCGCCATGGTGATCCGCCGGATCCGCCAGCTCCTGCCTGGGTGTTCGGTGGAGGTGCTGATCCCGGATTTCAAGGGCAGCCTGGAGGCTTTGCGGATCGTGATGGATGCGCAGCCGGAGATCTTGAATCATAACGTCGAAACGGTCCCGCGCCTTTTTAAGCAGGTCCAACCCCAGGACCGGTATGAATGGTCCCGGACGATCCTTTCCCATGCCCGGAAGATGGACTCGGATGTGCTGACCAAATCCGGCATCATGGTGGGCCTGGGGGAGACATTTGATGAGGTCCAGGAAACCATGCGTGACCTGCGGGATTGGGGCGTAGACATCCTGACCATCGGGCAGTACCTGCAGCCCAGCCGCAAGCACCTGCCGATCCGCCGTTATTATGAACCCCAGGAATTTGACGCGTTGAAGGATTTTGGCCTTGCGTTGGGTTTCAAATGGGTGGAGAGCTCACCTTTGGTTCGCTCCTCCTATCACGCCGGTGAGCAGGTGCGCGCCCTTTCCGCAGTGCATCGTAAGCGCAGCCAGGAGGTTTAAGATTGATCAAATTTCTTGCTGAGAATAGCATTCCGCAAGAAAAAATCGGACGACAAGCTATCAGATCAAGGCCTTCCAGTTAGGAAGGTCTTTTTTTAACAAAGATGCAGCGCCTGCTGCGCAGGGCGATCGTAAAGTAAAAGGTATTGAAAAAAATAGCTCCCCGCAACGTCCTCGTTGCGGGGAAATGCGTAAGGATGATGTAAATATCAATTCAATGGAGAAATTTGCATTGAAAGCTGGCGTTTATTCGCCGACGAGGCCGTCGGCGAGAGCGGAAAGTTTGTAGGGCAGGGTGCGGGTTTCACCCCGCCGAATTCATTTAATAATTGTCCCAAAGGGCCAGTTTATAATGAGTGAAGTGCAAATGGCTCCCAAAATGAGACGTCATTGACCAGACCAAGTAATCCTCCGGTCGTTGAATTCAGGGTGCAGTCAAAACCGGACTGCACCCTACGACTTTGCAATTGCCCTGCGTGTCTGCGTCTGGAAGACCACCGAAGTATGTTAAAATGACACTATCACGATAAGGAGCGTGCACATTGGAAATCAAGAACATTAAAATCCAGAAACCTGAATCGATCAACTTTATCCTCGGTCAGTCGCATTTCATCAAGACGATCGAGGATATCCACGAGACCCTGATCACCAGCGTGCCGGGCATCAAGTTCGGCCTGGCCTTTTGTGAGGCCTCGGGCAAGCGCCTGGTCCGGTGGAGCGGCACCGACGAGGCGATGATCACCCTGGCGCAAGAGAATGCCCTGGAAATTGGCGCAGGACATGCCTTTATTCTTTTCCTTGGTGAAGGCTATTTCCCGATCAATGTCCTCAACCAGATCAAAATGGTACCGGAAGTCTGCCGGATCTTCTGCGCGACAGCGAACCCGACCAATGTGGTCGTGCTGGACGTGGGGGAGGGCCGGGCGATCCTTGGCGTGGCTGACGGCGACCGACCCGTGGGTGTTGAGGGTGAGGAAGATATTGCCTGGCGGAAAGAATTTCTGCGTAAGATCGGCTATAAGCAGTAACCGTGGCCACATCATCCCAAAAATTCTACAAAATCGATTTCCAGCCGATTGGCAAGCGGATCTCCATCCGGGATGATTCCCATTTGCTGGTGGCTGCCCAGGAAGCCGGCGTGGCGCTCAGCGCGGTATGTGGGGGCGTTGGCGTGTGTGGGGATTGTAAAGTCCGCCTGGTCACTGGTGATGCCACAGAGATCACCGATTCTGAACGGCGAGTTTTTTCAGAAAGTGAGCTTTCTCAAGGATGGCGCCTTGCCTGTCAGGCTTACCCACGATCAGACATCAAAATTGAGGTTCCGCCGGAGTCATTGACAACATCACAGCGGCTGCAAACGGAAGGCGTCTCCCAGGAAGTGGACCTGGATCCATCGGTGAAGGGTTTAGATTTTCAACTGCCGCCGCCAGGCCTGAAGGACCTGCGGGCAGATTGGGAGCGCTTATTGGGAGAATGGGCGGGGGAGCCGACAGCCCCAGCTGCCGCCGCCGTTTCCGTCCTGGCGCAATTTTCAGAACGCATGCGCATGCAGGATTGGGCCGGCAGGGCCCTGCTCGCCGAGGATCGGGAGGTGGTGGGCTTTATCCAGCCAGGCCAGACCTATTATGGGTTGGCGGTGGACATTGGGACCACAAAGATGGCTGCCTTTTTGGTGGATCTGACGATGGGGAAAACGGTTGGCCGCAGCGCAGAAATGAATCCCCAGATCGCTTATGGGGAGGATGTGGTCAGCCGGATCGCCTATGCCAATCAAGGGGCTTCGTATAGGAAAACGCTCCAGAAACGGGTTGTCACAGACCTTAATCAAATGGCGGCAAGCTTATGTCAATCGGTTGGGGCCGAGGTAGATCAAATTGCTGACTTCGTGGTCGTCGGCAACACCGCCATGCACCACCTGTTTGCCGGCCTTTCGGTGCAGCAGTTGGGTGAGGCCCCCTATGTTCCCGCGCTGCGAGGCGCGCTGCGGTTTCCAGCTCGGGAGATTGGTCTGGTCGGCGCGCCTGGCGCGGCGGTGTACCTGCCACCCAATATTGCCGGTTATGTGGGCGCGGATCATACGGCCATGCTCCTTGCTGCCGGCCTGGAGGATGCAGAGGGGATTGACCTGGCTTTGGATATTGGCACCAATACCGAGATCAGTTTGGCCAAAGGCGGGAAGCTGGTGTCCTGTTCCTGTGCGTCAGGGCCAGCTTTTGAAGGCGCTCACATCCATGCTGGTATGCGGGCGGTACCCGGGGCGATTGAACGGGCTGAATTTCATGCTGGAGAATGGCTGCTTTCAACGATTGAGAAGGCCCCTCCGGTGGGCATTTGTGGTTCAGGCATTTTAGATGTGGTAGCGTCATTGCTGCAGAGCGGACAGATCGATTCGGCAGGGCGGTTCACAGAGATGGCTCTCCGAAGGGTGAATCATCCCCAGGGCGGCGCGCTGCTCCTCGTGCCGGGGGAGAAATCCGGTACTGGAAAAGATATCCTGGTGACGCGCTCGGACATTCGCGAGATCCAATTGGCCAAAGCCGCCATTCGCGCCGGCGTGGAAGCATTACTTCGGGCAACCGGCACCCGGGCCGAAGAAATTGAAAGTTTTATTGTCGCCGGCGCTTTTGGCACCTATTTGCACGTGGACAGCGCCATCGGAATAGGGATGTTTCCAGAACTGCCGCGTAATCGCTTCCGGCAGATTGGAAATGCAGCCGGCGTGGGCGCCCAGCAGATGCTGGTTTCAAAAGCAGCCCGGCAGGCAGCTGAAGCGATTCTGGAAAAAATGGATTATCTTGAACTAACCACGGACCCTGGCTTTATGGAAAGTTATGTGGACGCGATGGGGTTCGATCAACCACAGGAGGCATGATCTTGGAGACATTCAAAGCGATTCTTACGCGTAGAAGTGTCCGTGAGTTTACACCGGAACCAATTGCAGATGAAGATCTTAAGGATCTACTAAGGGCAGGGATGCAGGCCCCTTCTGCCAGGAACGAGCAGCCCTGGCATTTTGTGGTGATCGATGACCCTGAACTGCTCCAGGCTATCCCAGGCTTTCACCCCCACGCCCAAATGCTGAAAGAAGCGCCGCTGGCAATTTTGGTCTGCAGCGACCGCAAACTAGAAACCAAGCGCGCCAGCTGGCTGCAGGATTGCTCGGCGGCCACCCAAAACATCCTCCTGGCTGCACATGCACGCGGGCTGGGAGCTGTCTGGTTGGGGATCTTCCCCGATTCCGAACGTGTTTCGGGTATGCAGGAACTTGTGGGACTACCCAAGGATGTCAGGCCAGTTGCCCTTGTCGCCGTTGGGCATCCTGCGTCTCAACCGGACCCGGTTGATCGCTACCAGGAAGAACGGGTCCACCGAAATCACTGGTAGCGGAGGCGATCAAAAAAAGCCAGGGCAATCCCTGGCTGATTTTAATTCTGGGGTCCTGATAAATTGAGGACTTGGTTGATTATGGGCGCCATCGCTTGCAGGGCCCTGGCCCGGTGGCTGATCCTGTTCTTGATCTCTGGCCCAAGTTCAGCCATGGTTTTTCCATATTCAGGCAGCATGAACACGGGGTCGTAGCCAAAGCCGGTCGTGCCCCGCTCCTGGCCGATGATCATTCCCCGGCAGCGCCCGGTTGTTTCAAAGTATCGGCCATCCGGCAGGGCCAGGATGGCGGTGCAGTGAAATGCAGCCTTCCATGGTTCAGGTTTGCCTTCAAGCTGATGGAGCAGGTGATTCCGGCGGTCGGCATCACTGGCATTCATTTTGGGTGAAAATCTGGCAGAATAGACGCCCGGAGCGCCGTTGAGCGCATCCACCTCCAGGCCGGAATCATCCGAGAGGACTGGCATTTCAGCGGCAGCCAAATAGGCTTCCGCTTTCAAGCGGGCGTTTTCTGCATAGGTTTGCCCGGTTTCGCTAACACTCAGATCCAATTGAAGATCTGCCGGCGAGTGGAGGGCCAGCGATAAGGGCTGCAATATGGCTTTGATTTCCGCCATTTTCCCTGGGTTCCCTGTTGCGATCAATAACTGGTTGTTCAACGAGGCGCTCCTTAATCGGATAAAATTAGTCCTGTTTCCGTTGACGCTTAATTCTGGGCGTGTTATAATTCATTTCGTAACCGATTTTACCCAATAGACTTTCAGAATGACACACTCGTGAATAATAGTGACAATCCACTGCGGCTGAACGTTGGCTATTTATACAACAAACCCATTGGCACCAGTCGCGAAGTCCCCATTGATTTTAATGAAATTCAGATAGAAGACCTTCACGTCAAAGACCTGGAGAGCACAATCCGGCTATCCAGGACACGAGAGGGCTTGCTGCTTCAGGTATCGGCTCAGGCGAAAGTCGAAACGACCTGCGTTCGCTGCCTGGATGATTTTTTCCTGCCAGTCGAGGTCCAATTTGAGGAATTATTCCAATTTCCCTCCAGGCACCGCGAGGAAACCGATTTGATCCTGCCCCAAGATGGCTATATTGACCTCAACCCGCTTTATTGGGAATACCTGATCCTAGCCCTGCCGATCAAACGCTTATGCCGGGAAGACTGCAAGGGTTTATGTGTGGTTTGCGGCGTAAACCTGAATGAAACCACCTGTGAACATCATCAGGAGACAAATCAAGCCTCACAATTGGCGCATGAAAAGGCAAAATAGCAGACGAGGGCTGTTTGAGATCAAGCCCTTTAGCTGCCTGGAGAACATGCTTAATGTCCGGTGACCCTCAGCGAAATCCTCGTGAAGAAACGATTGAATCCTTGTTAGAACGCTCGGATTCACAGGGTTTTTTAACGATTAATGATTTAATGGAACTATTCCCAAAGGGGGACGAGGATGTGGAAATGTTGAGCGCGATCATGCTTGCGTTAAAAAAACAAGGGGTCGACATTCTTGACCAGGATTCCTTGGAAGCGCTCACAAGCGATGAACAAGAGGAAGAAGGCCGGAAAAAAAAGGTGGGACTTGACGCGGTCAATTCGGATGATACCGTGGGTATGTATCTTAAGGAAATGTCGAGAGTCCCCTTGCTTTCTGTTGAAGATGAGCAATCTCTGGCCAAGCGGATCGAAGCAGGCAGGGCGGCCAAGATGGAACTGGCTAACCTGGAGGGCGTTTCATCGCCAGAGCGGAAAACGCAACTGCGGATCCTGGTCAGAGACGGTGAGCAGGCCTGGGAACATTTGGTCAAAGCCAACACCCGTCTGGTGGTCAGTGTCGCAAAAAAATATATGGACCGTGGGGTGCCTTTCCTGGATTTAATTCAGGAAGGTAATCTGGGGCTGATGAAAGCCGTTGAGAAATTCGATTACACCCGCGGCTTTCGCTTTTCAACCTATGCCACCTGGTGGATCCGTCAATCGATCTCACGCTCGATTGCAGACCAGGGGCGGACCATACGGATTCCAGTGCACATGATCGACAGGATCCGGGAGCTTTATAAGGTGAGCCATGCCCTGGAGCAGGATCTGGGGCGAAAACCTTTTGCTCATGAAATTGCCAAAGAAATGGATCTCAATGTGCGCAAGATCCAGTGGATGATGCGCATCTCCTGGCTGCCGCTCTCGCTGGAGACCCCGGTGGGCGATGAAGAAGATTCCGAGCTGGGCATGTTTGTGGAGGATGAGGATACGCCCACCCCGATGGAAGTCACCTATAAATCCATGCTGCGGGATAAAATTGATGAGGTCCTCAATACCCTTTCACCCCGGGAAGCGCGCATTTTGCGCCTGCGGTTTGGGCTTGATACTGACCGCGCCTATACCCTGGAAGAGGTTGGGGATAAATTTGGGCTGACGCGGGAGCGCATCCGACAGATTGAGGGCAAAGCGCTGCGGCAGCTGCGGCACCCGCACAAGGCGCGCCAGTTGAAAGATTATTTGTAATCCTGTATAATTCACTCAATATGAGAAAGTATGCTTTCATCATGCGCATGTCCGGTTCTCCGCCGTTATGCTTGCCAGAAGCATAACATGAGGTGACGCGTCACCTCCGGAGAACATGCTGGCCGAGGCCAGCTTTTTTGTTGTCCTGGGGTCTTTTTTGTTCGATAATTTAAGGAAGGCATTTATCAAGAGAGAGGTGGATCATGTCACAACCCGTACTGATTGCAGTCGCCTGGCCCTATGCCAGCGCGAAAATCCATGTTGGCAACATCACCGGCGCTTACCTGCCGGCGGATATCCTGGCGCGCTACCACCGCCTGCGGGGCAGGGA
>CAZLEK010000020.1:26966-32777 GCA_964558525.1 uncultured Candidatus Brevefilum sp.
CCCGAGCAGGAACGCTTCCTGCCGGATCGCTATGTGGAGGGCACCTGTTATTTTTGCGGCAAGACCGGCGCACGCAGCGATCAGTGCGACAACTGCGGCCACCTGCTGGAGGCGGAAAAGCTGATCGACCCCAAGTCTAAGATTGACGATTCCACCCCAGAGCTGCGGGAGACCACCCACTTCTACCTCGACCTGGAAAAATTGGAGGATGAGGTGGCCGACTTCTTGCGTGAGCGCCAGGACTACTGGCGCCCGAACGTGATCCGCCAATCCCTGGGTCAGATCGAGACGGAGGGACTCCACGGCCGCCCGATCACCCGGGACCTTTCCTGGGGCATCCCGGTGCCCGTGGAAGGCTGGGAAGGCAAGTGCATGTATGTGTGGTTTGAAGCGGTGATCGGGTATCTTTCCAGCGTGGTGGAGTGGGGGCAGCTGCGAGGAACCCCCGATGCCTGGCGCCAGTGGTGGACGGAGGAGAGCTCCAAGACTTTCTACTGCATTGGGAAGGACAATATCCCTTTCCACGCCATCATTTGGCCGGCGGAACTGATCGGCGTGGGGGATTCCTTTGACGCCAAGATGGGGGCTGAAGACCCCCAGCCCTTGGTGCTGCCTTACGACGTCCCGGCCAACGAATTCATGAAACTGGAGGGCAAAAAGCTTTCCGGCAGCAAGAATTGGGCGGTGTGGGGCCTGGATTTCCTGGAACGCTATGACCCGGACCCGATGCGCTATTACCTGACGGTGAACATGCCTGAGACGCGTGATTCTGATTGGGATTGGGAGGAATTTTTCCAGCGAAATAACAACGAGCTGGTAGCGACCTGGGGCAACCTGGCGAACCGCGTGCTTTCTTTTGCTTATAAACATTGGGAGGGGACAGTCCCACAGCCGGGTGAGCTGCGTGACGATGATAAAGCTTTGCTGGAAACCTTGCGAGCAGGCTTTGCGCAGATTGAAGAGAAGTTGGAAGCGGTGAAGCTGCGGGCAGCGATCCAGGAGGCGATGCGTCTGGCAGCGGAAGTGAATAAATACCTGGATACCGCCGCCCCCTGGTTTGAAATCAAAACAGATAAAGAGCAGGCCGCCAAGTCCGTCTTCACGGCGATACAGGCCATTGATTGGTTGAAGATCCTTTTTTCGCCCTTCCTGCCGCATACCAGCCAGCAGCTGCACGCGACCTTGGGCTACGATCGGCCGCTGTTTGGTGAATTGGTCACGCAAGACATCGAAGATGATCTCAGCACGCATACCGTCATGCTGTATGAACCGGGAGAGGCGCTGACAGCAGGAGGAGAAGACCTGTGGGAGGCCCGTGAACTGGCCCCTGGCAAGCCCTTCAATCAGCCAAAACCCCTGTTTAAAAAGTTGGACGCTGAGATTGTGGAAAAGGAACGCGCCCGTTTGGGCAGTTAGATTTTCGTCTTTTTGTGAGAGAAAAGTAGCGGCGTTGCATGCAACGCCGCTACGAGGTTTAAGGCAGTTTTGATTTAGAAAATGCGTTCAGCCAGGCCGGCAGGTGTTGGATCAGGTTGGCCATAATCTCCCGGGATTGGGTTTCAAAAAAGGCATAATTCCCGTAGGCCTCGCCGCTGTGGGCATCCACCAGGTCCGACACGCCGCGTAAGATCAGGCAGGGCAGGTTGTTTTTTCTGGCAACCCAGGCGATCGCGCCTGACTCCCAATCAGCCACATCTGCTTTGTATTGTGCGATGAGCTCGGGGATATCCCTGGCGAGAATGTCCCGGTCCGCAGAGAGCAGCGTCCCGACCTTGATCGGCTGGGGAGGGGGGTTGGGCAGCCAGGAAAGGTCGTGTTCGACCGAGTAGGCTTGGATGGCCTGGGAGGGATCGGTCATCTGTTCGAAGATGTCGTAAATGATTGTCTTGCGGGCTAAAATCACCTCGCCGCGCTGGATACGTCCGTGGAACCCACCGCAGGTCCCCAGGTTGATGATCCGCTTTGGCTGCCAACGGGAAATGGCATATTGGGTGGATCCTGCAGCAGCGACCTTGCCCCAGCCCCCATGCAGGAACCAGAGCCTTTGGCCGGCGATAAAGGTTGAAAAGCAACCCCCGTAGGGAGTGGGATTGACAGCTGCGTCCGGAAAATGGTTAATCAGGGCCCGCCATTCCGCACCCGCAGAGATCAGGATGCAGGCGTCTGTGGCCTGTCCCATTAATTCTTTTCTCGCCGCCCCAGGGAAGCCAGGTAGATGGCAAACATCTCAGGCGGATCGAACCCCAGCAAGGTGTCCACTTCATCATCATGATAGGCGCCAATGGCACAGATCCCGCAATTGATTGACTCAGCGGCCAGGTGAAGGTTCTGGCAGACGTGGCCTGCATCCAGGTAGAGATAGCGGTAGCTGCGTTCCGAATAGCGCCAAACGGTGCGGTAGGGGACCGCCGCCCAGATAAAGGTGACGGCGCTGGTTTGCACCTGCCGCTGGCCCAGGCAGGCCTCCGTTAGCTGATCATTGAAGGTTTCAGAAAGGTCCAGGGTGACCAGCTTATGTTCCAGGGCAGCGAAGCGGTACAAACCAGGTTCCAGGCCCGCCACCCGGTTGATGGAAAGATAGGTTTCAAAGGGATGGCGGCAGCCGGCGGAGGGCACGGTCCGCCAGGTGACATGACGCTTTTCATCGATTTTTTTCACGCCCTGGGTCAACCAGAGGAGGTAGGAAAGTTCTTCCAGGGAGAGGGAGTCCTCCGTATAGCGCCGCAGGGAGCGGCGTTCTTCAATCGCCTGGCGCAGGTCATAAGAACCGTGATCGATATTTTCTGGCGCTGGCAGGTCGACCAGGGACTGGCCCTCTTCCAGGGGAATTTGGTAAGGCGGTTGGGGTTTACTCAACTGCTGATCCGGATTACTGATCTTGGGATACTTGGTTTCCTCAACAAATTCATAACCATTTTGCTCTAACATAGGTCTCCTTCATCATTTATAGATCGTTTTCCAATATTTTCGTTTCAGGCCGTCGCCGGGTTCCTCAAAGGTACCGAAGTGAAAGCCCTTTTGAACCAGGTAATGATGGGATTTGTCTTCTGCGCTGGCATTGGCGCCAGGGTGCAGCAGGATCATCCCGCCATCTTTCACCACCCGGAACATTTCCAGGTATTCGGCGTCCAAATCATCCCCAAAGACATGGCCTGATAGGATCAGATCCGCGAAATTGGCTGGGAAAGGTATCTGCTCCATCGCGCCGTCGATGGGGTAGACATTGGTTAAGCCCAGCTGCTGGCGTTTTTCCCACAGGAAGCGGCGCAGGTTGGCGACGGGTTCCACCGCGTACACCACCCTGGCCTGAGGCGCGACCGCAAAAGCCAACCGCCCGGTCCCCGAACCGACATCCAGGATGATTTTATCTTCGAAGTCCGCCATCTCAAGCAGGGAGGAGTCGTCCCATTTGAGGAAGTCGAGATGGTCGTATTGAATCGGATCCAGAACGTAGATCAACCAGTCGTGCATGCTGTCCAGGACGGCAATTTCCGCGGCGCGTAATTCTTCCGGCGTCGGATCGGTATTTGCCATCTGCAGGCAGTGAAGGATGAAGGCTTTTACTGGCGGATGCGTTTGGATCAGGTACCATTGGACCGCCGGGTGAGCGGCCAGGGCGGTGCCCATCGCTTGGCTGGGTTTTCTTCCCGCCAGATAGCGTACATGCAGGGGTTCCAGTAAAAGCAGGGCCTTGAAATCGATATCGCTGACATCCAGCCAGCCGAGATTAGACACCCCAACCCCTAAAACCGAATCGCCGCGACGATCAGCGAAAGGATCATAATAAAAGCGATCAGGCCAAATAAAATCTGATAAAGTTTAAATTTTGTACTTTTCTTATTCATAAGAACTCATTCCAGTTGAACTTTGATGGATTGTGCCATTTCAAGCGTGATCCCTTTGATCTCTGCGATTTCCTCGGCCGGGGCATCTTTGATGCCTTCGATGGAGCCGAAGTTCTTTAATAGCGCGCGCCGCCGTGCCGGCCCGATCCCGGGGATCACATCCAGGCGGGAGGCCAGGCCTTCCTTGAGACGGCGTTTGCGATGGGCAGTGATGGCGAAACGGTGGGCTTCATCCCGGATGCGTTGGATCAGGTAGAGGCCCTGGGAGTGCGGTTCGAGGACCACGGAATTGTGCTTCCCAGGCAGAAACAGTTCCTCTTCCTGCTTGGCCAGGCCGGCGACCGGGACACGGCCCATCAAGTTGAATTCCTCGAGCACTTTCACTGCCCGGCTGAGCTGGCCCTTACCGCCGTCGACCAGCAGGAGGTCGGGCAGGATTGAAAAGGCCAGGTCTGGTTTTTTCCCAACCAGCTCATCCTGTTCTTGAGCCGCTTTCCAACGGCGGAAGCGCCGGAAGAGGACTTCTTCCATAGCGGCGAAATCATCCTGACCCAGGACAGTTTTGATGTTAAACCGGCGGTAGAGCTTTTTATTGGGTGTGCCCTGTTCAAAGACCACCATGCTGCCCACGCTGGCTACACCCTGAGTGGTGGAAATGTCGTAGCACTCAATCCGGTTGGGCGGCTCGGAGAGCTCCAGCGCTTCCTGGACTTCCGTCAGCGCGCCGGTCTGGCGGTGGGTATCCGCCTCCCAGCGCGTGCGCAGGGCATTGAGGGTTTCCACGGCGTTTTCTGCAGCCATGTCCACCAGTTCCCGGTTCAAGTCTTGATGGGGAACGGTGATCTCCACGGCATCGCCCGAACGCTGGCTGTTGAGCCATTGACGGATGATCTGCGCTTCGACCAGTTCATTGGGCAGCAGGACTTTGGCGGGGATATAAGCCGCCTGGGAATAAAACTGCTTGACGAATTCACTCAAAATCTCCTCATCGGCTTCTTCCTCTGTGCCCTCCAGGACAAAGTACTCCCGGCCGATGAGCTTTCCGCTGCGGATGAAGAACACCTGCACGCAGGCCTCACCATCCGCGCGGGCCAGGGCGATCACATCCGAATCGGTCTGATCGGTGTTAACCACCTTCTGGCGTTCCACGACCTTATCGATGGCTTGCAGCTGGTCGCGGATGGCGGCGGCTTTCTCATAGCGCAGATCCTGGGCAGCCTTGGCCATCTCGTCGTTCAGCCGGTCGACGATCGGATCGGTGCGCCCCTCCAGGAATTTGCACAGGTCATCGATGATCTGGCGGTAATCCGCCTGGTTGATGGCGCCGATGCAAGGGGCTGTACAGAGCTTGATATCGTAATACAGGCAGGCCCGGCTGTCTTTGCCGGTGATCTCCCGGTTGCAGGTCAGGTAAGGGAAGATCTTGCGCAGCAGATCTAAGGTTTGATGGACCGCCCACACGCTGGTATAGGGGCCGAAATAACGGGCGCCGTCCTTCTTCATCTGGCGGGTCACCGTCACCTTGGGGAAGGGGTCCTGCCAGTGGACTTTAATGTAGGGATAGCGCTTATCGTCCTTGAGTCGCACGTTGTAGCGCGGTTTATGGCGCTTGATAAGCGTCATTTCGAGGATCAAGGCTTCCAGCTCGGAACCGACCACGATCCACTCGATATCGGCGATCTCCCGCACCAGCTTGCGCGTTTTGGGGTGCTGCTGCGCGGTGGCATGGAAGTACGACCGCACCCGGCTGCGCAAACTGACCGCCTTACCGACGTAAAGGATGCGGTTTTGATCGTCCTTCATTAAGTAACAGCCGGGTTTATCAGGGAGGGTGTCTAAAACCTGCTGGATGTGATCGTTCCATTCCATAACAGTCATTTTAGCACATCAGAGCTGGTGAGGTGGGAGGTCGCGTTAGTTCCCCAGGGCAAGCGCAAGATCCCCACGTAAAGTTATGATTGAAATT
>CAZLEK010000021.1:0-32258 GCA_964558525.1 uncultured Candidatus Brevefilum sp.
CGACGTCCCCGTCGGCGAAAAAACGCCAGCTTGTAATGCAAATTTCTCTATTGAAATACTATTTACGCCTTCCTTACTCATTTCCCCGCAACGAGGACGTTGCGGGGAGCCAATTTTTTTCAATACCTCTAATTTTGCGATTGCCCTGCAGCGCCGCCGGCTTGGTTTGACAGAACCACCCCCAGCAAGTATAATCACACGTCGTGAATTTTGTAATGTATATGGGAGAAGAGCGCTATGGAACAAGAAAACGAGATTAAAGCGAAAGAGCGCTATACGGGGACGGTGCTTAAGACCACACTGCAGGGTGCCTTGGTAGATATTGGTAGCGAGAAGCCTGCATTTATCCACATTTCACAAGCTGTCAAAGACGATGATCCAAAGATCCAGATTAACAGCATTGAAGAAGTTATGCAAAAAGGCCAGCAGATGGATTTTTACGTCAAAAGGGTGCGCAAAGATCGCATCGAATTGACCATGAAAGAGCCCCTTGGCCTGGAATGGCGGGAAATCAAACCCGGCACAACCGTCAAAGGCACGGTCGTTCGCCTGGAGACCTTTGGCGCCTTCGTTGAAATCGGCGCCGAGCGCCCCGGGTTGATCCACATCAGCGAGCTTTCACACAGTTATGTTCGTACGCCGGGTGAGGTGGTACGAGAAGGGGACGAGGTTGAGGCAAAGGTTCTGGAAGTCAACCGCCGCAAGAAACAAATCAAGCTGAGCATCAAAGCCATGCAAGAACTGCCAGAAAACCTCCAGGTGCAGCAGGGAGATTCGGCTCCAGCGCAAGAAGAACCCAAGGAGCCTGAATTGACCGCCATGGAAATTGCCATGCGCAGCGCGATGGAAAAATCAGAGGGCGGCGAAGGCAAAAAGAAATCTCGCAAGCCCAAAGGCGCAACCGCAGAACAGGATGAAATCCTTTCCCGAACTTTGGAGAACAAAGTTGGACAGGACAAATAAACAGCCTACGCATCCGTTAGGATGCGTAAAATCAATACAATAGATCAACCGGGGAGGTCCGGCACAATCGGCCCTCCCCTTAGCTTTTAATCAGGTGATGTCTGCCTTATGGAAAATCATGGCCCAACACAAATCCAGTTGGTCCGGCTTTGGGAGGTGGTATGAGCACGAAATTCATTTTCATCACCGGCGGTGTGCTTAGTTCGGTGGGCAAAGGCGTCACCGCAGCCGCCACCGGCCGCCTGCTCAAGGCGCGCGGCTTTTCCGTCGCGGTTCAAAAACTCGACCCTTATATCAATGTCGATCCCGGGACAATGAGCCCCTACCAACACGGCGAAGTCTTTGTCTTGGATGATGGCGCTGAAACCGATCTGGACCTGGGCCACTATGAGCGCTTTATCGACATCCGCCTGAACAAAGTCTGCAATGTGACCACCGGACAGGTCTACGCAGAGGTGATCAGCCGGGAACGGCGCGGCGACTATCTTGGCGGAACGATCCAGGTGATCCCCCACATCACCAATGAGATCAAACGCCGGGTGCGCCTGGTGGGCAAGTCCACCGGCGCAGAGATCGTCCTGGTAGAGGTGGGTGGGACAATTGGCGATATTGAAAGCCTGCCCTTTCTGGAAGCCATCCGGCAGATGCGTTTCGATCTTGGACGTGAGAACACTGCCTACGTTCACCTCACCTGGCTGCCCCATATCGGGGCCACCGGTGAATTAAAAACCAAGCCCACCCAACACTCTGTCCGGGAACTGCGCTCAATCGGCATCCTGCCGGACGTGATCGTCACCCGCTCCGACTACCCGATCAACGAAGAAATTCAGGAAAAAATCGCCCTGTTTTGTGATGTTGAACCACGAGCTGTGATCCCAATGCAAACTGCGCCCATCCTTTATGAAATCCCGCTCCTGCTCGAAAACACCCCCATCGCAGAACTGCTTCTCGACCGTCTTGATCTTGACGTCCGCAAACAACCAGATTGGCAGGAATGGCGCCAACTCGTGGCAGAGGTGAAACGCCCAAAACCTGAGGTGAACATCGCCCTGGTGGGGAAATATGTCGAACTGCATGACGCCTATATCAGCGTACGGGAAGCCCTCAAACATGCCGCCATTGCCAATGGGGTCGAGCTGAATTTGCAATGGATCCATTCCACAGATCTGGAATCTGGCCCAGCAGACAAGCTCTTGGCGGAAGCAGACGGAATCGTTGTCCCAGGTGGATTTGGAAGCCGTGGAATCGAGGGTAAAATTAAATCAGCCACCTACGCCCGCACAGAGCAAGTACCCTACCTGGGGTTATGCCTGGGGATGCAGGTGATGGTGATCGAATTTGCCCGGCAGGTGCTTGGACATTCGCGTGCCCATTCAGCTGAATTCGACCGCTCCACACCCGCACCCATTATCGACCTGATGCCCGAACAGCACGATGTCACCGAAAAAGGGGGCACCATGCGCCTGGGCTTGTATCCCTGCAAATTACGGAAAGGGACTCGGGCCAGGGCAGCTTACCAGACTGAAAAGGTCGAAGAGCGTCACCGGCATCGCTTTGAGCTAAATAATGACTTCCGCCCTGCCCTGGAGGAGTCGGGAATGGTTTGCTCCGGTGTTTCACCAGACAACCGCCTGGTCGAGATCACGGAGATCAAAGATCACCCCTTTATGCTGGGAACACAGTTTCACCCAGAATTCCTATCCCGACCCAACCGCCCCCACCCACTCTTCACAGCTTTTATCAAAGCTGTCAAGGACCGCTCAGAGAGTAAATCAACTGGTTAATTAGAAAATTTTGAGGGAGAACAATG
The DNA here is from genome assembly GCA_964558525.1 of uncultured Candidatus Brevefilum sp. Classification (GTDB taxonomy): domain Bacteria; phylum Chloroflexota; class Anaerolineae; order Anaerolineales; family Anaerolineaceae; genus Brevifilum. Next base: position 2,774 of record CAZLEK010000021.1, read on the forward strand.
AAAACAAATTCTCATATCCTGGTGATGCTGCTCCTCTTCAGCTTGCTTCTAGGAGCCTGCCAAAGCTCACAGGTTGACCCATCAGCTGAGGATGGGTCCGACCGTTCACCTGAGTCAATACCTGATGAAGACACGGCGTATCCTGTTGAGGAGGAACCAGACGCGCCTGACCCAACGGCTGTGGACGCAGCCTACCCCATCACAGAAGCAGAGCTGGACCTGCTTCACAAAACCTGGGAATCCACTGTCTATACTGAAGACGGCATCGTCCAGGATCCCCATGTGAAAACCCTGCAGTTCAATGCCGATGGCACCTATACCATGACAACGGACAGCGAAACCACTTCCGGCGAGTGGACTGCCAGGCTCTCATTACTGGAATCAAAGATCATCCTCACAGATAACACGGGCAATGTCCAAACATACGAAATGATTACGTTAGAAGAAAACCAGCTGATCCTCCAATCCTGGCGGGAAACCATCCAGATCGAACAGCAATTCCAGCCCGCGGAATAATACCTACAAAACTTTTCAAACAGAACCAACTTTTTATATCGAAAGGAACACAAAAAAAGACATGGATACCACAATCATCTCGATTAACGCACTCGAAATATTAGACTCTCGCGGGAACCCCACCGTGGAGGTGGAAGTCATCCTCGGGGATGGCAGCTGGGGTCGGGCAGCCGTGCCCTCCGGCGCCTCCACCGGCGTTCATGAAGCGCTGGAACTGCGCGATGGCGATAAAGACCGCTACGTTGGTAAGGGCGTCACCCAGGCCGTGAAAAACGTCAACACCCGCATCGCAGAAGCGCTGATCGGCGCTGACGCCACCCAGCAAAAAGCGATCGACATGGCCATGGACGCCCTGGATGGCACACCCAATAAGAGCGCCCTCGGCGCCAACGCCATCCTGGGCACCAGCCTGGCCGTGGCCAAAGCGGCCGCCCACGCCGTGGCCCTGCCGCTCTATCGCTACCTGGGCGGCGTTTATGCCCATGAGCTGCCCGTCCCAATGATGAACATCCTCAACGGCGGCGCCCATACTGGCTGGCAGACCACCGACGCGCAGGAATTCATGGTGATGCCCCTGGGTGCGCCTTCCTTCTCGGAAGGCCTGCGTTGGGGAGCGGAAATCTACCATACTTTGAAGAAAGTACTCAAAGAAAAAGGGTACGCCACCCTGGTCGGTGACGAGGGCGGCTATGCGCCGGCCCTCAAGACCAATGAGGAAGCCGTGGAGATCATCCTTGAAGCGATCGAAAAAGCTGGCTACAAGGCCGGCGAGGAAATCATGATTGCCCTGGATCCCGCGGCCTCTGAGTTCTATGAAGAAGAAGAAGGCATCTACAACCTGCGCACGGAAGGTAAGAAGCTTAGCAGCCAGGAAATGGTCGCTTTCTGGGTCGATTGGGTCAATAAGTATCCCATCGTCTCTATTGAAGACGGCCTGGCCCAGGATGACTGGGAAGGCTGGAAGCTGTTCACCCAACAGGTTGGGGATCGCGTCCAGATCGTAGGCGACGACCTGCTGGTGACCAATCCACGCCGTGTCAGCCGCGCCATTGCCGAAAAAGCCTGCAACTCCCTGCTGGTGAAAGTTAATCAAATCGGCACCCTGACGGAGACCCTGGAAGCCGTCACCATGTGCCAGCAGCATGGCTGGACGGCGGTCGTTTCGCACCGCTCGGGCGAGACCGAAGACGCCACCATTGCAGACCTGGCCGTCGCCATGAACACCGGTCAGATCAAGACCGGCGCTCCCGCCCGGTCTGACCGGGTGGCGAAATACAATCAGCTCCTGCGCATCGAGCAGGAACTCGGCAGCACCGCCAAATACGCCGGCTGGGAAGCGCTGAAGCGATAAAATCCGCCAGCTTAGAACAAATCAACCCGCAGCGGCAGGAAAAGCATCCGCTGCGGGTTTTTGCAAATTACCAGTAGAATACACCCATGTTTGATTCACTTAAAACCCTCGAAACACAGCTGATCACCTGTCGTCGCTGCCCGAGACTGGTCGCCTGGCGGGAAGAAGTTGCGGAAACCAAGCGTAAGGCTTACCAGGATCAGGTCTATTGGGGCAAACCGGTCCCCGGTTTCGGCGACCCCCAGGCCAAAATCCTGATCGTCGGGTTGGCCCCTGGCGCCCACGGTTCCAACCGCACCGGCCGAATGTTCACCGGGGACGCCAGCGGTGATTTTCTTTTTCCCGCTCTGCACCGCGCTGGTTTCGCCAACCAGCCGACTGCTGATCACCTGGGGGATGGACTTCAGCTGAAGGATGCCTTTATCACGGCCATCTGCCGCTGCGTACCGCCCAAGAATCGCCCTCAGGTGGCGGAAATCAAGAACTGTCTGCCCTGGATGGAAGCTGAAATCAATCTGTTTCCAAACTTGCAGGGATTCGTCGCCCTGGGCAGGATCGCCTTTGATGGGATTCAGCGAATGGTTCAAATTCAGGGGGTGGAGCTCCCCAAGATGGCCTTCGCCCACAACGCCTTTTACGAACTGGGTGAAGGGCGGCCCTGGCTGCTGGCTTCCTATCACCCCAGCCAGCAGAATACCCTTACAGGCCGGCTGACAGAGGAGATGTTTGATGTGATCTGGCATAGGGCAGGAAAGTTGATTGGTCAACAGGAATGAGGTACCAGGAATCAGGTACTAGGAATCAGGTAGCAGGTTTCTTCAGTGACAACATTTCAACCAAAAAGAGAAAGGCTTACCCCTTCTCTGTGAGCCGTGCTATGATTGTAAAAGCTGCTTAACAAGCCGATGTCCTGATGCCTAATCACAAACACCTAATACCTAGTCCCTAGTCCCTATCCCTAATACCTAACACCTAACCACTACTACCCAACACCTATCCCATGCTTCAATTACGCCTCGATAAAGTTTCTTTCAACTATCCCTCCCAGACCATTTTCCAACAGGCCTCCTGCGAAATTCAAGAGGGCTGCTACGGCGTGATCGGCCCGAACGGCAGCGGGAAGACCACCCTGCTCAAATTGATCCTGGACGAACTCAAACCCGATTCAGGCGCCCTCATCCGCGACAAAGGCTTGGTCGCGGCCTACATGGCGCAGGAGATCGATCTGGACCCGGAGCAGACTGCTTTCGAAGCAGTCCGGCAGGGGGCAGACCGCGTCTTGAACCTGGAAGCCGAATTGGGCGCCCTCGAGGTGAAATTTTCCAACCCGGCCTATTACGGAAATCCAAACCGCCTGGCCAGTTTGATCCAACAACAAGAAGATTTTTTAGAAACCTATCACCAACTGGGCGGGCCCGGCCTGGAAGGTCAGATCACAGCGCTGCTGGATGCAATTGGTTTTTCCGCCGTTGAGATGAACCTGCCCCTAGGGCGCCTGAGCGGCGGGCAGAAAAAGCTCCTTAGCCTGGCCCGCATGGTTATCAGTCGACCGAACATCCTCTTGCTCGATGAGCCTGACAACCACCTGGACTTACAGGGCAAGTCTCATCTGCAGCGCTTGATCGAGGGTTTTCCTGGCGCAGTGCTGATCGTCTCTCACGACCGTTATTTCCTCGATATGGTGGTGGACCAAATCCTGGAGGTCGAAGGCGGAAAAATCACCCAATTCGCTGGGAATTATTCCGAATACATGTTTGAAAAACAATGCCGACTTCAGCGGCAAGAGGCGATATACCGGGACCAGCAAAAAGAGATCTCCCGTCTTGAACAGGCCGCCAAACGCCTGCTCATGTGGGGACAGTTATATGACAACGCCAAGTTTTCCAACCGAGGAAAGAACATCCTCAAACGGATTGACCGGTTGGAAAAGATCGACAAGCCCCACCTGGACCAAAAACCGATCGAGATCCAATTAGGAGGCTGGCGAGGCAGCGAGAAAGTCCTGGAGGTCTCAGACCTGTCAAAGCGCTTTGCATCCCCGCAAGGGGACCAACCGACAACGGTGCTTGAGGGCATCCATCTCCAGCTGCGCTTTGGAGAGCGGGTCGGGATGATCGGGCCCAACGGCGCGGGGAAATCCCTGCTGATCCGGTTGATCCTGGGCCAGCTTGAACCGGATTCCGGGACGATCTATATCGGCCCCAGCGTCCAGCCTGGCTACTATGCTCAGGAGTTCGAGCAGCTTGATCCGGATAAAAGCCTCCTTGAAACCATTGCCAAGGCAGGTAATTTCTCAGAACCGCGCGCGATTGCCTTTTTGAAGAAATACCGTTTTAGCTACACCCAGCGGGAGACACGGGTGGCCAGCCTTTCAGGCGGTGAGCGCGCCCGGCTGCAGATCGCGCTGATCACCCTCTCAGACGCCAATTTCCTGCTGCTGGACGAACCGACCAATCATCTCGACATCCCCTCTTGCGAAGTCCTGGAAGATGCCCTGCTCGATTTTCATGGGACCATTTTCGCAGTCTCCCACGACCGGTACTTCCTAGACCGGATTGTGGACCGGATCATCGAACTCTACGGCCGCGGCGCCAGCGAACACCTGGGCAACTACTCGGATTACGAACAAAACCGTTACCAGACCCGCTCATAATCTTATTGCCACATTTTTTAAGCTCCCAGAAAACAATTTGATCTACGCCTGTCTGAAGAGCAAAACACCGCAAAAAGGATCAGGCTGTTTTCTCGCAAGAGCTTGATGGTACGCTCAAAAAAGCTGCGCACCCTAAGAAACCCCTGTGCTATTTTTTGGATTCAAATGATGATTTCAGATCATCGTTGCCCAGTTTTCAATAATTTTCGCGTCTACTCAGGCATTGGGCAAAAAATTAACACAATACCCTTTGGGCACGATGAGGACACGAAGTACACACGATACCCCAAGGGCACGATGAGGACACAAAGAAAAAGAGTTTTCTGCTAAAAATAATCGTCATCTTCACTATGCCGGCTAATTTGTTTCCTGCGCAGGTTCCTTTTTCATAAACCTCAGGCTCAGTGAATGGCATTTGAGCGCATCCGCAATATTACAATAGGATATTTTTTTACTCTTTACCAAATTATTTATCAGGCTGAGCAGTTACTAATTTTCTTAAGCAGAACACGTATGTCAAAGGAGAAAAATTCACAAGGTCAATCACCATCCCCCACTCCCCAACCCCCTAATCCCTAATCCCTAATCATTAAATTTTTTAAAATGTTGAGCGCCAGGGACGCCGACCCTGGCGCTCATCAGAAGGAGAAGAAAAGTGTCTTAGCTAAGACCATTATAGCAAATCTCCTGAATTGTTACATGACGCTTACCCTACGATAGCCCTACGAACAACCATTAATTTGCCTTTTTCGTGTATTTAAACCAACCAGACGGCTGGGAAGCCCTACTGCTCCCAGCCGTCAGTGCGTATTGGATCCATTTACTCGTACCGCAATGCTTCCACCGGCTCCAATGAAGCCGCCCGATTGGCGGGATAGTAGCCAAAGAAGATGCCCACCGCGGCTGAAAACAGCGTCGCCAGCAAGACCGAATTGAGGGATACCGAAATGTCCAGCACGGTACCCGACTGTCTGGCAATCTGATCCACAACCTGCGCAATCACCCAACCCAAACCAATCCCGATCGCGCCGCCGATCATACTGAGCAGCACCGATTCAGTCAGGAACTGCAGCAGGATATCATTCTTCCGCGCCCCCAGCGCCTTCCGCAAGCCGATCTCCCGGGTGCGTTCTGTCACGGATACCAGCATGATATTCATGATGCCAATCCCACCCACCAGCAGTGAGATCGCGCCGATCCCACCAAGGAAGATCGTCAACACATTGGTGATCGAGTTAGCCACCGCCAGGAAATCCTGCTGGTTCAAAACCGTGAAATCATCCGGGCTGCGCGGCGGGATGCGATGCGTCCGGCGCAGGATGTCGCGGATTTGTTCAATAGCCTGGTCGGCAACCTCTGCGGTTTCGGCCGAGGCTAAAATGATGCCCACCCGGTCTGGGGTGCCGCCGCGCGGCAGCCTGGATTGAGCGGTTGAGATCGGGATATAAATATTGGTATCGGGGTTATTAAAGGCGCTCCCGCCCTTGGCCTCCGCCACCCCGACGATCCGGTAGGGGTATCCACCAATCCGTAATGTATTCCCAACGATGCCGGTGTGCCGCCCAAGCAGCCTGTCTGCGATCTCCGGCCCCAACACCACCACCGCGCTGCGCCCTTCCACCTGGCTTTCAGTGATAAATTCGCCTTCCGCCATGGTGACATTCTGCACGAATTGATATTCAGGCGTGATGCCTAAGATACTGGCTTCCCGGCTGCTGTCTGCATAAGACACTTCCACACTCCGGTTGATCGCCGGGGCGACATACGCAATATCGTTGCCGGTTGCGGCAGCATTTAAGGCTTCTGCATCGCGCAGGGTCAGCTCCTGGGGGTTGGTCACATCTTCAGAATCATTACCCGAAAGAATATAGATCACATTGGTGCCAATGCTTTCAATTTCACCGGTGATCGAATCACCAGCGCCCTGTCCCACAGAAAGCAGCGCGATCACAGATGCCACGCCAATCACAATCCCCAATATGGTGAGCAGCGAGCGCATCTTGTTCGCAGCCAGGCTTTGCAAGGCTTCTTTAATGTTCAAAAGAAAGTTCATTGGCGAACCTCCTCATTCTCGATCCGTCCGTCACGAATGTGGATGATACGCTCCGCCACAGCAGCTGCATCCGGGTCGTGGGTCACGATCAATAAGGTCGTCCCTTCTTTTTTATTCAGATCCAGCAAGAGCTGCATGATCTCATCACCCGATTTAGTGTCCAGATTACCTGTTGGTTCATCCGCCAGGATGATCGCCGGCTCGTTGACCAGCGCCCTGGCGATGGCCACACGCTGCTGCTGACCACCGGAAAGCTCGTTCGGCCGGTGGGTAATTCGATCACCCAGCCCAACCGCCTCCAGGGCTTCCTGGGCCAGCTTGCGGCGATTGCCGTTCTGGTTGGCATACCGCAAGGGTAGTTCAACATTGGCCAGCGCTGTCGCTCTGGGCAGGAGGTTGAAGGTCTGGAAGACAAAACCGATCTTTCGATTCCGTACCAAAGCCAGCTGGTCGTCATTTAAACTTGAGACGAGTTCACCTTCCAGGTAGTAGTCACCAGATGTGGGTGTATCCAGGCAGCCGATCATATTCATCAGCGTGGACTTGCCAGAACCGGAGGGACCCATAATGGCCAGCACTTCTCCTTCTCTGACTGAAAAACTGATTCCGCGCAGGGCGTGAACTTCAATCTCACCCATCTGGTAGACCTTGGTCAGGTCATCCACGCGGATCACTTCATTTTGTTCCGTCATGTTCACCCTCAATTTCCGAATCCGCCAAAGCCGCCTTGCGGTGGGCCGCCAAAGGAACTTTGACCGGTGATTTCTTCTGGAGGGTTCAGCACGATCGGTTCTCCCTGTTCAATATCCGCCTCAAGGACTTCGCTGTAAATATCAGAGTAACTCCCTAATTCCACTTCCACGGATTCATAACTACCGTTTCGCTGGACGTACACAACCTCCTGGCCGTCTATGCTGACAATGGCGTCATTCGGAACCACAAAAACATCTTCTTTGCGATCCACAACAATATTGACAGCCGCTGTCATCCCCGGTTTGATGCGCTCATCCGCATCCAGCAAATTAATGCGCACCGCGTATTCCACCACCCCCTGGATATTTTGCCCCACGGGTGCAATCTGGGAAACTTCTCCATTGAAGGTGGTCTCAAAATAGGCATCAAATACCAGTTCTGCACCCTGGCCCAGCTGGACCATGGGGATGTCAATCTCTGAGATCTGGACCTCCAGGTACATCACCGACAGATCATCAATTTGCAGCGCCTGACTCCCAGCTCCGACAATATCGCCAACCTGCGAAGAGAGGATCGTTACAGTTCCCGCAAAAGGCGCCTCTAGTGAGCGAGAATCCAGTCTGGATTCGGCCATTGCCAGTTGGTTCTCAAAGATCGTCACCTGGTCCGGATCCGGCCCGTCGGAGAGCAGATCCACTTTTTCTTCAAGCTCTGCAACCCGGGTTTCTCCCAGGGTGACCTCTAATTCAGCTTCTGCAATCTCGCGTTCGGTGTAGTCGGCCCGGCAGTAATCTAAATTGGCCTGGGCGGTATTGACCAGGCGCAGGTTTTCAGTTGTCTGCCGGAAGTCATACAGCTGTTCAGCCAGCTCAAGGTCATCTTCAAGTTCTTCAATCCGTTCATCCGAGCAGCGCTGATAGTTCATGATCTCACGTTCATCTTCCAGATCTTCCAGATTTTCCTCGGCATTGATCAGGTCCAGCCTGGCCTGGGCCAGCTCAGCCTCCCAATTATCGTAAAGGTCATCGAGGTTGTTCTGGGCATTGATCACATCAATCTCTGCCTGTTGGATATCCACGCTGACGGAATCTGGGTCGAGGGCCATCAGGGCTTGGTCCGCTTCGACTCCATCGCCAACCTCGACCAAAACTTCCTCAACCTTGCCCCCAGCCGACCAGGTCAAAACAGCCGTCTGAATGGGTTCTACTGTCCCGGTGCCAAAGATATTGGCGTCCAGGCTCATCCGCTGGTAGGGTTCAGTTTCAATACTGGCCAGAGCCTCGCGGGTACTGCGCCGGTTAGCCAGAATCCGCCAACCAATAAAAGCGCCGGCCAACACCACGACTGCCAGCAAAATCCACCAGCCGGTGCGTTTTTTATTTGTCTTATTTGTTTTTTCTGCCACGTTCTTCCTCCAAAAATTCATTTATTTTCTATTAAATTCATTATAGTCATTCAGGGCACGCACCACCAGCTTTTGTGAAGGGTCTTGGATAGTCATTAAACACACCTGATCTTAGCCCATGACGGACATTGCGTCATTATGGCATTGTAAAGAGAAGGTAAAAACGAATGCGTTCTCTGCTCGAAATAAGGCCTCTCTAAATTAGGGCACGTTGAAATCGACTGTTTTTATTTTTTTACCGAAATCCAAAGTACGATTATACTAAGCGCGTATTAGATTTGTAATAACAAACGTCCATGACGGCTTTTCAGAGCCGAAGTGATCCACACACTTGCCGGAAACACTGATTCATTCAGCGAAGTCCACTTCCGCCGTCATCCCCCAGCGGAGGCGCTCATCGGTTTCCAGCAGCCGAATGCGCACCACGTAGGTGATATCGCCAAACTGCTCGATGAAGTACTCACTGATCGATTCGATCTCGCCAGAGAAGTTTTCACCTGGTAGGGCATCAAAACGCACAGAAACGGTTTCATCGGGGTCAATCCGGACCACCTCATCCTCGGTCAGGTCATTGGTTTCCAGGTACCATTCTGAAGTGTCCGCCAGGATAACAGCCATGCTCCCCGGCGAAACCTGCTGCCCTTCGATCACCTCAAGCCGCAGGATCCTTCCATCAAACGGCGCTATCAGGGTGGCGTTTTCCAGGGCGGCCTGGGCCGCGGCCAGTTGGGCATCAGCCTGCGCCCGGGTGGCTTCCGCCAGGGCCAATTCGTCGGGATGGGGACCGTCTGCTGTCTCATCAGCCCGTCGTTCTGCATCAGCCAGGGCTTCCTGCGCCAGGCCAAGTTGGGTTTCCGCCAGGTCAGAGCGGTTTTTCAGGTCTTCAAACGCCCAAACCGCTTCTTCATGATCCTGCTGAGCCTGCGCCAGGTCGTCTTCAGCCGCCTCACGGGTGGGATTGTCCTCGTCCAGGTCTTCATAATCCGCCAGATCCTCTTCTGCTTCCTCCAGGTCATCTTCTGCATCTTCTATGTCAATCCGGGCCTCATCCAGTGCTTCTCGGAAATCCTCGTTATCAACGTCATCCCAGGCCTTTTCCGCCGCCACCAGATCCTGACGGGCCTGCACCAACGCCGCTTGGGCGCGGGCTGCCGCAATAGAAGCGTTTTCATTCAGGTTGTCCAGGTTTTGTTCAGCCTGAAGGACGGCCAGTTCTGCTGAAGCAACCTGGGCTTCCAGGGGCTCAACGTCGGCCAGCCTGGCCAGGACAGCATCCTCTTGTACTGAATCCCCCTCAGCGACCAGAATCTCCCCAACCTTCCCGGCATTTGCAAAAGACAGCGCGATCTCTTCCGCAGGCGCCAGGTTGGCCTCAGCCACCACGCCTGGGTCAGCCACAGGGGTTGGCGCAGGGGTGGGTTCCGGATTTGTCCCCAACATGTCGCAGCCCGTCAGGGTTAATCCCAGGCAGATAAAAAGCAGTAACATCCACTTATGTGTCTTCATTTTCACCTCATTTCATCTTTCAAAAATCATTCCCTAAAGGGTCATTCATAGGCCAAGACCTCCCGGATGGTCAAACGGGCGGCGTTACGGGCCGGCAGCAGGCTGGCAACCATCGAAAGCACAATCACGATTCCCAGCCAGATCAGAAAGCCGGAAGTGGTTACCGTATAGGTGAATTCGCTGGCCGAGCCAAACACCGAGGTGTTGATGATATACGACATCAAATAGCTGATCGGAAAAGCCAGCAGCACCGCAAAAACCCAGCTGAGAAGCCCGATGATACCGCCTTCAATAATGACCAGTTTCATCACCTGGCGGTCCGTCGCCCCGATGGCGCGCATCACGCCAATCTCACGGGTGCGTTCCAACACATTCATCCCCATCGTCCCGGTCAGGCTGATGCTGCCCACCAGCGCCGTCAGGCCAGACATGATCAACAGGAAAGTGGTCAATGTGTCCAGGCCCAGGGTCGCATTCCCACGCAGATCATCACTGGTGGAGGCACTGCGCACATCATAACCCAATTCTCTGAAAGTCCGGTCCATCCGCCTTGCCAGTTCCCCCACATGGTTATTGCGATTGAACTCGTGGGTGGCGACAACTTGGAAATTGGCTGCTTCGTTGATGTTGCCAGTAACTTGATTCAAATAAGCCAACGGCACGTAAGCCAGGAAATAATCGCTTCCAATAAACTTAAAGTAGCCTACCACCTGCCAATCCACATCCCGGCGGTTCACCTGCAGGGTAATCGTTTCGCCCACCTCCAGATCCGGATAGCGGTTGAGAAAAGCCTCATTCAACACGATCGCGTTTTGATCTCCGGGAATGATCCAGCGGCCTTTGAGTAAAATTGGTTCAATCAATTCAGACTCAGGCGGAGCGCCTACCATCTCCACGCTCTCAGCCGGTTCACCTGCATCGTTTAATAACTGGCAAGAAGCCCCTCCTCGTGGTTCAACAAAGGCCACTCCCGGCAGATCAAGAGCTATCGCCTCGATCTCATTGACACGATAATTCCGGTCAAAATCCAGGCTGATATCGGCCAGCAGGTATTTTGAGACTTTATCAATATAGTTCTCAAGGGAAACCCGCACGTTGAAAGTGGCAATAAAAACCGCCCCGGCCAGGCTGAGGTTGATCAACGTCAGCGCCAGCCGGCTTTTGCGCCGGAAGGTATTGCGCAGTGAGATCAGCAGCGGACGGGGAATGCCCTTAATCCTTTCCAACTGCCGGTCCAGCCAGCCTTTACCAAAATGTCCAACTTCGATCCCGGTTGTTGTGATGGCGTCCTGCACGCTGACCCTTGAGGCGCGCAAAATTGGGAGGAATCCGGCCGCCTGGGGCAGGATCAGGGCGATCACCACCTGCAGGTTCACCGACAAGGGGACAAAGCGTATGCCGCCAGCGCGGTAATTCAATTGCGTTCCGAAAAATTCCCCCAGTTCAGCCCAGGCCACTGCAGAAGTCGGAATGGAAATGATCATTGCCAGCAGCCCAAAAACCAAAATAAAGCTAATATACATCCAAATAATGTCTTTGCGTTGTGCTCCGATCCCTTTCATGATCCCGATATACTGAATTTGCTGGGCAAACAAGGCCGCCATGGCGTTGAACACCAGGAATCCGCTCAGAAATACGGAAAGAAATCCCAAGAGGGCCAGCAGACTGGACATGGCTGTCACATACCCGCTGTTCGGGTGCGTTGTTGGGCGCAGATCTGTGATTGAGCTTACAGACAGCCCGCTGTTTTCCAATATCCCGGTGATCTCATCCCTTAATGCCCTGACCTCTTCATCTGCCAGCGCAGGATCAACCCGTACCAACAGCGTGCTGAAAAGTTCAGGCTGTTCAAGCCAGGGCAGTGAATCAAAGCGGACATATCCCTGGATCGGCGCGACAAAATAACTGGTGCCAGAGACTCCGATCGTCTGATCCCGCACCATTCCGCTGACAGGCAGTTCTTTTTGTGTTCCTGAAGGCAGTTGAATCACGGCCTGATCCCCCAGGGAAAGCCCTTCATCCCGGTGAACATCCAGGAGGATTTCACGTTCGCCGGGCATCTCTCCCTCAAGAAGTTCAATTTGATCCACCTGCTGCCCCTCCTCCGGAATGGCCTGGAGGATCATGTTCTTCCAATCTCCATCCCCTGATAGCACCTGGGCATAAAACAACCTTTCGCCCTCGGCGGCAATCACCCCATCCAGCCTGCGAACCCGCTCCAGGAGATTGTCATCAAAATCACCCGTCGTAATCCTCAGGTCTGCGGGTTGAATCGCCTGGTATCCCCTGGACATGTCCTCTAAAATGGTCACATATCCACCGGCGATCATCCCCACGGAGAAGAGGCCCACGGTAAGTGAGAGGGTCACAAGGACAAAACGGGCCAGGTGGCCCCATAAATCCGCCAGAACTTTTCGCCAGCGCGGCCTCATTGGATCAATCCCTCCCGGTCAAGTTCATCCCGCTTGCCAAGCATCTGGATTCTCAATTGGGTTTGGAACAGCGCCTTGCCGTCGTGCAATTCATCCAGCGCCTGCTGGAAATCCGAACCTGCCAGCCAAACAACCTGCGCCGACTGCGATTGAACTTGGGCAGAGAACTGGCGCAGTTTCTTCTCCTCGATCAAATCCTGCCCTGAAAAGAAACCCCCTTCCTTTAGGACAACTTTTTTGTGTTTATTGGGCGGTTTATTAAAGGTCAGCTGAACCTTGCCGGCCTCAACCAAAATGATCCGATCGGCCCATTCCCCAGCGACGTCAAGGGTTTCATCCTGAGCCAGCATCCGCCGCTCAAGTTGATGTCCCAGGCAGCGTAAGCTGGTCCGTAAAAGCCAGGGGAAGGCGGCTGCCAGGATCGGCTCAATCACTTCCCCATCCGAGAGGAGCACCTTGCGTGACAGGCGGTCTTCGATTTCCGGATCGTGGGTGATCATGATGATCGTGCGGCCTTCACCAGCCAGGGCTTCAAATCTGGCATACACCGAATCAGCGGTTTTAGCGTCCAGATTGCCAGTGGGCTCATCGGCGATGATGATCGGTGGATCATTGGCCAGCGCCCGGGCAATGGCCGCGCTTTGCTGCTGCCCGCCTGAAACCGCGCCCGGCAGCTTATGGGCATCCGCCGCCAAGCCGACCATATTCAACAGCGCCAGGGCGCGCTTGATGCGCGCTTCCGGCTGGTACTGATCGCAGAAGTCCATTGGCAGGAGCACATTTTCAACCAATGTGAGCATTGGCAGCAGTTGGAAAAATTGGAACACCACGCCCAGGTTCAATCCCCGCCAGCGCGCTTGCTGGCCTTCTTTCATGGCATGCACCTCCAGGCCGTCAACCATCACCTTTCCTTCCGTCGGCCGGTCAATGCCGGTGATCATATTCACCAGGGTTGACTTGCCGCTGCCTGATTTCCCGATCACACCAACGAATTCACCTTTATAAAAGTTCAGATCGACGCCCTTGAGGGCTGTAAAGGCGCCTGCCGCGTTTTTATAGGTCTTTGAGACCCCTTTGATTTCGATGATGGGTTTTTCCGAGCGGTTTTGGTCAGGCATCTTTTGATATTCCCCCGTTGTCCTTGCTGACGATCGCCCCATCTTCCAGTTCTATCACCCGGTGCACCCGCCTGGCCAGTGTGCGCTCGTGGGAGACCATCACGATCGTCTTGCCCTGGGCGATCAAATCGTCAAAAATCTTGAAAATCGTTTCGGAAGTGACGGAGTCTAACCGCCCAGTGGGCTCATCCGCCAGGAGCAGCGGGGGGTCGTTGGCCAACGCCCGGGCGATCGCCACGCGCTGCTTTTGTCCGCCGGAAATGTAGGCTGGGGGCTTGTGGGCATGTTCTTCCAGCTCCACCTGCGCCAGCAAATCCATCGCCTTGGATTCCGATTGGCCGCGCCGGTACCGCCCGCCAAAATCCATGGCCAGGGTGATGTTGTCCCGCAGCGATAACATCGGCAGCAGGTGAAAGGACTGAAAAACCACACCCAGGCTGCGGCCTCGCCAGCGGGAGAGTTCATCCTCCGCCAGCGCGTGCACGGCCGTACCATTGACAAAAACCTCCCCGGAAGTGATCCGATCAATGCCGCTCAGCATGTTCACCAGCGTGGTCTTGCCCGCGCCGGATTTCCCGATCACGCCAACATATTCACCCTGGCGCACCACCAGGTCAATCGCATGCAGCGCCTCAAAAGGCCCAGTCCCGGTTGGGTAGGTCTTGACCAGGTTCTGCACCCGGATCAAGGGAGGATCGTTTCTAGAATCCGTGGAAGCCATTGGAATTTTTTTCTACCTTTTTATTGTCAATCCGCTTTCATGCGTGTATAATGAACAATATGTTCATTATCGCACATCTTGTTCATCATTTTATGGATTTTGCGCACCCTGTCAAGAAGCAGTTTGCCGGCTGTGTTCATAATCGGACAGATGTTCATCCAATGGAGGCTCAATGACTGACCCCAACACTGATCGCCGCGTTCGCCGCACTCGGCGCGCCCTGCAGAATGCCCTGGTCGAGCTCATCCTTGAAAAAAGTTATGATGCGGTCACCATCGAAGAGATCACAGACCGGGCCGATTTGGGACGCACAACTTTTTATTTACATTTTCGAGACAAAGAAGAACTGCTAATGCATGCCATTGACACGATCTGTGAGGATTTTATCGAAACCCACAGCTCACTGTTGGCGGAAATTGACAGCCCTCAAAACGCGCTCAAGAAAATGCGCTACAACCTCGATGAACGCATCCTTTACCACATCTTTGCCCATGGGCGCGATAACGCCGATCTTTATAAAGTCATGCTGCGCGGCGAGGGCGGCGCCAAGGCAACCCAGCGTTTTGCCAACATCATCCAGGATGAAACCGTCAAACGCCTCAAGCAGATCAAAGATTTGCACATTCAGGTCCCTGTTGAAATCTTTGCTGTATACTTTTCAGGCACGATCATGGAAATGGTCACCTGGTGGCTGGAGGAAGACCAGCCTTATTCCATCCAAAAAATGGTTGCTTACTTTCAGCAATTGTTCATTTTTGGGGCCTTGGACACCCTCACCCCGGGAAAAACATCCCAAAACCAAAATCCCTGAGCGGATCCATTCTGGCTAAAATCACCTGCATAACCCGCCTGGACCCAGCACACCGCAACCAAACGCTGACCTTCAACCACAAATACCAAAAACGGACAGCATCGAAATACCCGGCTGACTGCCAGCAGGACATCCTAAACGCCACAAGGATGGATAGGGCCATCGCAAGATCCCTAGGAAAAGTTATGATGGATTTTCTTTTTATCCGAAGAGTGAACAAGGTATCTCATCCCAACTTTTCGCTCTCGCCGACGTCCCCGTCGGCGTAAAAATGCCATCCTTAAATGCGAATTTTTCAATTGAATCAATATTTATGCCTTGCTTACGCATATCCCCGCATCGAGGACGTTGCGGGGAGCCAAATTTTTTCAATCCCTCAAACTTAACCATTGCCCTGCAAGGATGGATGTTTGTCAATTACAGCAAACCAGATTATGATTGCTTTGCTGCTTGCAGCCGCAAATGAGAGCAGCGCCGCTTATCAGTGATCGTAGAGGAAAAAATGAATTTTGACCCAAACATATCCACCCCCTTAGCGATCGGATTTGGATTATTGGCGGCAGCCATGTGGGGCTCATGGTTTATTGCCCTAAAGTACCTGGGGGATTATCCCTTGGAAGCCTTCTTTATCACGCTGTTTGCGACCTCCCTGGTCATCGTGTGGGGCGCTGGGCTGATCATTGACCGCGGGGCCCTATTCCAAAATATCACCGAAATCTGGCGGGCGGATCCCTCCCGGATCACCGTCACCTTTATCTGTGGGATGCTGTACGTGGTTGGGATCCTATTTACCCTCAGGGTCTATCGAGTCTTGGGGCTGGCCATTGCCCAACCCATCACTTCCGCCATCAATGTGGTCGGCGGTACGATCCTGGCGGCGGTCATCGGGGGGATCCCGGAAAATCTCACGCCGGTCAGGATCACGTTATCCGTTCTATTCCTTCTCGCCGCGGTGCTGCTGTCCATGCGAGCCGGGCGCATCCGTAATGCAGCTCAGGCGGCAGAAAATTTGGAGACAGGCCTTTCAAGGGACCCACAAGAAATTAAACGGGCCGTAGCCCTATTGGTCATTGCTTCTCTGCTGGTCCCCGCCTACACCACAGGCTTATCCTATGGACTGCAATCCATCACGCAGCCCAATGGGTTGGCTGTACTGCCCTTCATGGCGGTCCTGGTTTCCGGCGCCTTTACAGGCGCGATGTTGATTTGCGGGATCCCGCTGACCCTTCGCAAGCAGTGGCGGGTTTTCGCATTGAATGGATTTTCGATCCATCGCTTAGGCATTTTTTCTGGGTTTGCCCATTACGGCGGCAACATCATCCATACCTTCGCCACGCGCAATCTAAGCTCGGTCGTCTCCTGGCCCTTGGGGTTTACATCCGGTTTATGGACGCAGATGTGGGGGCTGGCTTTTGGCGAGTTCAAACGGGCCCCCACCAAAGCCTATGTCTATCTGGGTGGGGGCGTGCTGTGCTATTTGATTGGCGCCATGATCATTGCCAATATCCTTTAGTTCCTGACCAATTAAATCGTTCTCGCCCGGTCTCCTGAGTGCGAAGCCTCCGGTAAGGACCGAGCGAGGGGTTTGACTGAAAGGTCTCCAAATTTTTTAACTATTAATCATTGCTCATTTTATTCGCTCACGCCAGTCTTTATCAACCTGAAGCGAAGCGGAACCCCCGGAGCAAAGCAGAGGGGGCAGAACCGAAGCGAAACCCCCGGAGCAAAACGGAAAAGGGCCTGAACCAGCGAAAACAAAACTTTTACCTTTTTGGTTCTGGCTTGTCCAGGTTTGGCCCCCTTGCCTGAGATTCTGTCGTTAGTCCCAATCATCCCTTCTGCAAAATTAAAATCAAAACCAAATCGATCCATTTCACCGATCGATGGTTTATCCCATGAAGAATGGGATGGCGGTTTATTGCATTGCCAGATAAAATTAGACTATCGTTACCCGCGCAACCAAAAACAGTAAGGAAATGAAAGAGAGCCTTCATGGACCACAAAGAAAACCAGCTCTGGTATGAAGAAGCTCGCTCAATGGCATTCTTTTTTTATCGCCAAATCTGGCATCTCCTCGCCTTAGCCGTTTTGGTTCCAGTCACCTGGGCCTTTGCTGCACCCGCTGTGGGTCAGGGCGCTTTTCTGGGAATAAAAGCGCCCGCCTGGTTCTGGCTTTCGGTTGGCGTGCCAATCCTGCACCAGCTGATCGTTTGGATCGTCTTCAGGCTGCAATTAGGTTGGGCAGCTCTGACCAAAGTGTTTGGCCGCGCCGATTTGTTTGTTTGGGGCATGTTGTTTCTGCCCTTTATCATCGCTCGTCCACTCCTCCTGCTGGGGCTTGCCAGGGCAACCCGATCCTCCCTGGCGCTGCCAGGGCCTTTGTCTTTCGTTCTTGGTGTTGGGCTTTTATTGCCAGCGCTTTACACGGGCTGGTCGGTGATCCGCTATTTTGGTTTACTAAGAGCCCTGGTCGGGGACCATTTTCGCATCCGCTTCAGAAAAATGCCCCTGGTGAAAAAGGGCGCCTTTAAATACAGCCAGAATGCAATGTATGCCTTTGCCTTCTTTCTTTTGTGGAGCATTGCCTTATTTCACCAATCTCAGCCAGCCTTGAGTGTGGCCCTTTTTCAACATGCCTATATTTGGGCGCATTACTATTGCACGGAAAAACCAGATATGGAGATCATCTACCACAAACAATGAAAACCAAGGCCTCGATGACCGTGATCCTGCGTTGATGCTCTCTGCTGGCAGCTCAGATCACGAGATAGTCATTTTGATGGACGATTAACCAAACTTTATCTATAATACTTAGGAAACAAACCCCATAAATTCTTAGCCGGAGGAAAACATGGCTCGAAAAACGCTTGGCTTTGTCCCTTTGATCTGGCAGTGTCCCTTTTGTGAAACCCAAAACCCCGGTCCGATAAAAAAATGCACCAGCTGCGGCGCGCCGCAGCCGGAGGACGTGGACTTCAAAACCGTTGATGAAAAGGCCTTCAACTTAATCAAAGACGAAGCCCTGATCCGCATGGCAAAAGCGGGCCCCGACATCCACTGCCCCTACTGCGGTACCCGTAATCCTGCAAGCGCTGAATTGTGCAGCCACTGCGGCGGCGACCTCTCCATGGGCGGCAAGGCCCGCAAGGCAGGCGTGAAAATTGAAAGCATTGCCGAAGAAGAAGCGCCGCCGCCGGTTGACGCCCCGGCGCCCAAAAAGAAACGCAGCCGGTCTTTGGTCGTTTTCGGCGTGATTGGCGGCTTCGCCTGCCTGGCGGCATTTGTGGTGTTATTAATCCTCCTGCTGAAGACCGATGACATCACCGGCACAGTGACCGATGTGGCCTGGGAACGCAGCATCGCGGTTGAAGCCTACCAAACCGTGACGGACCAGGCCTGGTGGGATGAGGTCCCGGAGGGAGCTGAGCTGATCTCCTGTTCGGAAGAATATCGCTATACCTCAGACGAGATGCAGCCCAATGCCACCGAGGTGTGCGGCACGCCTTATACAGTCGATACAGGCACAGGTGTGGGAGAACTGGTCCAGGACTGCACCTATGAAGTCTACGATGATTACTGCGAGTATGAGACCATGGCATGGGTCGTGGTGGACACGGTCACACAATCGGGCGAAAACCTGCAGCCTTCCTGGCCTTCTCCAGCCCTGAATACCCAGCAGCGCCTCGGGGAGCGCGCTGAGGACTACACCATCACCTTCAGCGCCGACGGATCGCAATACACCTATGAAACCACCAACAGCGAGCTGTTCCTGCAGGCGGAACCCGGCAGCGACTGGATCCTTAAAGTTAACCAATTCAACGCTGTACAATCCATTGAACCTGTCAATTAAGGTCTGATTTGTGGTAAAATGTCAAAATTGTTTGTCAACTTTATCAAAATCAATTGGAGGAATCAATGGAACTATTTGAATATGCCAAAGTGGGTGAACCAGCGCCTCATTTTGAGATGCTGAGCACCAAGAACCTGGAGACCCTGGCTGAATCCGTCTCCCTTGAAGACTACCAGGGAAAATGGCTGATCCTGTTTTTCTATCCCTATGACTTCAGCTTTGTGTGTCCCACGGAAATCCTGGCGCTTTCTGAACGCTATGAAGAATTCCAGGATTTGAATGCTGATATCCTCGGCGTGTCGACGGATTCTGTCTTCTCCCACAAAGCCTGGCTGGAAACGCCAGAGGAGAAAGACGGCATTCAGGGGACCAGGTACCTGCTCGCTTCGGATAACACCCATGAGGTTTCAGAAGCGTACGGCGTGCTGGTCGAAGAAGAAGGCGCTGCGCTGCGCGGCCTGTTCATCATTGACCCCGAAGGTGTGCTGCAGTATTCGGTCATTCACAACATGAACATCGGCCGCAGCGTGGACGAAACCCTGCGAGTGTTAGAAGCCCTACAGGCAGGCGGCTTGTGCGGCGCTAACTGGGAACCCGGCCAAGATACGCTCTAAGGAGGGAAACTACCTATGCCAATGCGATTGCGTACGCCGCTCCCCCCGCTTGACGGTGTCACCGAGTGGCTCAACGGCGAGCCCGACCTGGAAGCAGCCCAAGGCCAGCCCTTGCTGGTTTATTTTTGGGCTGTGAGCTGTCACATCTGCCATGATAATATGCCCGTGCTGGAATCCTGGCGAAAGGAATATGTCCCAAAGGGTTTGAAAATGGTCGCCATCCACTGCCCCCGCATGAAAGCGGATACTGACATGGAAAAAGTGAAATCCGCCGTCAGGGAATTTGGGATTGAGGAATCCTGCGGTGTGGATAACCTGCACCAGGCGAAAAAGGCCTTTGACAATGAGCTCTGGCCGGCATACTTCTTATTCGACACCGAAGGCAACCTCAAATGCCGCGCCGCCGGAAAGGCGGGCCTGGCCATGCTCGAGCCTAAATTGGAACAGATGCTGAACTAGTTTTTTTAAAGATTTAATCCAAAACGACTGCGTTTTGGAGGTCAGGTATGGCGCTGGGTCCGGCTCAGAAGTCTGAAAATCAACTTAGGCAGGCCTTGCTGGAAACAAGCGTAAGATATATACAAAGCGCCTACCTGACAAAAACTAACCCATTGATAATACCGTAGGTCAGGTATGGCGCTGGGTCGGGCATAATACTGAGTAAATCTGCTGTATCACGATTTGCTCCACACTGTCAGTAAAAAAGATAAAAAGCGCCTACCTGACTCTTTGGATGATAATTTATTTTTTCTCTCTGCAGCCAAAACCGCAGGTCAGCTATGGCGCTGGGTCCGGCTCACAAGCGCAAAACCCTACTTTTTACCGCTTTGCTCAATTCAATCAAAAAAAGTACAAAGCGCCTACCTGACAAAAAGCAATCAACGGAAAAGCGTTACTTTTTCTGCTCTCCCGCCCGGATCACCTCTTCGCCCCCAATCATCTCAATTTTCTGGCCGGGTTCCAAAATCAGGAAATCTTCTTCATCCCATTCCCCATACAACAGCCTGCGGATCAGGATCAAGTCCCCCGCCAAACGCTCAAACCGCCAGCCGTTCTTCTCGGCGTCACGCCGGGCCTTCTGCGCCACGTCCTCGCCCGCGCCCACCCCCATATCAATATAAGCTGCCCGTTCGTAATGTTCCTGCCAGGCGCCCATCACCTCCAGCAGGTAATCTGCATTATCCTTTCCATATTTTTCAATGTACTGCGCATACACCACCGCTTCATCAACCATGGTGTTGGCGCCAATCGAAAGCGGGATCTCTTCAGACTCGCCACGCTGGATAAAATCCTGAACATACCAATATGTTCCCGGGCAAGCCTCAAATTCCTCTTCATAGCGCTCCCGGTTCCCCAAAAACAAAGTGATACAGTCATGGGCCCTGGGGATCACCAAAGGGATGCTCCCCGTATGCAGCCCATCCGTGGCCTTACCGCATAAACCGTAAGCCAGGACGACGGCATCATACAATCCCGCATCTCCAGCTTCATCAATGCGCTGCTGCAGCCGCTGGCGTAGTTCTACCGGTTTCAGATGCAGCCCGAACCGCTCCAGGCTCACATCCACAATCTGCGGTGAATGGGCTGCGCTCAAGTAAACCGGTCGCGCCAGGACATCACAGGCCAGACATTTTAACCGCATGGCTCCCTCTACAGCGCATTCCAGAAGGAAGCCATAACAGCAAAGGTCTTCTCCGGACGTTCCCAATGCGGCAGTCCCTTGGTCGGTGCGATCCTCTGCGCCTGCCAGTTTTCGCGCCCCTTCAGCAGCGACGGCAGCATCTCAAAATTGGTATAGGGATCCCGGTCATACAGCACCAGTACCGGGCAATCCAGAACCTTGTACACGGTTTCACGTACGGCCGGCGTGAACAGCTTTCCGCTCAGAAAATAGGTGGGAGCATATTGCGCACCCGGTTGATGAGAGGTTTGGTAGGCATAATCAACAACATTTTCCGGCACAAGCCCTTCAAAGCTCTTGTTCAAAAAATAGCGGATGCTGGGCCGGCTGGAGATCAGATCATAGAGCGGCCGGTTCCAAACCCCCACACTCAACCCGGAATAAAGCGTGTTCTTTGCCTCCCGCTGCCGCGCCCGTTCAGGCAGCTGATCAGCTCTGGGCGGCTGGAAGCCTGTGGGCGAGATCATGACGATCGAGCGGATCAGCTCGGGGTCATGCGCCGCCGCTAAGGCGGCAAATTCACAGGACAATGACAGGGCTGCCACATCCGCCGGCTGGCCAACCACCTGCTTAAGAAAGGTGTTGATCGCCCGCTGGTACAGCAAAGGGCTGTAAATTCGATCTGAACGTTCTGAAAAGCCAAACCCGGGCAATTCCAAGGCATACACCGGGCGCTCACCCTGGAAGTGTTCGAAGATCGGCTTCATTTCGAAGGCGCTGGGGGCAGCATTGATGCTGTGCAGCAGCACCAGCGGCGCGCCGCTGCCGCGCAGGTCGAGATAATAGCTCAGTCGGCCGAGATGCTCAGACTCAAAATCCTTTCGCGCCGCATCCAGGGCTGGATCCAAAGCCAGATCATGCCGGACGTATTTCCGGCTGTAAACAACCCATCCCGCGGCAGCCGCCAAGGCCGCACCAACCGTCCCCCCCAGTCCCCACAGGATGCCTCTGCTAATTTTCTTCATGGTTCTTCCCATCCAACACCTCCCGCTTGCACCTAAGGTGACGAAACTCTGATTAATCTACCCCTTTACTTTAACACATTTCACCGCCGCGCGTCACGCTCCTGGATGGAAAGCCTGACAATCGCAAAGTTAGCGGCATTGAAAAAATTGGCTCCCCGCAACGTCCTCGTTGCGGGGAAATGAGTAAGGAAAGCGGAAATATTATTTCAATCGAGAAATTTGCATTTAAAGCTGGCGTTTTTTCGCCGACGAGGACGTCGGCGAGAGCGGAAAGTTGGGATGAGAGTCCATCGAGCATCCTTCGGATAAATAGATTTTCAAGCATAACTTTTCTTGGGGATCTTGCGATTGCCCTGGGAGTAGGTGAAGGGATCCAGCAAACAGCCAGAATTCTCATCAACCATGCCCTTGCGAACGCCCTGGTCTATCGAGTTTTTTACACAAATCCGATATCTCACCCATCGAGATTTTAAGTGAAGCGAACCCCTCAAAGAGCTTCTGGTAAAATCATGCCATGATTGAATTTCTGGAGGCCCGATGAAATCCAAGGTCATGCGGTGGCTCATGGGTGGATTGGGAATCCTCTTCATCCTGAGCAGCCTGGTGATCACCCTTGTGGAATCCCAACGCTTCAACGCCCAGCCGATTACCTTTCCGGGCGGCAGCACAATTGGCGCTGTACCCATTGACGGGCTGACCGAAGATCAAGCGGCGGCGCGCCTTACTGAATTCTACAGCCTCCCGCTGGTCCTCGAAATCAACGGCGCGACCCTTCATGCCGAACCGCAGGACCTGGGTTTCACCCTGAACCCTCAGGAACTGGCGGCAGACGCTGCAGCGCAATTGGACACCGGCAGTTTCTGGGGCAGCCTATGGGGGAACCTGGATCCTCAAGCTGTTAACCTGCCCCTGGCAGCCGCTGTGGAAGAAAACACACTCCGGAGCTACCTGAACGGGGAGATTGCCCCACGCTATACCCAACCGGGACGCCCCCTGACACCGCTGCCCAACACCACCAACTTCCTCCCGCCCACTTCGGGCCAGCGGTTGGATACCGAAAAGGCGATCGTCGATATCCGCACCGCCCTGCTCTCTTCTGAGACGCATCGGGTGGAACTGCAAACCCTGGATGGGCCGGACCCATCCGTAAACGAAGCAATGCTGCAGGCTTTCCTGCAGCACCAAATCAACTGGATTGGGTTCGACGGCTTGGTGGAAACCGTCATCCAACCCATGCCCGACGGGAACAGCCTCCATTTTGCCAGCACTGACGGCGCAGCAGTGGAACCCGATGTAGCCTTCACTGCCGCCAGCACAATTAAGATTCCGATCATGATCTCTGTGCTGCGCCGCACTGAAAATCCCACACCAGAAGAGGTCATCACACTGCTCGAGCGGATGATCGTCTTCTCGGAAAATCCGCCCGCGGACAGCTTGATGTCAACGTATCTGGATCAAACGCGCGGCCCACTGATCGTCAGCGAGGATCTGCAAGCCCTTGGGATGGAAAACACCTTCCTGGCGGGGTATTTCTACCTGGGCGCGCCCGTTTTGCAGTTATTTGAGACCCCGGCGAACGCCCGCCAGGATGTTTTCCTGGATCCCGATGTCTACAACCAAACCGTCCCCTCAGAAGCCGCAGAACTGCTGGGGGCTATCTACCGCTGCGCTGAGGATGAGAGCGGCCTGCTCACGCAAACCTTCCCGGGGGAGATCACCCAGCCAGAATGCCAGTTGATGGTCGACATCCTGGCCGGCAACCAGATTGGCCTGTTAATCGAGGCCGGCTTGCCGCCAGATGCCCTTGCCGCGCATAAACACGGCTGGGTCCAGGAATTGGACGGCCAGCTTCGTTCCATGAGTGATGTCGCCATCATCTTTACGCCCGGCGGGGACTACGTCCTGACGGTCTTCCTTCACGATCCAGAGCGCCTGGATTTTGACCAGGGCAACCGCCTGATCGC
The DNA here is from genome assembly GCA_964558525.1 of uncultured Candidatus Brevefilum sp. Classification (GTDB taxonomy): domain Bacteria; phylum Chloroflexota; class Anaerolineae; order Anaerolineales; family Anaerolineaceae; genus Brevifilum. Next base: position 27,107 of record CAZLEK010000021.1, read on the forward strand.
CAGGCTTTCGCAAACGGTTTATAATTTCTTTAATATTGAAAACCAGGCCCATTGGTGGTTTGATTAAACCATGAAAGTTATTCTGACCCACGAACAAGCGGATATGGACGCGCTGGCGTCTCAGCTGGGCGCCTGGCTGCTGTTTCCCGATGCCCTGCCCCTGCTCCCCCGCAACATCAATCGCAATGGGCGCCGCTACCTGGAGACCTTTGGAAAAGACCTGCCCTACCTCACCCATGAAGACCTGCCGCGAGAAAACATCGAAACGCTGATCCTCGTCGATACCCAATCCATGATCACCCTCAAGGGCATGTCCGAGGAGACCCAGGTGATTGTCTTCGACCACCACCCTCTGCGGGACGATCTTGACCCAGATTGGGAGCTGCATCTGGTCGACTCCGGTTCTAATGCCAGCCAGATGATCGCCCGGATTCGCACACAAGCCATCCAACTGACCCCGCTCCAGGCGACCACCCTCGCCCTGGGGTTATATGAGGACACAGGCTCTTTTACCTATGGGTCCACCACCCGTGAAGACCTCCAGGCTGCAGCTTATTGTCTTGAACACGGCGCGAACCTGGATATTGTGGGCCAATATCTCTATCCACCCCTTTCGCCCGGCCAGCGCGAATTATATGACCGGCTGATGAAGAACGTTCAGACTGTGCTGGTGGAAGACCAGACGATCTTAGCCGCCAAGGCGGACGCCATGGATGTGCAGGATGAGATCTCCAGCGTCGCCCACAAAATGCGCGATGTGCTTAACCCGGACGCCCTATTGCTCCTGGTTTCAACCCAGCAGGGCATCCGGCTGGTAGCCCGTTCGACCACAGACCAGGTGAATGTCGCTTCGATTGCCGAGGAAATGGGCGGCGGCGGCCACAAACGCGCCGCATCTGCATTGATCCGTCCGGATGAACACATCATTGAAGCTGAAATCCAGGCCTACCTTGAGGAACAATTCGAGTCGATGCTGTCCAACCTCGAACGCCATGTCAGCCCTGCGCTCACCGTGGCGGGGATCATGTCCAAGGATCCGCTGATCCTCACCCCGGATACCTCTGTTGAAGAAGCCCACCGGCTGATGCAGCGCTATGGTTATGAGGGCTATCCGGTCGTATCAGATGGCAAGGTGGTGGGGCTGCTCAACCGCCGGGAGGTGGATCGCGCCATCAGCCATGGGCTGGACCTCACCGTGGAGAGCCTGATGTCCGCCGGCGATGTATCCATCCAGCCTGATGCCTCCCTGGAAACCCTTCAGAACCTGATGGGAAAGAGCGGCTGGGGTCAGATCCCGGTGGTGGATTCGGAAGGTGAGATCATTGGGATCGTCACCCGGACCGACCTTCTTAAAACACTTTCACCGCAGCCAGAACATCCCTCCCAGGAGGAAGTTGCCCGCATGCTGACGGAGGCTGTCCCGCCAGCCCGGCTGACCCTGCTGCGCACCCTGGCCGAGGAGGCGGGCCGGGTCAACCTGCCGATCTTTGTGGTCGGCGGGTTTGTGCGCGACCTGCTGTTGGAACGCCCCAGCCTGGATTTTGACGTCGTTGTGGAAGGGGATGCGATCTTCTTTGCCCGCCGGCTGGCTGAACGTTATGGAGGCCGCGTGCTCACCCACCAACGCTTTGGCACCGCCAAGTGGGATATCTCAGGCATCCGGAAAGAATTATTGAGCCGCCTGCCCATGGATGCAGAGGGGCAAGCCGAGCGGCTGCCCGAAACCCTGGACCTGATCACCGCCCGGACGGAATTTTACGAACAGCCAGCTGCCCTCCCGACCGTGGAAAGCAGCAGCATCAAAATGGACCTGCACCGGCGGGATTTCACGATCAACACCCTGGCCCTGCGCCTGGATGGCGAGCATTACGGCAGGATCCACGATTATTGGGGTGGGTTGAGCGATTTGCGCGCCGGCCTTATTCGTGTTTTGCACGCCCTGTCCTTTGTAGATGATGCCACCCGCCTGCTGCGAGCGGTCCGTTTTGAGCAGCGTTTCGATTTTCAAATTGAGCCCCGCACGAAGGCTTTGATGGAAGAAAGCCTGCCCTTATTGAACCGGCTGACCGGAGCCCGCCTGCGCCATGAGATCAATTTGATCCTGGCAGAACCCAAGGCGCCGGCCATGCTGGGGCGGCTGGCGGAATTAAACATCTTGGCCACCATTCACCCCGCCCTGCCCTGGAACAAAGCGCTGTTGGATCAACTTTCAAATCTGGAGACCGACTCAATCGATCCCGTCTGGGATCTAAGCGGGCAGTTCGATCACCTCAGCTTGAAGCAGATCCTGAGCTACCTGATCTGGCTTGGCCAGCTGCCCGAACCAACGCTGCGCTCGATCGCCTCCCGATTGCGATTTAAAAGCGACCTTAAGCGCTTACTGATCGCAACGAGCAACATAAACCGTGAACTGCCAAATCTGGCGGGAGCAAAACCCAGCCAGATCGTCCAAGCGCTTGAGAAAGCGCCCCGGCTGTCCCTGTATGCTGCCTATAGGGTCAATGATGACCCAGAATACCGCCAAACCCTCTGGCGGTTTGTGAACCAGTGGGCATCCGTAACGCCCCACACCACAGGAGATGACCTGCGTGAAATCGGGCTGAAACCCTCCCCGGCGTACGGCCGCATCTTAACAGCACTGCGGGATGCCTGGCTCAATGGGGACATCCAATCCAGAGAAGAAGAAAAGGCTTTACTCAAACAGCTGGTATCTGAAATGGAGTGAGCAGGTTGGTTTAGCTGAGGAGACCATGGAAAAAACAGTTCCAGAGTGTTCCTTTGAGCATCAAGAGCTGATCATCCGTCAGGTGGCTGAAGCAGACCTGCCGGCATTGGAATGGGAGGGGGACTATCAAAAATACCGCCGGATGTTTGCCAGCCTCTACAAAGAATCGCGGGCCGGAAAGACGCTTTTATGGGTGATCACCCTGCCGGATGGCGAGTTCATCGGCCAGGCCTTCGTGATGCTCAAAAGCAGCGAAAGGGAGGCCGCCGATGGCCGCCACCGGGCCTATCTGTTTGCCTTTCGGGTCAAACCGCTCTGGCGCAACCGCGGCATCGGCCAATATCTCCTGCAGTATGTAGAGTCTGATCTGCGTGAGCGGGGGTTTACTGACCTCACCCTGAATGTTGCCAAGGACAATCCTGCCGCCCTGCGTTTATATAAACGTCTTGGCTATCGAGTGATCGGATCAAAATCGGGTAATTGGTCCTACCATGACCACGAAGGCCGCCTGCAGCACGTCCATGAGCCCGCCTGGCGGATGATCAAAGCGCTCAACAAAGTCTAAGCCCCCTGACCGGCCCACCTTTCCATCCTTCGTTTGATCTCCTGATAATCATCCTCAGGAAGGTCCCTGGGGATCAAGAGCAGGTTCTCATTTTTTGGTGTGGAGAGGATCAACCCATTGCGAACTTCCCTCACGCCTGTGATGTGGGAACGCTGGATGCGCAGCTCAGGGACATTGTGGGCCCGGCGGATCAGGGTCCTGTCCCTCACAAGCAGCTGATAGGCCTGCCAATATTGCCGCCGCTGGCGCAGGGCATACCAGCCAGCAGCCGCAAAAACCAGCCCAACAAAGGGGATCAAGGTCCAGGCCTGGCCAAACAGGGCTTCCCCAACCGTCAGGTAAATCACCCCCAGGCCGACCAGGGCCAGTGCGAGATACATCAGGATGATATTGCGCCGGACCCGGGGGAATTTTTCCGGATCGAGTTGATAAGTGCTCACAGCCGCCTCTCTTTAGATATTTCCTTACCATAATTATATCTGAGAGTGTTGATTAACTTGTTTTCAGCCCTCGCTTCTAATTACCTTTGCTGATACGGCCCTCAAAGTTGATCATCTGAGATGTTTGAACAGCAGGTTAGCTTCGTAGAGACGCCCCTCACCGCCGGGCCGTCTCTACGGCTCATAAACTGAAAGTTTATTTGTTCGTGCTAAATTCGGTTTTTGACTCCTTGATGTCTCGACCGACAATGGGTAATGACGATCGTTAGGGAGGATTCCCTGTTTGAGCATCCGTGACCAGGTACTGTTTTACGACACCCTCACATCTAAAGATTTCCTGGCTCAACACAAATGCGATCAAGATCTCTACCCAGCCTCCGTTGTTCTGCGTCGACGTCATCGTCGGCGCGCTCAGAAAAATTTATCCGCCTCAAAGAAGCTGCACCGAAATTCACCTCTGCGAAAAAATGACGGCTTGTGGTATATTAAGTTTCGCTTACCTCAAACGAGGAAAGCGTGGAAACATAACAATCACACCATTGTGACTTTTGGAGATTGAACCTATGCGAAGAAAATTCCTTGTCATCATTTCATTGGTCGTCATCCTGTTGACCGCCTGCCAGGCAGCGCCGACGGAGGCGCCCCCCCGGGAAGGCGAAGCCTTCGAACTCTACCTGGTCGCTGACGATCAAATGGCGGGACCAGACCTGAACAATTTCGAGCTTGCCGAGCTGCCCCTGGCGGAAGAGCCGATCATCCGCACCGCAGATATCGACAACTATCTGTGGGATGTCCATGCCATCAACCTGTCGCCAGAAGCCTACAAAGTTCTCCTGGCGGCCTTCTCCGGCGGGATGCCCATGAGCGGCGTGCCGTTTGTGATCCTGGCCCATGGAGAGCGCATCTATGCCGGGGCTTTCTGGTCCCCCGCTTCCTCCCTGAGTTTCGACGGGGTGGTCATCATGCAGCCCTTTGACCCCTCCGGCCAGCCCCTGCTGATCTCCCTCGGCTACCCCACCCAGGATTTCTTCACCGGTGAGGATCCGCGCGCTGATCCGCGCCTGAAGCGCGCGCTCGAAGGCGCAGATCTTCTGCTGGAGGAATAGGGGATTTGGTGATTAGGCGATTAGATAGCAGGTGATGCAGTAGCAGGTGAATGGTGATTGGTCAGTGGCGATTGGTGAACGGTGAATGGGATCTTATTTCTCAGGTAACAGGTATTCAGCGCTTAGGGGTTTGTAGAATAGAACATTTCCATTGAATTAGGCTGCCATCCTAATACCCAATACCCAATACCTAGTACCTAGTACCTAGTACCTAATCCCTTCCCTCTCGAGTTAAGAACGACTTAGTTGTTTAAAAGAAACATGACCCTCCGGAGACTCGAACTCCGAACCAATTGATTAAGAGTCAACTGCTCTA
>CAZLEK010000022.1:0-18264 GCA_964558525.1 uncultured Candidatus Brevefilum sp.
CGGGGAGAACATCATCGGGTATCTCTTCAACTGCAGCTGATGATCCAGATCCTCTTTGAGCCCCCGCCTCCAATCCTGAATCAATTCCTCAGCACGCGATAGATAATGGTGTCCTCGTAACGGTAGACTTCTTCCCATAATTGACCCTCAAACTGATCGAATTTCTCTAACCCGGGTCCGGGATAAAAAATCCGTTCCAATTGACCCAGGATGATGTAGGAAATATCATACGCTTCAATCAAATCCTGAACCGTTTGCAGTTCCACAGCTGTATAGAAGGCATTAACCGCATCCACCCGCTCCTGGACGATATTGTTCCGGAGCACCGCGCGCTGTTGGCGCTGATGCCAGTTCCAGCCCACCACCCCCGGCAGCCCGGTATAGATCGTATACCGGTTGCCCCAACGATACTCATAAGCCTGGCCCTCGAGAATGACCGGCGATCCCTGGACATTCTCCTGCATCCAGCGAATGGCGTGATGATCCTGAGCCAGCTGCATCTCCATGCCCAAATCATAATAGACGGCCTCGGTCATAAAAGCTGTGCCGTCCAACCCATGGGGCGCCGCTGGCGCCATCCGGTCGCGAATCTTGTCCGCCGTGCCCATCACGGTAAACAGGGCCGCAGAGACCACGAGGGCAAATAAAGCTGCCTGCCAGGCAAACGCCAACCGCTGGTTCCAGAACTTTAAAGACTTGATGACCCAGCCCAGGCAAACGCCCGCAGAAAGCCCAAATAGAATCCAGGCTTGTAGATAGAACTTGAAGACGGTATTCATCCGGCCGATATCGCCGGGAAGGTAGATCAACTCGACGACCAAAGTCAGGGTGACTGCCGTGCCAATCAGGAACAGCAGAAAACGCCGCCCATCTGAACCATTGGGTCGGAACATCAAAATCACAATCCAAACCCCCATGGGCAAAGCAACCAAGGCAGCCACAACCCCCAGGATCAAGAAAACAACCAGGCTGATCCCAAACAGGATCAGTCCGGCATACAACCAGGTCAGATGCGGCGCCAGTTTGCGCAGCGCTGATTGCGGTGTGGTTTTCATCCAATGGTAAGTATCCCAGCCCATCCAGCTCACGATCACAAACAGAAACAAACCCCAATGTGTAAAATAAGAATCCAATGGGGTCCGGCTGCCCTGCCAGAGTTCAACCCGGGTATAGCCCTGGCCAAACCAATAGCTGAAGGGCTGGTAAAGCAGGGTCGCCGTCAGGGCCAGCAGCAGAACTGCACCCAAGGTCACCAGCAATTTCTCAAGTAAAGCCCCCTGCGGTAGTCTTAAAGACCATCTCGGCTGATAATGCCGGAACAGGCTGTAAACCAGCGCGACGCAGGCCAGCACCAGGTAGGTGTAAAAGTCCCAGGTATTGGTCGGACGCAAAGCCCCAATCACCAGACCGCCGATGAAGAACCCGATGATGATCCCAGGCAGCTTCAGACGCCCGCTGCTTTGACCCCATCTGGCTTTGTTTAACACAACCGAAAGGCTCCAGCTGATGGCAAAGATCGTGATGGGAAAGGCGATCAGGTGAGCGTGTAAGTCACCGTAGATAAATGTAAAGTAAGGAAATTCAGTGATCGGCTCACCTGGGATCACCCGGCTGGGGAACCAGTACCAATCTCCAGGATAGAAAGGCATGGGCGCCCCTTGCAGGAACTGCGCAAATCCCTGGAAAGTCCAGGCGATCCGCTGCCCAAGCGCGGCTTCTTCCAGGGCTGCGCCGCCTGCAGCCAGGCGTTGGTAGCCGTTAAATATCAGGCGCACCGTTCCCAGGTTTCCCAGTAATCCCAAACCGACAGCGGTAGCCAGGCCCACCAGGAAGGCAGTCCTCAACTGCTGCTTTTTGTTTTTCTCGCCCACGCGCAAAGCCCTGGATCGAGGGATGCCCAAATACAGGTTCCACCCCACTGAAAAAGCGCCCAATATTAACAGGCTGTACCAGATTGGCAGCACGATATTGTAGGCCACCGCCGGGACAATCCCCAATAGTTTGATGGGGACGCCGACAACCACAAAACCATAATAATAGTAGTTAATGTACCCGCCTGCGAACCAGGGATCATAAGGCGGGAAGGTCGTGCTCTTGAGCACTGCATTCAAGTACGAGAAGTCCATGGGCTTTTCGCCGCCTTTGAATGGGTGCCAGAGGTCGGGGTTTCCCACCCGCACCAGGAGGAAGAACACAAATGCCCCCAATGCAATCAGTTCCACCGTCAGGTAATAACGCCAGTGCGTCTTAATTTCAGCCCAAAGGGTTTTCCTTTGTAGAAGCAAAACAGCCAGCGATAATATGCTCAACCCCATCAACACGCCCAGGATGGTTGGGGTACTGAATGGAACGCCGAAAGAGCCCAAAACCCATACGAAGAAGGCCAGCAGGAGCAGTCCGGCCAATTTTGCAAAGGGGTAGCCGCGATCTGCCAGCCCCGGCAGCGCTATCCGGATCAGCGGGTAGGCGATGAGGCCAAGAAACAGCACAAATAAGTAGAACACAACGGCAGCCAGGGGTTCTGAAGCGTTAAGGGGGCTTTCAGTATTGAACAATTCTGACCAGGTGCCCCCACTGCGCTGCGCCTCGAGCCGGTCTTCCGGCAGCAGAAGGTTGTGGCGGGGTTCATACAGCTGGTTCTGATCTGGCGCCTGGTAGCTGGCCGCATCCCCGGGTGTGAAGTAGACCACTTTGCTCAAATCAATGGAACGCAAAAGCTCACGCATTGCCAGGGGATCGTAGTTTGCGCTCTTTCTAAAGATCAACACCTTTGGGTGATCATACACGGTAAACGCTTCTTCAGAAAACTGGTCGTTGATCTCTACGGACCCCAGGTTGGGGTTGGATTGGAACACCTGGACCAGGTCAAAGCCCAACTCGCCATCAAACATCCCCGGCTGGGCCACGTTATAACACCATTCGATCTCCCGTTCAGACGGGCAGCCCAGGAGATGGCGGTAGTAGGCCGTGGTGAGGGGATAGCGCTCCGGGACCCGCGTCGTCGTGCCCCACTGCCGGCTGGAGGTGATGAAGATAAAATCTGCCAGATCCAGGTTGGTCTCAAACCTTTCCAGCTTTTGGGCATCATCGGCCCAATACATCTCAAAATTCAGGTCCCCGCGGTAGATGCCACCGGTGTCGCTGTAGGGGCTGAAGCCGTCCACCGGGTAAGGCACGGCGTCATCCCAACTGCTTTCATGCACCGGCGCTGGCGCCTGTGGGACCAGGCGGGCGCCTTCAGTTGGCGTGGAAAGCCTGACCGTCAGCGTTTGGCCCGCATCAATGCTCAATGGCTCGGCGAGGTCAAATATCACTGAATGCCCGCGCAGATCTTCCCTGGGCGAGAAATCCCCCTCTACGAATGCTGTACTCATCAGTTCGGTTTGATCGCCAGGCGTGAGTTCCATGACCAGCGCCTGCTCCCCTTTTACCCAGGATGTATTCATGAGGTGGGGCATTTCAACGGAGGTGATCGTGCCGCTTTCCAAAACCTGCACATTCATTGCGTAGTCCATAGCGGGCGTCACGCTCTGCTGGAACCGCGGCAGGGGTGAGCTAAGCGCCATCCCGCCGGTCGTGAACAGGCCCACAGTCGGTGAACCGTTCAATAATACAGCCGTTTCGCCCTGGACCAAATAAAATTCAAACCAGTACCGATTGCCTTCAAAGACCGATACCGGCTCTTCAAAGATGAAATCATAAGCCGTTCCCCGCCAGTCATTCTCCGTGGGGAGAAATTGCCCCTCGACCGATGCGCTTGCCAGGATGTTTTCAGGAGCGTCGAAAGCAGCCAGGCGTACCTCAATGGCCTTCATGCCAGCGGATTGGGATTGATCCAGAATGTATGGCAGGGTGATCTGCGTCAGGGAGCCATCCGCGATGGCAATCCACGGGATAGGGTAAGCCTCGCCTGGGATCAGGGAATCGCCCGCCCGGTATGGGAGCGGTTGGCGAAATTCACCTGCCGCTGTCGCCATCCTCAGGGTCAGCGCGCCGGGGATGTTTTGGTAAATCCACCGGCTGGCAGCCACCCGGGTGTGGGGCCGGGTATAAATCCGCGAGAAGGCAAAAGCCCAGGCTGCTGTGGAAAGCACGATCGTCACCGTCAGGATCACCCCGATCAGCCGGATGATTTTTGGCTTGAGGCGGATGAAACCGAACCGGAATCTCTCTCTGGCCGACCACAACTGAACCAATCCCCACGCAGCAAATAAGGCCAGCGCAGGATAGATCAACATCTGGTAGCGCATAGAGCGGACCCAGGAGAAGGACTGCCACAGGAAATACAGACCTGTAAAGACCCATAACGGCAGGTGCTGGCGCCATTGGCGCTGGCGTAAGATTTGCCAGCCCATTCCCAGGAAAGCGATCCAGGCCATCAGCCCCAGGGGCAGTCCCAGCCCCCAGGTCACCAGGTTCTGCCAGGAAAAGGTGAGCGGACGCCGGGCCCACTGCAAGGCGGGTGGGAAATCAACATCGCCTGAAGCCTGGGCGCGCAGGTTCTGCAGGCTGGCCCACCAGTTTTCATCAATCCCCAGGTTAAAAAAACTTGGGCCGTTGAATGCATAGGGCTGTCCGATCCGGAAAATGATGAAGCTCAGCGCCCCAGCCACCACCAAGTTGCGCAGGATCGGCAAAAGGGCCGACCGGCGCGCATCAGCCGGCAGCTGCAGGTAGCGCATGCCCTCCACCAGCGGCAGCAGAACCGCCAGAACCACGGCATTGATCTTCGAGGCCGTAGCTGCACCCAAGGCCAGCCCAAACAGGATGTACGGCGCAAGATCTTTAACCAACCTGAGGGTCTCCCTAAGACGGTTCTCTTTTCCTTCGTGGTGCCCAGCTTCGGCTTCAGCCTTCTCGTCATCTTTCCCATCATCACGGTCATCAATTGCATCCGCTGGCTGCCGGGTCAGCGCCCAAACGCCGGCGTAAACCGCCAGGTAGGCAAAGGTATTGGTGATGGTATCCACGGTCATGAAATGAGAAAGCTGGATGGGCAGGACGGCCAGGGCATACAACAGCGCGCCCAGCACGCCCACCCATCTCTTATACAGGCGCCGGCCGATCGCATACACCAGCAAGACCGTCAGCATGTCAAACACCGCGGAGGTATAGCGGCCCACAATCGTGATCGTATGGTAATCCGTCTTCCCCAGCGCCTCTCCCAGGTAACGGATCATAAAGATCGGCAGCGTGCCGTAGACAAAGAAGGGATACCCCCGGTTGGCCGGATTCAGGCTGGAATTCTCCGTGTTGAAGTAGGCATCAAGGTCCTCAACCGGCGCGATCGCCGCCTGCACCAGGCTCAGGAATCGCTCATCGGGGTGCATGTGCTGATTTTCGTCCCAATTGACCCCCACCAAACGCAAATAAACTCCTCCAGAAAGCGCCAGGATCAACAGGAGGAGGACCGCAATCTCACCCCAGGGTTTGGCAATCTTCAATGTTGAATGGTTTCGGTTGGCAGCCATCACGGAAGCGCTCCCTGGGATGGCGGCACAAAGAAAATCATAAAATCTTTATTCTCTACACTGGATTCAATCTGGGACAGGATCCCATCTTCAAAGGTTTCCAGCAGCAGCTGCATGTTCTCACCGTCATTTACATTCAGGAAAAACAGCTTGGGGCTGGGATCCTGCGCAGTCTCAGGGATCTGCCCCGGGAAGATCGCAAAATCGCGGCCGGGAGTGCCTGCGTTGATCGCCACCAAACGGGAATCGATCCAATGCGGATAGCCTACGACGTAGGTCGAGTCCGGGCTCCCCAGGGATTCGATGAAGAACCTTGCCACCCGGCCGATCTCAGATGTGTTCCAGCTTGACGCCTTATAGATCTGGGCATATTGGTTGAAAACGAGGTTGAAATTATTGCCTGCCGACCAAACCAACAAGACCGCCAGGAGTGCGATCAGGCCGTACTTCCCAATCCTGCCGCCCAGCCGCGCCTGGATGGTGCGCAGGATCGATTCCAGCGCCAGGCCGATCACCACAAAAACCGGCGCCACCGCGCCAGCTGTCCGGTTTAGGCTGGGATTCTCCCCTGGATAAGCCAGAGAAAGGATCGACGGCATCAACAGCATGGGAATGGAGACCAGCAAGAATAAATCCATCCAGCTTCGCTTCCGGATGTAACGTACCAACAGCCCAAGGATCCCCAAAAAGTACAGCGCGCCCGAAACAACTTCCAGTGCCGGGCGGCCTGGGATTGAATGCGCCCAGATCACGCCGTTATCCCAAAAGAACATCACGCTTGCTTTCCAGAAATTTTGGAAAAAAATGATCAGTGGATGGTTTTGGAAACCGGCTTCCATTCCGGTCAGCCTGGAAAAGGCCCGGTACGCAAATAGATCAGGGTTGGCCAGCCAATACCGCAGCAGAGGGATAAAAACCACCAAAGAAACCAGGGTGATCAGGCTGAGCACAAACAGGCTGATCAACCAGCGCTTTTTTCCCGGCTGGTGCAGGGCATAGATCAACATGCCAATCACCACAAAAATCGGTACGATCCGGTAGGGCGTGTAGCCGTGCAGCCCCAAACCCAGGAAAAGTCCGGCCCATAAAATATCGTTGATTCGCTGGCGCCGCAGCCCGCGCAGCAAAAAGTACAGCACCGGCCCAACAAACAGGGGATAATAAGGGATCCTCAGCGCCAGCCGCGTGAACAGCAGCGGCCAGTAGGCCATCCCGGCTAAAACCGCCGCGCCCAGGCCGACCCATTTGTTGCCAAATTCCTTACCCACCAAATAAATGAACAAGAGAGTCAGCAAGTTGGCAAACACCGCTACGGCTTTAAGGTTCAGGAAGGAAACATCCAGATTGAAGATGGCCAGATAAGCTGCTGTCAGGTAGAAGTGGAGCGCTTCCCGACCGGTATTGCGGGGGAAGTAAACCGGGGTGTGACCGTGCAAAATATCATTGATATCCAGCAGTTTTTCAGCCTGATCGCTGACCATTTCCGGGGGGACCGAATCCAGCCGGTAGAAGTTGAAAAACAGGATCACCGAAATCGCAGCCAGGACGATCACAACCCAGCGGTCAACCTTGAGAGCAATGCCTTCTTTCCGGATGCGCTGCCACCCCGCTTTCAGCCCAAAGGACTTCCCCTCCTGGCGCTCCCAGAAAGCCAGGAACACGCTCACCAAGGCCAGGGCCCACACGATTAGGTTCAAAAAGCCAAACATCCCGCTGCCAAATAGCAAAAAAGCCAGCAGGGCCAGGAGGATCCCCAGCAGCAAAAACTCCACTCTGAGTTGGGGTTGGATGGGGGCAGCCGCCGCCGGCCGGTGGGAGGCCAATCGCCACTCTTTTTGGATCACAGCCAACACCAGGCAAACCCCGGCGCTCCCATACAGGATCAACCCAGGCCACGGCGTCCGCCCGGGTGACGGCGCCAACGTGAGCTGCGCGATCAGGGCCAGGGCCAGGGCCGCCAGCGTGAGCCAGGGCAACCGGCAGGATTCCCGTTTGCTTTCATTCTCCACTGGTTCGGGTTGATCTTTCGTCCAAAAACGCAGCTTTTGGACGAAATAGTCCCAAACGCTCGGCTCTGGATTGATTGGCGGATGTTGATCGGTCATGAACGGTCTCTGTTTCAATCAAAGAATAATCTATTGAATCTAAGCTGGCCTACAAATTGATTATGATACTGCAGGCAGGGCCCTCTGACAACCTCCCCTGCGACTTTGCGCTGATCTCACCAGGGGAATTTTAAATCCCTATGTTGATCAGATCCCATCACAATCAGGCTCAGCGGGTGGCATACAGGTAACCCAGGTCTTCGTGCACCAGGTTCTCAACACAGATAACAGAATAGCCTTCATCTTCAAGGAACCGAGTCAGAATTTGGTGGTTGTGATCTTCCCCGATGTCATGATATTCCATGACCAGGCGCTCAATTTTTTCAAGCGTCTGGCGGGAAGCCTGGAGCAGGATCTCATATTCAGCCCCCTCACAATCAAGTTTCATCAGATCCACCCGCTCAATCCCCTGCCCCTCTAAGCAGTCCTGCAGGGAAAGCGCCTTCACAGTGACCTTGCCTTGATTAGCCAGGCTTGCATCCACCCCCTGGCTGATGATCTGCAGGGGTTCGCCGCATGAAAGTTCCAATGCCAGAAGGCCGGATTCTCCCCACAGCGCACGCTGAAAGGCGATCACGTTATCGATGGCATTCAGTGTGATATTCTGGATCAAAAGCTGATAGGACTCAATAAAGGGTTCGTAGGCATACACCACAGCATTGGGCCTTCCATAAGCCGCATAAATGCTGAAATCGCCCATGCCTGCGCCAACATCCATAATCGTCCAGCCGTCCTCCACTTCAACCCCATGCCGGGTATAGAACCTGTCCAGGAAGGTTTCTTTCACTGCCCAAACATCCATCCGGCCCCTGACTTTGATTCGCACAGGCGGCCGACGCACATGGACGATATGAACGCCTTGAGCGCCTTTCTTGAAAAAAACCGGCCAGAGGATGACCCAATTTTTGAAATGAACCAGCATTTCCAGGATCGATTTGAGGTAATAGTTCATCCTCCTGAAAAAACTCATGGTCTGCGCCTCGCGATAAAGAAAGAGCACACCCCGTCTTTTGCTCTTGGCTGATTCATATAGGGACGGGTCATCAGCCAGGGAAGGATCAGGTTCCATTTTCGCCTGACCAAGATCCAGCGGTCAAACAGCTTCTTGCAAACCCAGGCTGGCAGTCCTAAAGGATGCCCCCATTCCAGGATCTGCAGCGCCTGAGGGGGGAAGTAATCCCAGGTCTCAACCAGTTCACAGCCCACAGACCTCAGGCGATCCCTCCAAACTTCTGGCGCATCAGTATGGGCATGCCGGGCGATGCGGTTAAAAAACCGGCCATACCTGGCGCCCAGGGATTGCAGGCCTATTTTTTCAAGCAGTTTTCGTCCCGAAAGCATCTCCGGAAACCGGTGGTTGGGGACGCAAAACACAAATTTCCCGCCTGGCTTGAGGATCCGGCTGATCTCTGCCAGGACGGGGTTGATCTCAGGGATATGCTCAAGCACAGAGGTGCTTATCACGCTGGCGAAACTTTCACTCGCAAAGGGGATCTGCGCCCCTTCGGCCAGCACCAAAAGGCGGTAGGCATCTCGTTTACGGGCTTCTTTCATCGGCGCCGGCCAGGGGTCCAGCCCCACAGCGAGCTTCCGGTCAAAGGCTGCAGAGGCAAAATGCCCATCACCAGAACCCAAATCAAAAACGGGGTCTGGCAGGTCGATTTCCTGGTAGAACCGGTCCTCAACCGCTCTCAAAAAGCCGCGAAAATAGGGCAAACTCGAGATGTGGCGCCAGAGGATCGCATCGAGTGCCTGACTATCCATCTGAGCCCGTCAATTCCATGATCAAGGCCTCATAAGCCTTGGCGATCGCCTCTGGCGAATAAAAATCGATCAGCATCGCCAATTCTTCCGCATCTGGGGGATCAAAATTGTCCAGAACCTGAAGAATCGCCTCCGCCAGGGCCTTTGGATCCCTCGGGGGTACGATCTGGCCCATCCCGGTGGATTGTACTGGCTGGCGGACGCCCGGCAGGTCTGTCGCCACCACAGGGGTGCCGCAGGTCATCGATTCGATCTGAACCATCCCAAAGGACTCGGTGCTGTTGATGCTCGGCAGCACCAGCGCTTCACAAACATGATAAAACACGGCCTTCTCAAGATCTGAAACCACGCCGGTGAACACCCAACGGTCGCCCAATTCTTTGATCAACGGCAGCAGTTTTTGACGATAGGACTCTTCTCCAAAAACATTCGCATACTCGCCCACAAATACCGCCCGGACTTCTGGCTGCGCGTCAAGGATCGCCGGCATGGCAGCGACCAGATGCTCCACCCCCTTCTCCGTCGCCAAACGAGCAACCATCCCCACCACACGATCTTCAGGCCGGATGCCATATTTTTTCCGAAACTGCCGCACATCTTCTTGGGAGACGGGGTGCACGATGATGGGGGGTTGGATGACCCGCAGTTTATGCAGGTAATCCCTCAAAAAGGGTGAATGCTCTGCAAAATCTCGGGTGTTATGCACGATCACATCTGCCAGCCCGGCGGAAATTCGGTTGGCAACCCCGGCAGCCCAGCCGGCGGCCTGGTTGACCAGCCCGGTCGGCATTTTTAAATCGCAGTGATAGGTGAGCAGGACGGGTTTGCCCTGCAGTTTGGCCAACAGCGCCACCAGGGCCGCATCCACCTGTGGCACATGCAAATTAACAATATCCGATTCACGCACCAGCTTCCAGGCCAAAAAGGGCATTTTTGGCATGATCACACCCTTGGATAAATGGAAAGCCACTGGCAGGCGGACGATCCGGACTCCTTGATCCGCTTGTTCCTGCGGCAGCGCTGGATCATATTGAGACGTCAGAACCGTCACCTCATGACCGCGGGCTGCCAGGGCCTGAGCCTGCCTGACGGCATAGACTGTCAGACCAGATTTATGGGGTTGGAAATAGGTCAGGACGATTAAGATGCGCATAGAGCTCAATCAACCGGATCAATCGTTGGCGAGCGGTGGACCACCCGTCGGTACAGGTCGATCACAGCCTGGCCGCGCAGGCGCAGTCCGATCAGGCCAAAGATGTTCGAGTAAACAAAGGCCAGGGCGTGAATGACGATGGCATGGGTGAAGGCCAGGTCGGCGTCCACGCCCAAAAAAGCAAAGGCAGCCACCATCACCCCTTCAAACACCCCCAGTCCAGCCGGCACGGAGGGTAAAGCAGCGCCGAATGCGGCCGCGCTGAGCACAAAGATCATCCACCAGAACGGCGGGTTGGGCGAGAGGCTTTGAAAAACAATCCAGTTTTCTCCAAAGGCGATCAGCCAGCTCAAGAACAGGCTGCCAAAGGCCAGCATGAAAGCCCCGGGATTGTTGAGCACCGAAAGGCCTTCCAAAACCTGATTGGCTTTCGGTGTCACCCAACGGTTGACAAAACTGGCCCGGGTGCCCCAGCGGTCCAACCATCCAGTGATTCGAAGGCGGAACCTGGCTGCCAGGTACAAGACGGCCATCCCAAGGAGGGTCAGGATGAACAAGATCAAAATCAGGGTCTGGTCAAAACCTCCACCAAGTATCCGGGGCAGCATGCTCAAAACGAACACAGCCGCCAGGAACAGATCAAAGATCCGTTCCACCAGCACGCTGGATAGCACTTCCAAAGCGGAAGGGCCTTCAGGGTCATCCAACAGGACAGCCCGGCCAATTTCCCCCAGGCGGAAAGGGAACAGGTTGTTCAACAAATAACCTGCGCCCATCGTAAAAAAAGTATCTTTAAAGGAAACTTTGCGCCTTAAGAGCACGTACCAGCAATAAGTCCGCAGAAGATAGCTGGCGAAATAAGCCAGGGAGGCCAACAAGTAGATCTTGAAGTCGATCTTTGAGAGATGCGCTGCGATAGTTGATAGTTCAATGTCCCGCAAGACCAACCAGATCGCCCCGGCGCTGATGATGATTGGGACCAGCCAGCGGAATATTTTTTTGGCAAAAGGGGTCTTATGCTTCTCAACTGTCACGACTGGTCCAATCGCAGGATCGCCATAAAGGCTTCCTGGGGGATTTCAACATTGCCCACCATCTTCATCCGGCGTTTGCCTTTTTTCTGCTTTTCGAGCAGTTTCTTCTTGCGGGTGATATCTCCGCCATAACATTTTGAGAGCACGTCTTTTCGCAGCGCCTTGACGTTCGCCCGAGAAATCACGCGACCTTGTGAGTAGGCCTGGATCGGGATGGTAAACAGCTGTCTTGGAATCAAGGCTTTCAACCGGGTTACCAAAGCCTGGCCTTTATGATAGGCATCTTCTTTGTGGACAATGGCGGTCAGCGCATCGACCGCTTCACCATTCACCAGGATCTCCACTTTGACCAGGTTGCCAGACCGGTACTCCAGGAAGTTGTAGTCCATAGAAGCATAGCCCCGGGTGCCCGACTTTAATTGGTCAAAGAAATCAACAATGATCTCCGAGAGCGGGATCTCAAACTCAATCTGCACGCGGTTGGGGGAAGGGTATTCCTGCGAGATAAAAGTGCCCCGTTTCATGGTCACCAACTCCATCACCACGCCGTAGTAATCCGTGGGCGTGAAGATCGTCAGCTGCATCCAGGGCTCAAGGATCTCCTCGATCTGGTGTTCTTCAGGCAGTTCGGCAGGGGAGGAGATTTTTATCTCCTGGCCATCGATAAGATGAATCCGGTACTCAACAGAAGGAGCTGTAAAGACCACATCCATGTCGTATTCTCGCTCAAGTCGTTCCTGGATGATTTCCATGTGGAATAAACCCAAAAAACCGCACCGAAAACCAAAATTCAGGGCTTCAGAGGTTTCAGGCTCAAAACTGAGGGCTGCATCGTTTAATTGGAGCTTCTCCAGGGCCTCCCGTAAATCCCCGTAATCTTCTCCTTCGGTGGGATACACCCCTGCAAACACCATTGGCTTGGCATGTTTGTACCCAGGCAGGGGATGCGCAACCCCATCCGTTTGATAGGTGATCGTATCCCCCACACGGCATTCAGAGACGGTTTTCAATCCTGTGGCAATATAACCCACATCCCCAGCGCGCAGTGAACCCACCGGCTGCATATTCGGCGCAAAAATCCCAATCTCAACCGGTGAAGTTTTGGCCTTCGTGGACATCATCAACAACCGATCTTCCTTTGTGATCTGGCCGTTAAACACGCGCACATAAGCCACAACACCCTTGTAAGGATCATAATGGGAATCAAAGATCAACGCTTCAAGGGGTTGATCATCCTTACCTCGCGGGGGTGGGATCAGCTCAACAATCGCCTGCAGAACTTGGTCGACATTGGTGCCCTGCTTGGCTGAAATCTGCAGGATCTGTTCTTTGGGGGTTCCCAACAGGTTATGCAGTTCTTCAGCGACTTCTTCCGTTTGGGCGGAATTCAGATCAATCTTATTGATCACTGGAATGATCGTAAGGTTGGCTTCCAGCGCCAGGTACAGGTTGGCCAGGGTCTGAGCCTCGATGCCCTGGGCAGCATCCACCACCAGCAAAGCGCCCTCACAGGCTTCCAGGGCCCGGCTGACTTCATAATTAAAATCCACATGACCGGGGGTGTCGATCAGGTTACATTGATATAACCTTCCATCTTCAGCCCGGTATTCCATGCGCACGGCCGATGCTTTGATCGTCACACCTTTTTCGCGCTCCAAATCCATGGTGTCCAGGATTTGATCGGTCATATCGCGGTCAGCAATCGTCCCGGTGAGCTGCAGCATCCGATCGGCCAGAGTGGATTTCCCGTGGTCAACGTGGGCGATGATACAAAAATTTCTTACAAGCTCATTCATAGCAAACCAGTATCGTCAAATTCATAATTAATCAATCTAACTCAAGCCATCTCTTAATCGGTGGCCTCGCCATTCGCGTTCTATTAACAGGAAAGATTTCACCGACAAAGTTTTCCAAACCATTGGATCATAACCCTTATAGGTTGTCCTAAATTATACCAGCAGCGACCCGCTGGGTAACTGGCCGGAAAACCAGGTTGCAAGCCAGGGTTCCATACAGCTTTTTGCACTTAGATCGCTTAGCGCCTGAACACCGAAAAAGGTTGACCCTCGCCAAACCGCAAGCTACCATTAAAGAAAGCTCAGGCGCCCTTCAAACCGAAGGCCGCCCACGAACCTCCCGATGACTGCATTGCTGGCAAAGCTTTTGGCCTTCTGAACCCTTGCCGATTTGCGTTTTTCCAATGGTCAGGATGACCTGCTTGATAAAAAGCGAGATTGACCAATGGATCCATTCTTAAAACCGCTCGTTGATTTTATAACAGCCCTGTACCCACTTTTTTTTAGCCTGGCTCTCGTGGTTGGGTCAGTGTTCGCCCTGAGTGGTTTCACCGACCTGGTTTTTGATTTCTACAATATCTTCTGGGCTGTCCAACGCTTTCTCAAGCGCAAGAAAATCAAACCCCTCACCCGAAAGCGGTTGCAAGCCCGGGAACAGCAGCGAATTGCGATTTTTATCGCAGCCTGGCAGGAATCAGAGGTGATCGCAGATACCCTCAGAAACGCGATCCACTCACTTAATTACAAGAATTACGATATCTTTGTGGGCACCTACCCCAATGATCCTGAAACCCGCCGTGAGGTCGACCTGGTTGCAGATGAAAATGAACGTGTTCACAATGTGGTTACCCCCAATGCTGGTCCCACCAACAAAGCCGCAAACCTCAACCATGTCTTTAATTCCCTCCTGGAATTTGAAGAGACTCAAGACCGTTTTTATGACATCATCCTGATCCATGACGCGGAAGATCTGATCCATCCCGATTCCCTCCTGGTCTATAATTACCTCATCCCCAGGATGGACATGATCCAAATTCCGGTTTTCCCGGTCGCGCTTCCCCTTAATGAACTCACCCATTGGACTTATGCGGATGAATTTGCTGAAAACCACACCAAGATCCTGCGTGTACGCGAGTTCACCGGTGGGTTTGTGCCCTCCGCCGGTGTGGGAACAGCCTTTACCAAACGCGCATTCCGCTTGCTGGCCATTGAACACCAGGAAGTCTTCTCACCAAACTCCCTGACAGAGGATTATCAACTTGGTCTGCGAATCGATCTCCACGGCCTGAAAGCCGCCTTCGTCCGGATTGAGCTGCCTTCCGCAGAAACCGGCCGCCTTCTCAAGACAGGTGCAAGGGATTGGGTTGCCACCCGGGCCTTATTCCCAACCCGGTTTGGAAAGGCCGTCAAGCAAAAAACACGCTGGAACATCGGCATTGTCCTCCAGGGTTGGGAAAACATTGGCTGGCAGGGATCCTTCAGCGTCAAGTGGAACCTTTTCCAGGATCGAAAAGCGCTGCTGACCGCGCCAGTCAATTTCCTGGGGTATTTTGTGCTTCTGTATTTCCTCATGTATCTGCTTGTTGACCGATTCACCACCCAGCAGATGCCCGTGCTGATCCCCCGGGGGACCTTCCTCTACAGCCTGGTTCTGATCTCCACCCTATTTATGGTCTGGCGTGCCTTCAACCGCGCGCTTGCCGTCACTCAGATTTACGGCATCCTTCCAGGACTTACGTCCATACCAAGATCGATATGGGGCAATGCGATCAACTTCTTTGCCATCCTCCGGGCGGTGACCCAATACACCCTGGCGAAGATCAGGGGAAGAGAAGTCGGATGGGATAAAACCAGCCATGAATTCCCAACGGGAGCGACCAGTCAGGGAAAATCTGCCCTATCTGCAGCTTCTGACAAGGGACACTGGTTGGACCGCTACGATTTTGAGCTCCCACCTGAGAATATCCGCAGGCTATTCAAGCAAAGGATGGAAAAAGCCGACGACGCACAAAAGATTTCCCTACTGGGAGATCTATCACGGCAGCATGCTGAAGCGCTGCTGCCGGCGATTGTTGAGTACATCGACCACCCTTCCTGGGAAGTCCGGGCAGCCGTCTGCAGGAGTTTGAGTTTTTTACGCCTGGAAGAAACGATTCCCTATCTTCAAACCGCAGCTACAGATCAGGATTGGGTCGTGCGCAGCAATGCTGTCCGTGCATTGGGGAAAATGGGGAGGCAGGGTGAGGAAGCCTTGCTCGATCTGCTCCTCAGCGACGATCCGTTTGCCCGGGATGCTGCCCGAACAGTCCTGGAGCAGCAGGGCTACCTGGATCGCTACCGGAGGATGTTAGAAAGCGGCGAACCCAGGCAGGTCCACAAAGCGCTGATCAAACTGGAGAGGTTGGCTGAAAAAGGCGGATCCAGGCTGGCCCAAGAGGTCATGGAACACCACCAGCGCAGGATCTCATCTAGAGATAAACCCTGAGCCAGTCGTTTAACCTTGATCACCATTGGACACACATCGCTCTACAGCAGCTTCATTAATCCCCCAGTTCTGGTAGGATTAACCATGAAAGCAGTCTGTTCAATAGTCAAAATTTTATCGTCTTAACTCAAATAACCCTATGAAATTTAACCTCAAACTCTATTTCAAAACATTCTGGGTCAGCTTCTTTAGATCCGAAGGCACCCCCGGCCGCCTCACGCCCAAAAGGTTCTGCATCCTGACCCTGATCTTTTTGCTTTACCCCCTGTACCATTTCAGCATCCGGCTGGCATACGGGCTTGACCAGTTATTTTACCCCCAGCACATGGACCAGCAGGTCGAAAAACCGATCTTCATTGTGGGCAATTTTCGCTCCGGCACCACCCTTCTGCACCGTTTGTTGGCGAAAGACCCCCGCTTTACCGGGATGAAAACCTGGGAAATTTATGTTGCGCCGACCATTACCCAGCGCAAACTGATCCGTTGGCTGATGAAGATCAACCGTATGATTGGCAACCCAATCCAGAAGATCATCAATCAGTTTGAAAAAGCCCTGGCGGAATATTCCTACATGCATAAAGCCCGGCTGAATGAAATCGAAGAAGACAGCCATGTTCTGCTGCAAATCTGGTCAACCTATCATTTATTTGCTTTCTTTCCCTTCCCAGAACTCGTGCGCAATTTCATTTATTATGATGAAGAAGTTCCCGATGGGCAAAAAGAAATGGAAATGGACTATTATCGTGAAATCATCAAGCGCCATGTTTATTCAAACGATGGAAAAAGATTTATCTCCAAGAACCCCTCTTTTTCACCAAAAGTGAAGACACTGCACCAAAAATTTCCAGACGCGAAATTCATTAATCTGGTTCGGTCCCCCTTGCGGGCCATTCCCTCGGCGGTCAGCATGTTTTCCAACCACTGGCGCACCTACGGCGAGCCCGATGAAGAATACCCGCAGTCTGCTTCCGAGGTCATTCAAGAACAAGCCAAACATTGGTACATCTACCCCCACCAGTATCTTAAGAAACTCCCCCCCGACCAATACGGTATGATCCGTTACCGTGACCTGGTCCATGACCCCAAAGCCACCATTGAACACATCTATCAACGCTTTGGCATTGAAATGAGCGAGGAATATCGGGAAGTTCTAACCCGAGAATCCGAAAAGGCGAAACAATTCAAAAGCAAACACCAGTATTCCATGCAGGACATGGGCTTGAACCAGGAATCCATCCAGCAGGAATTTGATGCCGCCATGCGGGAAGTCGGGCTGGCGCCCAAACCCATCCCCCCGCAGTCATAAGCCGTCTTTCCCAAAACAATCAAAACAGAACGACTTATTCAGGAAGATCTTCTAGCGCGCTGGCGATCATTTCGCTAAGCTCAACTTCCCTTTCAGGTTCAGCCAACCGCAAATCGACCAGGAACTCAACATTCCCCTTGGGCCCCTTGATCGGGGAGGGGATCAGACCTGCAGGGTGAAAACCAAGGGTTTTTGCGCTCGAAAGCGTCTCTTCGAGAACGCTTTCATGCACAGATTCGTCTTTGATCACCCCGGCGTGGACTGCCGCGGCTTTGCGCCCGGCTTCAAATTGCGGTTTGATCAACGCGATCGTCTGTCCAGTCTCATCCGCAAACCAGCCTTTCACAGCCGGCAGCAGCAGCGACAGCGAAATAAAAGAGGCGTCGATCGTCGCCAGCTGCACCGGCTCAGGCAGCGATTCCAGGTACCGGGCATTCGTACGCTCCAGCACCACCACCCGCGGATCCTGGCGCAGTCTCCAATACAGCACCCCATACCCCACATCAATCGCGTACACTTTTTCAGCGCCGTTCTGCAGCAGGCAGTCCGTAAACCCCCCGGTCGAAGCGCCTACATCGGCGCAGGTTTTCCCGAAGGGGTCCACCTCAAAAGCGGTGATCGCCGCCTCCAACTTCTTGCCACCCCGCGAAACATACCTAGGCCGCTGTTTGACCTCAATATCAGCATTAAGTGAAACCTGGGTGGAGGATTTATGCACCATCTCCCCATCCACGCGCACCTCGCCGGCCATCACCAAACGCTGCGCGCGGCTGCGGCTTTCCGCCAGGCCGCGTTCCACGAGCAATAAGTCAATGCGCTGCTTCTTCATAACTTCATTTTAACCCCAAAAATGCGGGGCTTCTGATCAGGTTTCACCAACGCATCCGTGGAAACCGAAGAAGCTTTAAAAGCAATCTCGATTGATCGGAGGAGCTTAATCTCACTTTTTCTAAAAACCAGCAACCGTAGATCAGGTATGGCGCTGGGTCTGGCAGATCAATAAAAAAACAACTAGGTTCTCTATTGCATGCAGGTGTCATGATCAAATGGTCAGGCGCCTACCTGACAAAAATTGTTCCCACGCAACCGTAGGTAAGGTATGGCGCTGGGTCTGGCAGATCAATAAAAAAACAACTAGGTTCTCTATTGC
>CAZLEK010000022.1:18364-31559 GCA_964558525.1 uncultured Candidatus Brevefilum sp.
TTCTCTATTGCATGCAGGTGTCATGATCAAATGGTCAGGCGCCTACCTGACAAAATTTGGTTCTTACGTAATAATCGCTATCAAAGATCTTTCCGTAAAAAATTTCAATCGTTGACAAGATTTTGTTTATTATCCTTAAAACAATCCTGCCAATGGGTTTTATCAGTCCTTTCCCAGTATAATTCCTCATAACTCACCGATTCATCAAGCCACCAGGCATCTGTGATACCATTTAAATTATGAACCAACTCCGCTATATCCTCAAAACAATGCGCCCTCGCCAGTGGCCCAAAAACGTGTTTGTGTTTGCCGCCCTGGTCTTTGACAGGCAGTTGATCGCACCAGAATCCTTGTTGATCACCGCCTTTGCATTCGTCCTGTTCTGCCTTGCCTCCAGCCTGGTGTACATCATCAACGACCTGACAGACATCGAATCTGACCGGCTGCACCCACAAAAACAGCATCGTCCCCTGGCGGCAGGCCAGCTCACCAGGCAGACGGCCCTGATCAGCATCGCCTTCCTGGCATTATTGGTCTTTCCAGCTGCTTTCATGGTCGATCTGGGGCTGGGATTGATCCTGAGCGCCTATTTTCTCCTCATGCTGGCCTATTCCCTCTGGCTCAAGCATGTCGCCTTGATCGATGTGATGATCATCGCGGCCGGCTTTGTGCTGCGCGTGGCAGCAGGCGTGGTGATCATCGAAACCCAGCGCTTTTCCCCCTGGCTGTTCGTGGCCACCACCTTCCTGGCGCTCTTCATCGGCTTAGGTAAGCGCCGCGCGGAAATCTACCTGCTTCAAACGGAGGCCGGCTTCCACCGGCGGGTGCTGGATGGCTATACCCTCGAATTGCTCGACCAGCTCCTGACCATCGTGATGTCCGCCACCTTGATGACCTACTGCCTGTACACCTTCTCAGCGGAGATCACACCAGGCAATCACAGCATGATGCTGACCATCCCATTCGTGATCTACGGTCTCTTCCGATACCTGTATCTGATCCGGGTTGAGCACATCGGCGGAGCCCCCGAAGAAATCGTGCTCATGGACCGCCCAATGCAAGTTGCGGTGGGCCTGTGGGGGCTTGCGGTGATCATCATCCTTTACATCCTCTAATTAGGAGACCAATGCCCGTCATCCTAGGAAAAGCCCCCGGCAAGATCATCCTCTTTGGAGAACACGCCGTTGTCTACGGCCAGCCGGCGATTGCCATGCCGGTTTCAAAGCTTCAGGCAACCGCAAAAATTATGCCCAACCTGGAAGGCATGCCGGGCAGCATCCACATCCAGGCCAGGCAAATCAACCTCGATGCGGACCTGGCTGAGCTTGATCGCGACCATCCCCTGGCCAAAGCTGTCCGGATCACCCTCGAGAATCTCACCTCTCGCCCAGCGCCGGCCTTCAACCTGCAGGTGAACTCGGAAGTGCCGCTCTCCGCCGGGTTGGGATCCAGCGCAGCCGTGTCTGTGGCCATCATCCGCGCCGTGTCGGCTTTTTTGGGCGGACGTCTTTCACCCCAAGAGATCTCTGAGATGGCGTTTGAAGTGGAAAAGCTTCACCATGGCACCCCGTCCGGGATCGACAACAATGTGATCGCCCATCAGCAGCCGGTCTATTTCATCAAGGATGAACCGATCCAGTTCTTGAAAATCACACAGGCGACCCATTGGGTGATTGGGGATACCGGTGAGAAAACGCCCACACGGGAAACCGTCTCTGCAGTGCGCGCCCTCCACGCCGCAGATCCCCAACGCTGCAGCGCCATTTTTAAGCAGATCGGCTCACTCACCCAAAAGGCTCGGGAGGCGCTGCCACAAGGGAATTTGAAGCTTCTGGGAGGATTGATGAACGAAAACCAGCGCCTGTTAGCGCAGCTTGATGTCAGCAGTCCACGCCTGGAAGCCCTGATAAAGGCTGCGCGCACAGCTGGCGCAGCCGGAGCCAAGCTCTCCGGTGGGGGTCGGGGCGGTAATATGATCGCCCTCGTAGAAGAAGAAAACATCCCGCCTCTTGAACATGCTTTGCTTGCTGCCGGGGCGGAGCGGACCATCACAACAAAACTAACCGGAAGGCAGCTGGCATGAAGGCTAACAACCTGGTCTTTCTGAAGTTGGGCGGGTCCCTGATTACCAATAAAAACAAACCACGCACCCCACAATTGGGCCTGATTAACCGTGTTGCGGCTGAAATTGCGGAAACCCTCGCGGAAGCGCCTGAGATTCAGCTTCTCATCGGCCACGGGTCTGGTTCCTTTGGGCATGCTGTCGCCAGTCAATATCAAACCCAATCAGGGGGCGCCACCCGGGCGTATTGGCGCGGCTTTGCTGAGGTTTGGAAGGCGGCGCGTGAGCTCGACCAAATCCTGATTGCTAACCTGGCTTCGGCCGGCCTGCCCGTGCTGGCTTTCCCCCCCTCTGCCGGCGTCATCTCCAGGGATGGGGCCTTCCTGAGCTGGGATATCGAGCCAATCCGCCAGGCGCTGGATCACAACCTCATCCCCGTGGTCCAGGGGGATGTCGTCTTTGATCAGGTTCTGGGCGGGACGATTTTCTCCACCGAACAAATTTTCTCCTACCTTTCCAAAGCGCTCCAGCCCCAAAGGATTTTATTGGCCGGTTTGGATCCTGGCGTATACCGCCACCCGGATCAAAAACAGGAGATTATCCCCCTGATCACGCCAGACACTGCTCATCAATTCCTTCCGGCCTTGTCCGGCTCACAATCCGCAGACGTAACGGGCGGAATGGAAAGCAAAATTAATGAGATGCTCTCCCTCCTCAAAATCCAGCCTGACCTCCAGGTTCAAGTCTTTTCAGGAGCAGAGACCGGGCAGATCAAAAAGGCTTTGCTTGGCAATCAACTCGGCACAACCATCGCCAGCAGACCCAACCGCTGAGCGCGATCCCCCAATGGGGTGGCAATGCCGATAATTTCTTATCCGGTATAATCAAATCTCGATTAAAAACTCGGAGAAAAACCAAATGATCTTCACGCGTCAACAACTCGAAGAGCTGGAAGACGAGTCGCTGGCACCCTATGCCATCCGCAGCAAGAGCAGCAAAGGTCGCAAACACCCGGAGGATGAACCGGAATACCGCACGGTGTTTCAGCGCGACCGCGACCGCATCCTGCATACCACTGCCTTCCGCAGGCTGGAGTATAAGACCCAGGTATTCATTAATTATGAAGGCGACTATTACCGCACCCGGCTGACCCACACCCTGGAAGTAGCACAAATCGGGCGTAGTGTCGGACGTGCATTGGGCGCCAACGAAGACCTGGTTGAAACCATCTGCCTGGCCCATGACCTGGGACATCCGCCATTCGGCCACAGTGGCGAGCGGCAGTTGGCCCGCTTGATGGTTGACCATGGCGGTTTCGATCACAACCGACATTCCTTCCGGATCGTGACCAAAATCGAAAATCGCTATCCGGAATTCGACGGATTGAACCTTACCTGGGAAGTCCTGGAAGGGATTGTAAAACACGAGACCGAGTACGATATCGCCGATGCCAAAGACTTCGATCCCGAACTGCGCGGGCACCTTGAGGCCCAGATCGCCAATGCAGCCGATGAACTGGCCTATACGGCCCACGACCTGGACGACGGCCTGCGTTCTGGATTGATCACCCCGGAACAACTGGCGGGGATCTCCCTTTGGGAGATCATTAATGAGAGCATTGGCCGTCGAAGGACCGATCCCCTGGATGAACTCACCCGCCACCGCTTGATCCGCCGCCTGATCGGCATTGAAGTTACTGACCTGATCCAGTCCATTGACCGGATGATCCGCCGCAGCGGCGTTCGCAGTGTTGAAGAACTGCAAAAATTACCCTACAACGTTGTGGGCTTCAGTGAAGATATGCACCGGCGAAATCGAGAATTGAAAGATTTCCTGTATAAATTCCTTTACAACCACTACCGAGTTGTCCGGATGACGGTCAAAGCAGAAAAAATCATTGAGAGCCTCTTCAATGCTTATATCGCGGAGCCATCCATCCTGCCCAACCATTACCAGCACAGCATTGAAGAAACCGGCCTGGAACAAACCATTTGTTATTACATCGCTGGAATGACCGACCGTTTTGCGATTGATGAATACCAAAAGATTTTCGATCCGACGGTACTGCCCTAAACCTAAAAAAATGAAAACAAGCTATTGAAGGAAAGAAAAATGATCGACACGCATTATTTAACGCCTGAAGGTAAAGAAAAGCTGGAAACCGAACTAGAGGATCTAAAGACAAGGGGCCGCAAAGAACTGGCTGAACGCTTAAAGCATGCCATTTCCATGGGTGATCTTTCTGAGAATGCCGATTATCACAAAGCCAAAGAGGACCAGGGATTCTTAGAAGGCCGCATCCAGGAAATTGAAAGCATCCTGCACAATGCCGAAGTCATCAAATCTCAAGACAGCTACCATGAGGTTGTCCTGGGCGCCTCTGTCACGATCCAGGAAACGGGGGAAGAGCCCGAAACTTACAAAATTGTCGGCCGCAAAGAAGCCAACCCGCGTGAGGGAAAAATTTCGCATGAATCTCCTATCGGCAAAGCGCTCATGGGACATAAAACGGGCGACATGGTCGAGGTGGAATTACCCCAGTCGAAATTCCAATTAAAGATCCTGGAAATTAAGTGACCCGCTGTTAAAAACAAAAGCCCCTGACACTGCCAGGGGCGAGTTTTCAATTCAGCGTATTTACTTGGGCCAGACAGAAAGCTCAAGGGTCACACGTTCAAAGAAGGAGCGATCCGGGGCCGCGCCTTCGCCATACTCAAGATCAATGATCTGAGCCACAAGCTGCAGCGTGGCGGTTTCAAGTAAAACTTGCTTTCCCGTTTCAGCCAGGATCGGCTCACCTTTTGATTCAAGGCGAACACGCATTTTTTCGTCTTCATAAGCATGCTCGCTCATCGCAACTTTGGTGACTGTCTGGATATCATTCTTGTCAAACAACCAGATTTCAAAAGCTGTCACACGTTTGGGTTCGCCAACGCCGACAGTCTCAGAAATACCCACCCCGCATTCACCTAAAAATTCTCCCGTTGGGGCATCAATGCTGTAAGAGTCGTCATACAGGTCATCCCCAAGCATATAAGTGGTCATGAACTGGGCAACCGGCATGGATTTCTGTTCATCATCAGGGGTTTCTAACCCCTCATGGATGTCAGCCGCAAACCGCTCTTGATCCTCCTTAAACCATCCCCCTTCTTCCGGGGAATCGCCCTGCGAAGCCAGGGTCTCGGGTTCCTGCTCACCGCCCAAGCGGTCGCGTAAGACCAGGAAATAAAACACCACACCAGCCGCCAGTAATAGAACCACGCACAGGCCGCCCAGCAGCAGCCAGTTCACGTCCCGTCCCTCTTCATCTCCAGGGATTTCGTTTTCTTCCTCAGCTGGCGTGGGCTCCTCAATTTCCGCGCCCACGATCGCCTCAAAACTGGTCAGTTGTTCAGAGGTCAGGTAGGCCGGGTCATTTTGGATCGCCGCCAGGGTATCCTCGGCTGTTTCTCCCAACTCAGACCACGCTTTCGTGGCAATCGCACCATTCCCGGTGCTGGTCGCGGTGTAAACGGCCATCCGTAAGTAATCTTCGCGCAGGTCCGCACGCAGATGCTCTGCCGCCGCGTCCGTCCATTGCACCGGCCAGATCCCCCAGCCGATCACCAAACCCAGGATCAACCCCAGTACAACGCCCAGGGGGATCATCACCCTGTAATCTTGGAGATATGCTTTAAACTTTTCTGAGTCCATCATCAACTCCCATCTTCTGTGTCGAAAGATCCAGGCATGCAATTATTGTAAAATAATTGCGAATTTTCTGCAATCATAACGCCCAAAGATAGGATTGCAAGCTTTATGCCACTTCGACTTCCTCAAGCACCTCATCCTGGAGGTAAGTTTTTTCACAATCCAGGCACTTGACCTGGCGTTTGTTGGCAATCGCTAATGTCCCCCCGCAATTGGGGCACGGTACCGGCACGGGGCGCTTCCAGGAAGTGAAATCACACTCTGGATAGCGCGAACAGCCGTAAAATCGCCGTCCTTTACGGGTCTTGCGTTCAACCACATCGCCTTCACCGCATTTGGGACAGGTCATGCCAATCTTTTCCAGGTAGGGTTCGGTGTACCGGCAGTCTGGGAAATTGCTGCAGCTGATGAATTTTCCATACCGCCCCCAGCGGATGATCAGGTCGTGTCCGCATTTTGGACATTGGCGGCCAACTTTCTGCAGTTCGGCCTTTTTCTCAGGCATCGCTTCTTCAGCATGTTCCAATCGATCCGAGAAATCTTCATAAAAATCGCTGATCACGCCCACCCATTCTGTCTCACCCGATGCGATCAAATCCAATTGATCTTCCAAACGGGAGGTGAAATTGATGTCCACAATCCTGGGAAAAAATTCCACTACCAGATCATTCACCAGGAAGCCGGTCTCTGTTGGCTCCAGGCGTTTCCCATCGCGGACGACATAGCCGCGGTTTTGAATAGTGGAGATGATCGGCGCATATGTCGAGGGCCGTCCGATCCCATTTTCCTCAAGCTCTTGAACCAGTGATGCCTCGGTAAAGCGCGGCGGTGGCTGGGTGAAATGCTGATCGGGATACAATTCCTGTAATTCCTGTTTTTGGTTCTCTTGGATATCATCAATCGGGATGGTATCGCTGTCGGCTTCCTCTTCATCTGCCTGATCTTCGTCTTTGCCTTCTTCATAGACGATCAGAAAGCCAGGGAAAGCCAGCTGGCTGCCGGAGGCGCGCAGCGTAAATTGTTTTTCTTGACCCTCCCCCAGCACTTCCACCGAAAGGGTGTTATAAACCGCCGGCATCATTTGAGAAGCAACGAAACGCTGCCAAATCAACTGATACAGGCGGAACTGGTCACGGGTTAGATACTGCTTGATCGCCTTTGGGCTGCGCAGAACGGATGTCGGACGAATGGCTTCGTGGGCTTCCTGGGCCGATTGGGTTCGTGTCTTATATTGCGGCGGCTCAGCCGGCAGGTAGCTTTCACCATAACGTTTCTTAATGTAGTCTCGCACCTCATTCATCGCCAGATCGGAAATATGGGTTGAGTCTGTGCGCATGTAGGTGATCAAACCCTGAGTCCCCTCACCATCCAGCTCCATGCCTTCATATAATTGTTGGGCAACGGCCATCGTTTTACGCGCGCTGAAACCCAGCTTCCTCGAGGCGTCCTGCTGCATCGTGCTGGTAATGAAGGGCGCGGAAGAATTGCGGCGCCGTGTGCCGCGTTTAATCGAGTCGACCACATAAGTGGCCGCCTCCATCGCTTTGAGGACCGCCTCAACCTCTTCTTCACTCCCCAATTCAGGGTCTTCCCCATCAATTTTGGCCAATTTGGCGCGGTATGGGGTCTGGCCGCCTTCTGGCAAAAGATCCGCATCAATTGACCAGTACTCCACTGGGTCAAAAGCATCGATCTCACGCTCACGCTCCACGATCAACCGCAGCGCGACGGATTGCACGCGTCCAGCCGAGAGCCGGCTGCGGACCTTTTTCCATAAAATCGGACTGATGCCGTAACCCACCAACCGGTCGAGGATCCGCCGAGCCTGCTGCGCGTCCACCAGGTCCATATCGATCCCGCGTGGATGGGCAAAGGCATTCTCAACAGCATCCTCGGTGATCTCGTGAAATACCACCCGGTTCGCGCGTTGATCTTCAATCTCTGCCGCTTCCATCAGGTGCCAGGCGATCGCTTCACCTTCCCGGTCTGGGTCCGTGGCGAGAAAAACTTCTTCTGCTTTGCCAGCCAGTTCCTTGAGTTCTTTGACGACCTCGCGCTTTTCATTCGGAACCCGGTAGCGGGGTTCGAAATCGTGATCCACATCTACGGACAATTTCGACCGCAGCAAATCCCGAACGTGGCCAACGGACGCCCGAACGGTATATCCCTTGCCTAAAAACCTGCCGACCGTTTTGGCCTTGGCCGGCGACTCAACGATCACCAGCTTGCCCTTGCGTTCTGCTTTCTTTTTCTTTCGGGTCACCTTGGGCTTAGGAATGCCCTCATGGGCTTCCGTGCGGCCCATCCGGAAGACCTTGGTACCGCAAAATGAACACGTGCCTTTGGTCACCGGCGCGCCGGCGGCATTATAATCCGCAACGGGATCCTTGATTTCTCTTTTTTGCCTGCATTTTACACAATAAGCTTCCAATTTAAATCACTCCTACAAATATTCATCGCGACCGTTCTGGCTTAATAATTCAACCACTTCACGGACTCGTTGAGCCTGTTCTCGATCGCAAACGAGCACTGCTTTACCTGTATCAATAATAATCATATCGCTAACGCCAATCGTAACAATCAAGCGATCGGCGGCGTCTTCACAAATGAGTGTACCGTGTGTGTCAAATGAAACCGCTTCTCCCCGCAGGAAAATATTGCCATCCTGGTCAGTATCCAGCGCTTCAAACAGCGATTCCCAGCTGCCAACATCATACCAGCCCAGGTCAACCGATGGCGCCACCGCCACTTTGCGAGCGTGTTCCATAATACCATAATCGATGGTCTCTTTGTGAATTGTAGGCCAGACTTTCTCCAGGGTCGCACGCCTGTTGGGTGTTGACCAGTCCTTTTCAATCTGGAGCACTTTTTCATACAGATCAGGCATCTGACGTTCAAACTCGGCCAACACCGTTTCGATCTGCCAGACAAACATCCCCGAGTTCCAGACATGATCCCCGGCCGCAACAAACTCCTCCGCTTGTGATTTGTCAGGTTTTTCTTTAAACTTTTTCGCTTCATAAACCTTCAGGCCATGACGTTCACCGAGGAGCTCACCTTGTTGAATATAGCCAAATCCGGTCGACGGGTAATCAGGGGTGATCCCCAATGTGACCAAATACTGCTCCTGGGCCATGGCATAGGCAGCTTTCAGCAGCTCGCGCAGGTGCTGTTCATTCTTGATCAGGTGATCGGCCGTCAATATCGCCATTGTCCCCTGGGGATCCCGTTGGTTCAGAGCGATCGCAGCCAGCGCAACCACCGATGCCGTGCCGCGCGGCATTGGTTCAATCAAGAAATTTTCCTGCGGGATCTCCGGGCAGTCTTCACTAAGCAGGGAGACCTGTTCCTCAACAGTAACAACCAGGATCCGCTCATAGGGAAACAGATCCAGCAGCCGATGCACAGCGCGTTGAAACAAGGTTTTGTCCCCAGCAATTTTTAATGACTGCTTCGGATGCTCTTTTTTGGAAAGCGGCCAAAGGCGGGTACCACTTCCGCCAGCCATGATAACCGCATAATAATTTTCATACATCCAAACCTCCTTGAGCCTGATTGAACTCCCGCGCCGCAGCATAACGCATCCCGCCAACATGCTGGATCATGCCCTTTAATTCCATCATCGTCAGCGCCGCAGAGACCTTCTCCACTGGGAGATGGCACTGGTTGCAAATTTCATCCACATGCACGGGTTCAAAACCGATCATCCTTAAAATTTTCGCTTCCGTCTCATCTGCAGGCAAAACCTGCCGGGCGGACTTGATCGCCTCGACCTGGGAAAGGTCCAAAACGTCAAGCACATCCTGGGGAGAAACCAGGGCATAGGCCCCATTCTGGATCAGGCGGTTCGTCCCCCGGCTGGCGGGTGAAAGCACATTTCCAGGCACCGCGAACACATCTCGGCCCTGATCCAGGGCAAATTCTGCCGTGATCAATGCGCCAGAACGTTCCCCGGCTTCCACGACAATGGTGGCCAGGGATAGACCGGAGATGATCCGGTTGCGGGGCGGGAAATTGATGCCTTCGGGCTGGGTTCCCATAGGATAATCGCTGACGATCGCTCCATTCTCCAGGATGGCCTCGGCCAATTGACGATGCTCGGGTGGATAGATCACATCCACCCCGCTTCCCAACACCGCAATTGTCCGGCCGCCCGCCTTTAAAGCATGCTGATGCGCCAGGCCGTCCACGCCCCGCGCCAGGCCGCTCACGATGGTCAGGCCGCTGCCAGCCAGAAAAAGGCTGGTATCCCTTGTGATCTGCTGTCCATAGGGAGACACCCGCCGGGTGCCAACCATCGCGACAGCAAATTCATCCTCTGGCGCCAATGCGCCGCGCACATACAAAACTGGCGGGCTCTGATCAATCTCACTTAAAAGGCGGGGATAATCGGCGTCTTGCAATGTTAACACACGGATATTCTGCGAAAGGATCGATTCATACACCCGGTCAAGATCCATCTCGCTGCGCAGTTTCACAAAGTTGGCCACCACCTTATCAGGCAGGCCTGCAGCTTTAAACGCTGAACCGGGCGCATCCCAGGCGACGGATAAATCCCCAAAATAGGCCCGAATTTGCTGGAATCGGACAGCGCCGATCCCGCGCACCATATTAAACCCTATCCAATATTTGTTCTCATCCGTCATTAACCTTCGTCCCCATACCAGGCCATCCTGGCAACGATCATCTTTTCCTGTTTTGGATCAATCTCCAGAATCATCTCCTCAGTGGCGGGGATCAGCGTCTCCTCTTTAGCATCATTCTGCACCAGATAGACATCATTCGCGCCGGTTTCAAGGATTTGAACCAATACGCCCAGATAACGCCCATCTGGCTCATACACATCCAGGCCGATTAATTCATGGTAATAAAAATCACCCGAGGGGAGGGGTGGAAGTTGAGAAGTTTTCACGTAAACGAGTTCGTTGGTTAATTCAGAGACAACCGAACGATCTTCAATCTCTTTGAATTTAATTAACAGTAGTTGGTTTTTCCAGCGTGTGTTTTCAATCGTCAATGGCTGGTGGTCCTCCCCCACAAACACAACTTCATCCGGGGAGAGTAATTCCAGCATCTGGGTGTGAATTTCCAGTGGGATCTCCCCCTTCACGCCGTGGGCTCGCCGCAGCTTGCCCAGTACGAGAAATGCAGGCTCGCCAGATCCCGGCGAGCCTGAAGATTTACGACGTTTTTGAGGCATTTCTTGAAGGGTGAGTATTAACTCGGTTCGACGATATCAAGGTTGACCCGGCTGCCCTCGCGGGCAGCGGCAACCCTGAGCAGCGTCCGCAAGGAGTTCGCCACCCGGCCGCCTTTGCCAATCACACGCCCCATATCTTGTTTGGCGACGTTTAATTCCAATTGAATGGAATTACCGCGCTCGTATTTATTGACCTCGACTTGCGTCGGTTGGTCAACCAGGGATTGTGCAACAAATTCTACCAATTCTTTCAGGTTATCGGCTTTCATATTTGCCTCGCCCCTTTCCTAAGAGCGTGTTTATTGGGCTGTCGTACGGGGGTCGCTGACCCGGTTTTGGTAAACCTCGTTTGCTTCCTCAACCAACGCTTCCACATCTTCACCGGCTTTAAAGCGTTCATACCGATCCCAAAGTTCGGTCTGCTTAAACAACCCATCAACAGCTTCCGTGGGCTGTGCGCCAACGCTCAGCCAGTAGTAAATGCGGTCATCCTTCAATACCACGGTGGAAGGTTCCGTCCGAGGATTGTAATGACCCACATTTTCAATAAATCGGCCGTCTCGCGGGCTTTCTTTATCTGCCACGACCACTCGATAACTTGCCTGATTCCGGGATCCAACCCGGCGCAATCGAATACGTACCATCGAATTTTTGCTCCTCTTACACTATTTATTTTATTTTATTCTATAAAGCCCGATGATTCAAAAGGGTTTGAGGGAGCGTTGAAGGAAACGCACACCGATCTCATCTTCTGGCTATCCAATCAAACGGCCCAAATCCTTGCCGCCCGATTTTTGCAATGTTTTTATCAGCCGCTGGGTCTCACGGAAGCGCTTCATGACCTGGTTGACCACCTGCACTTCTAAACCAGATCCCCGGGCAATTCTACGTCGGCGGCTGGCATTTAACAGCTTTGGATTGCGGCGCTCTTCAATCGTCATGGAGTTGATCACTGCCTCAATCTGCTTTAGCTGGTCTTCAGCCGCTCTGGGATCCACCTGCCGGGCAACCTGGCCCATCTGTCCGGGCAGCATCTCCATGATCTGCCCCAGGGGACCCATTTTCCGCATCTGTTTCAGTTGTTTAGCGAAGTCTTCCAGGGAGAATTCGCCTTTCATCAGGCGCTCAGCCTGCTTCTCGGCCTCTTTCTCGTCAAAGGCGGATTCAGCCTTTTCGATCAGCCCCAGCATGTCGCCCATACCCAGGATGCGGGATGCTAGCCTGTCTGGATTATACACCTCAATCGCGTCAACGGATTCGCCCACACCCAGGAATTTGATCGGTACACCAGTCACTTCCCGGATGGAGATGGCTGCGCCGCCCCTGGCGTCGCCGTCGATCTTGGTCATGAACAGGCCTGAAATGGGCAGCTCCTGTCGGAATCCCTGGGCTACATTCAAGGCCTCCTGGCCGATCATGGCGTCCACCACCAGCAAGGTTTCAGTCACATCCACCTTGTTCACAATCGCGCCCAGCTCATCCATCAACTCGGCGTCCATCTGCGAGCGGCCGGCGGTATCCAGGATCACCACACTGGCGCCGCCTTTTCGGGCGGATTGATAGGCTTCCTGAGCCAGTTTCGGCGGCGCGACGCCCTCCCGATAAAATACCGGGACATTGATTTGTTCGCCCAGGGTTTGCAGCTGTTTCACCGCCGCCGGGCGGTAGGGGTCGCCGGCGACAAGCATCACGCGCTCCCCTCGTCCCCGCAGCTCCTTGGCCAGCTTGGCCGCTGCGGTGGTCTTGCCCGAGCCCTGCAGCCCCACCAGCATGATCACATAGGGACGTTCGCCTTTCAGATTCAAACCGCTTGGGTCGCCCAAAGTGGCAATTAGTTCCTGGTGCACAATTTTGATCACCTGTTGGGCCGGGTTCAACGCTTTAGAGATCGCCTGGCCTATCGCACGTTCCTTGACGCGCGTGGTGAAACGCTTCACCACGCCGTAGTGAACGTCAGCCTCCAACAGGGCCATGCGCACTTCCCGCATAGCTTCATCCACGTCCGATTCAGAGAGTCGGCCGTGGCGGCGCAGGTTTTCAAAGATATCTGCTAAGCGATCGGTTAGGTTTTCAAACACGTTAAATCAAGCTGCTTCCTGTCAATCTGTCAACCTGTGATTTTAGCGCCTAAGCGTCACTTGGTCAAGGATTCGGTTGGAATTCCCAGGGCAATCGCAAAGTTGTAGGATGCAGTCCGGTTTTGACTGCACCATTAATACAACGACCGGAGGATTACTTGGTCT
>CAZLEK010000023.1:0-10465 GCA_964558525.1 uncultured Candidatus Brevefilum sp.
TACTTGACCTGGTTATTGGATCGGATACAATCAAGTGAGCATGCGGGAGGCCAGCGATGTTCCGTTTGACCGTTAAAATCCCATACGGTATAATTGTTGGCTGTCCTTAATGCGCGAGTATTGAGACAGAAAGACAATAAATTCAGAGAAAGGACTGATTGATATGCCAAAACGAACCTATCAACCGAAGCGGCGCCGACGCGTTCGAACGCATGGTTTTCGTGCTCGAATGAAGACCAAGGGCGGTCGCAAGGTTTTACAACGTCGACGCGCCAAGGGCCGGCATGAGCTGGCAAAAAAGGCCAACAACCACGTGAAGAAAGTCCGCTGGTAAATTAGAGCGACAGGGTCGATTAAATTCAGTGAAATTTATCGCGCCGGCTGAACAGGAAGCTGTTGAAGCGCAGTTCAAGATTAACGCACAGTGAAGAGATCTATCGTGTACGGCAGCAAGGTAAATCGTATGTACACGACGCAATTGTTTTAGGTGTCAGACCGAATCAATTCAATCACAATCGAATAGCGGTCATCGCCGGACGGTCCGTTGGGGGGGCCGTCCAGCGAAATCTGGCCAAACGGCGGATACGGTCTGCTTATCAGGAGCTTATTCCCCAGGTTCAGCAGGGTTACGATCTTGTGATCATCGCCAGAAAACCACTTTTGGATTTTGTCTATGGACATCTTGTGGAGGCCCTTGAAAAGCTTCTTGATCAAGCAGGTTTATTGAAAGACTGAGTCAGTTGACAGAGATACACACCGATCACCCGATAAGCCACTCAGAACCCCAACTCAGGGATCTCCCGCTGCGATTCCAAACCCTGCCCCGTTGGGTTTTACTGGCCCTGATCCGTTTTTATCAAAAATTTTTTTCACCGGCCATCCCCACAGATACCTGCCGTTTTTATCCCACCTGCTCCCATTATGGCTACCAGGCCATCTATAAATACGGTGTTTTAAAAGGGGGCTGGTTGGCGATCAAACGGGTTGTCCGCTGCAACCCATTTAACCCGGGTGGATTTGACCCGGTACCCTGATTTTTGAGAAGAGATAAAGAATGAAGAAATCCCGCAGTTTAGTTGTATTTGTTTTTATTGCTTTAGCGCTCGTATTGAGCGCCTGTGTCCCCGGCCCCCGGGTGGAAGGCACGCCAGGCGTGACCCTGTCAGAAGACATGGTATACGTTTCCTATCAAAACTTTGTTTACGGCTTATCCACCGACTCTGGTAGCTTGAGTTGGCACTTTCCTGAAGAAGCAAACAACCAGGTGGTATTTTTTGCGCCGCCCACTGTCAGTGAGGGGTATGTGTATGTTGGCGATCTGGCCAATAATTTTCATAAGCTGAACGCTGAAAGCGGATCGGCGGAATGGACGTTTTCAGATGCCAGAGGATTTTTTATGGGCCAGGCAGCTGTTGAAGACGGTATTGTCTACGCGCCTTCCAATGACGGCAATCTTTACGCCCTGGATCCAGAAGGCAACTTGTTGTGGTCCTTCAAAACCGGCCACTATATTTGGGCGCAGCCGCAAATCAATGCCGAGGCAGTCTTTGTTGGATCCATGGACCATTTTGTTTATGCGCTCAGTAAGGATGGGCGAGAGCGCTGGTCAGTTGAGATGAATGGCGCCGTGGTTGGCTCTCCGCAACTTAACGAGGATGGCTCACGCCTTTTTGTCGGGTCAATTGCGGGTGAAGTGGTTGCCCTTGACACACAAACCGGCCGAGAAGTCTGGCGTTTTGACGGCGGCGGAACGCTTGAAAGTGTATGGGGCAAACCCCTGGTCGCAGATGGGAAGCTGTATTTTGCGGATTCAACCGGCCAGCTGTTTGCTTTAGATGCTGAAACGGGCGCCCCAGATTGGCAAACAGAATTTGCTGGCTCGGTGGTTGGCGGGATCTCCGCCATCAGTGATGGATTTGCGCTGGGGACCAGCGAAGGTTTGGTCAAGGTGTTTAATTTCGACGGCAGCCCTAAATGGGAAGCGACCCTGGCTGGGGAAAGCTTTCAAGAACCGGTTGCCAACGATGAAATGATCGTTGCGGGGACGGTCAATGGCGAAAACCTGTTGTACGGTTTTAATTTATCCGGTGTTCAGCTTTGGTCCACCACCCCTGAGAATTAGAGGAAACTTTTATGTGGCAAACGATCGTCATTCAACCCTTTGTAAACGTATTGTTATTGATCAATTCACTGGTCAGTAATTTTGGTATCTCCATTATCCTGTTCACCATCCTGATCCGATTGTTGACGCATCCCCTGACGGTTCAGCAATTTAAGGCCACCAAAGCCATGCAGGACCTGCAAGAAGACCCCCGGTATAAGAAAATGCAGGAAAAATATAAGAACGACCGGGAGAAGCTGGCCCAAGAACAGATGAAGCTCTACCAGGAAAAGGGGATTAAACCTCTGGGCTCCTGCCTGCCAACTTTGATCCAACTGCCGATCATCCTGGGCCTGTATCAAAGCGTGACCCGCGCAATGGCTGCTTCACCTTACGAGCTTTTCAGACTGGAACAGGTGATTTACCCCGGATTGGTTGATGCTGCCAAGCTGCTTCCCTTAGAAAACCAATTCTTGTGGATGGACCTGGGGCAGCCTGAACGGTTGACCGTCTTTGGAATTGCCATCCCATTCCTGGCAATCCTGGTGGTTGCCACAACGTTTCTTCAGTCCCGCCTGATTCAACCCCCGTCATCGGGCGCAAACGACCAGAGCGCGATGATCAGTAAATCGATGAGCATCTATATGCCGGTGTTGATGGGCTTTATGGCCTATTCTCTGGCCTCCGGCCTGGCGCTGTACTTCCTGACCAGCAACGTGTTTGGTATTTTCCAGTACGCCATTTTAGGAAGGGCAAACTGGTCGAATCTTTTTCCGTTCTTAAAGAAAAAGGAAGGCGCGCAGCCGGATAAACGCCAGCCAGTCGTGGTGGATGCCAAGGTTGAAGATGCGGCAGAACCTGAGGAAGAAGCGACAGTAGCTGAAGCAGAAGGGTCAGCGACACGAACCTTACCCAAGCGGAAACGCCCGAAACGTAAGAAAAACCGATAGGAATGTATCTCGTCTCACCAGTTGAATAGTTGCGAGGGAACCATGTCAGAAGAAAGAACGAAACTGGAAGTGATCGCCCCTTCAGTAGAGGAAGCAATTGAGAAAGGCTTGCACGAACTTGGTTTAGCCGAGGAGGATGTGGATATCGAAGTGCTGGATGAAGGCAAGAAAGGGTTGTTAGGATTAGGGATCCGCCAGGCCCGGGTGGCCTTAAAGATCAAGCCGGTGCATGAAAGAAGTGAAGCGGCTGAGCTGGCGACAACCCCGGAAGAACTGCCGCCCGGATCTGAAGCAGCCAAACCAGGCGCTGAAGAACCCGAAGAGGTCAGCATCTCCAGGGAGACCATCAACATTATCCTTGAGAAGATGCGAGTCGATGCAAAGGTCACGGTTAGGTTGGGCAGCAGCGATAACAACCGAGTCCAGCCAGTATTAATTGATATCGAAGGAAATGACCTGAGCTTCCTGATTGGCACGAAATCAGAAACGATCAATGCCCTTCAATACATCACCAGCCTGGTCGTTGGACGTGAGTTGGGGCGCTGGGTGCCCCTGCAGATAGATGTTCAGCATTACCGCCAGCGTCGGGAAGATGAGCTGCGCAGGCTGGCCGACCGGATCGCAGAACAGGTGGCCAGCACCGGCCGTAAGCAGTCCTTGGAACCCATGCCGCCAAACGAACGCCGGATCGTCCATCTGGAATTGCGCGATAATCCACACGTCAAAACGGAGAGCGTTGGTGAAGACCCGCACCGCAAGGTCACCGTGATCCCCGTCTGATCATTTTTGCGTCTTTATTTTTACCGCCGTAAGGTTCACAACTGCCTTACGGCGTTTTGATTCCGGTAGAATAATTAGTGGAGGCGCTTATGCGAGCTGTTGAAATTATTGAAAAGAAACGTGATGGCGGTAGTCTCACCAGGAATGAAATCGATTTCTTTATCCAGGGGTATGCGTCTGGGGAGATCCCCGATTATCAGGCGGCAGCCTGGGCGATGGCGGTTGTGCTCAGGGGGATGACCCCTGAAGAGACCACCCACTTAACCTTGGCCATGGCTGAGAGCGGCGAAACCCTTGATTTGCGCGCCGTGGTGGATATTGCCGTGGACAAACATTCTTCAGGCGGGGTGGGTGACAAAACCTCTTTGGCAGTTGTGCCCATGGTGCGAGCCTGCGGACTGCCGGTAGGCAAGATGTCCGGCCGGGGGCTGGGATTCAGCGGCGGCACACTGGATAAACTGGAATCCATCCCGGGCTACCGGACGGACCTTTCTAAAGAAGAATTCCTGCACCAATTGGAATCCCTGGGAATGGTGCTGACCGGTCAGAGCATGGATCTGGCGCCTGCCGATGGAAAGCTGTATGCCCTCCGGGATGTGACCGGCACGGTTCAATCGATCCCCCTGATCGCCTCCTCGATCATGAGCAAGAAGATCGCGGCTGGCGCCCAGGCGATCCTGCTGGACGTTAAAGCCGGAAACGGCGCTTTTATGACCTCTGTTGAGCAGGCCCGCCGACTGGCCACTTTGATGGTCTCGATTGGCGAACTTTCAGGCCGGCATGTGGCGGCGGTTTTATCGGATATGAACCAGCCGCTGGGCGAAGCCGTGGGCAACGCCCTGGAGATGAAGGAAGCAATCCAGACCCTGCAGGGGCAAGGGCCGCGGGATTTTAAAGAACACTGCCTGGAAATCGCCAGCCTGATGCTGGTCCTGGGAAAAAAAGCGGATTCAAAGCACACCGCCCATCAAATGGCAAAAGAATCAATCGAATCCGGTTCCGGTTTTGAGTATTTACAAAAACTGGTCCAGGCCCAGGGCGGGGATGTGTCTGTGCTCAATGATCCCTCCAAACTGCCGGAAGCCCCGATCAGATCCACCCTCAAAGCACAAGACAGCGGTTTTGTGTCCGAAGTGCATGCCCGAAAAGTGGGCGAAACGGCGGTTGTGCTGGGCGCCGGCCGCACAAAAAAGGGCCAGGCCATCGATCTTGCAGTGGGGATCATGGTTCATGTGAAGGTGGGTGATGCGGTTGAACGAGGTCAGCCCATATTGACGCTGCACGCCCGAGATGAGAACACACTGGCACAAGCAAAGAAGAAATTGTCAGAGGCTGTCGCCATTGTTGAGGCAGATGTGGACCCTTTGCCCCTTTTCTACGGGGTGGTCGATTAGGCCATTCCATCGGCAGGACAAATGAAAAATCAATCAACCAGGAGGGAAGTGCTGTTTGCAGGATCCAATGGATGCCCTTTTCAGTTCAGTCATTTCCTGATCTCGTGGGCTTCTTTGGCGGTGAAAATGGTCCATCGAAAACGACGGTTTGCCTTTTCAGGGTCCGATCCCAGGAGGGAACTTTGCTTATGGTCATCCCACCTCGCGGACCTTGCGGAGAGCGGATTTTGCCACACAGCCCCCTTATTGATCGCGGGGCCTACACAGGGAAAATTCTCTGGCAAGGGGAGAAACCTTGCGAATGTGTTCCCCCATCCCCCCGAGAATTTTTTGGAGAGATACAAGCCGAAGATGATTGGCCAGACTTTGCGATTAGCCCGTTTCTGAGGGAGATCCAATTAGCGGCATCCTGACTTGTTCAGACAGCCTCAATCCAATTATGGTAATATGAAGGTGTCGATTTCTCAGGAAAGCGAGGAAACAATGTTGAAAAAGCATGTTTATAAAAGTGGAAACCGAGTCCGTGTCTGGTTCTATTTGCCGGCTGATGTGGATGCTGATACAGCGTATTTGGTTGGCGACTTCAATGGTTGGGACGTTTCAGCGAACCCAATGAAAAAAAGGAAAGATGGCACCTTTTACACCGCGCTGACGCTGGATGCCGGTCGGGACTATCAGTTCCGGTACCACCTCGATGGGAATCGATGGGAAAATGACTGGGAGGCAGATGCTTACGCCCCGGGCGAAATGGGCGTAGAAAACTCGGTTGTCAAATTGTAAGCTTTCAATGCATGTTGCAAACAACCCCCGGCATCGCAGGGGGTTTTTAATTATATAATTAGACGACCGGATTGTTTTGGGGAGCAGTGTTGAGCTTGTCATCCTGCCAGCCCTTTCAAGGCGGCCCATGTTGGGGCTGAGATCTAAAAGGGTACAAATGCCTGAAGCCCAGGCGCGTCATTGAAGTTTCATTTTTTGAAGAAGAGTCGTCTATGATTAACAAACAATTGATCAAACTGGATGGGATCCTTGCCCCTGACGATGTGCGGGAATTTATTGCCAACAGCGTCCAGTCGCTGGATCTGGCAGGAAAGCGGGTCCTGGCCCTGGCGCCTGACCAGACCCGAACCATGCCCCTGCCTTTGGTATTTGAGTCGCTGGTTGAGGCCTTAGAAGGCCGGGTCAGTGCGCTGGATTTTATCGTCGCCCTCGGCACCCATCCACCCCTGGATGAGAGCAGTCTTTCCCACCTGTTTGGCCATCCGGTGAGGGATGGCAAGATCAAGGCGCATCACGTTTACAATCATACATGGGATCAACCTGAGACCCTGCGTGAGATTGGCGTGATCTCCGGTGAAGAGATGCGCGCCCTGACAGAAGGGCAGCTGAGCGAACCCTTGTGCGTGCGCATCAACCAGCGCATTTTTGAGTATGATCATCTCCTGATCTGCGGGCCTGTGTTTCCCCACGAGGTGATCGGGTTTTCAGGTGGGAACAAGTATTTCTTTCCTGGTATCAGCGGGCCGGAGATCATCCATATTACCCATTGGCTGGGCGCGTTGTTCACTAATCTGCGCGTGAACGGCTCGGGCTACACGCCCATCCGGGCGGTGGTGGATCGGGCAGCTGCCTTCATCGAGCGCCCAAAATCTTGCCTGGCCTTCGTGCTCGATCAGCAGGGCGTCTTCGGCGCATTCTTTGGGACCCCAGAGGACGCCTGGGAAGGGGCCTCTGCGCTGAGCGCTAAAAAACACATTGTTTATACCGGCCGCACCTACCAGCGTGCCCTGGCCGTGCTGCCGGAAATGTATGCTGAGCTGTGGGTGGGCGGCAAGGGCATGTATAAAGTCGAACCGGTGATCGCCGATGGGGGTGAGGTGATCCTTTACGCCCCACACCTGCGGCAGATCAGCCAGAGCCACGGCGACCTGATCCGGCAGGTTGGGTACCACGTCCGGGATTATTTCCTCAAGCAGTGGGAGCAGTACCAACACATTCCTTGGGCGGTTTTGGCGCATTCAACCCATGTGAAGGGCTTGGGAACTTATGACGCTGAAACGGGTCGGGAAACCCCCAGGATCCAGGTGACGCTGGCCACGGGCATACCGGAAAAAACCTGCCGGCAGATCAACTTGGGTTTCCAGGATCCCGAATCCATCCACCTGAGCGCCTGGGAGGGACGTGAGGATCAGGGACTGCTGTTGGTCAAACAGGCTGGCGAGCGCCTGTATCGGGTACAATCCAACTAAAAGAGATCAGGACGAGGAGAACATATGGAAAAGGCACAATTTGGCGTGGTCGGCATGGGTGTCATGGGGCGCAACCTAGCAATGAATATTGCCAACAAGGGCTTCCCCGTGGCAGTTTACAACCGGACCGATGCCAAAACCGTGGATTTTTTGAAGGGCCCAGCAAAGGACAAGCCGATCATCGGCGCCTATTCCTACGAGGAACTGGCCGAGATGCTTGAGCGACCTCGGAAAATCATCCTGATGGTTAAAGCCGGCCCGGCGGTGGATTACGTCATCAATGATGTCTTGCCGCAGCTTGAGGAGGGGGACATTCTGATTGACGGCGGGAACTCATTTTTTGAAGATACGGAACGCAGGATTGAAGAGCTCAAGAAGGACGGCATTCTCTACATGGGAGCGGGAATCTCAGGCGGCGAAGAGGGGGCGCTGCACGGCCCCAGCATCATGCCGGGCGGAGACCTCCAGGCCTGGGAGGCGATTGAAGCGATCTTTACTGCGGCTGCAGCCAAGGCAGCGGATGGTGAACCCTGTGTGGATTACATGGGGCCAGGTGGGGCAGGGCACTATGTCAAAATGGTCCACAATGGGATTGAATATGCGATCATGCAGTTGATCGCAGAGGTTTATGACCTGTTAGATCGCGGCTTGAATTTATCATCCCCAGAATTGGGTCATTTGTTTGAAGAATGGAATGAGGGTGTGCTGGCTTCCTATCTGGTGGAAATT
This sequence comes from uncultured Candidatus Brevefilum sp., assembly GCA_964558525.1. Taxonomy (GTDB): domain Bacteria; phylum Chloroflexota; class Anaerolineae; order Anaerolineales; family Anaerolineaceae; genus Brevifilum. The sequence goes on from CAZLEK010000023.1 coordinate 8,204, forward strand.
ACCTCGGATATTTTTAAAACTGGAGATCCTGAAACAGGAAAGCCGATCCTGGACGTCATTTTAGATGAAGCCAAACAGAAAGGCACTGGCAAATGGACCAGCCAGAACGCGCTGGATCTGGGTGCGGCCACCCACACCATCAACGCGGCGGTTGCCAGCCGGATCATCTCGGGGATGAAGGAACTGCGGCTCGAAGCCAGCGAGAGCCTCAAGGGACCGGATCCTGAATTTAAAGGTGATGCACAGCAGCTGATTAATGCCGTGAAAGAAGCGCTGTATGCTGGGATGATACTTGCTTACGCGCAGGGATTCAGCCTGATGGCACTGGCATCCCAAGAGTATGCATACAACCTGGATATGCAGAAGATCGCCAAGATCTGGCGGGCGGGCTGCATCATCCGGGCGGATTTGTTGGATGACATCATGCGCGCTTACGATCGCAGTGAAAGCCTGGAGAACCTGCTGTTTGATGCAGATTTTCGGGGGACCGTCCTGCACCGACAGGGGGCCATGCGTTACGTGATCTCGACGGCCGTCTCGTTGGGGATCCCGGTTTATGCCCTCAGTTCCGCCTTGGGTTATTTTGACGCCTTGCGGTCAGCCAGGCTGCCGGCCAACCTGACCCAGGCCCAGCGGGATTATTTTGGGGCGCATACCTACCGGCGGGTTGATAAGGAGGGAACCTTTCATACGGCGTGGGAGTCGGCGTAAAACCTGCCAGTGAAAGGCTTTGAGTGATTGATTTTCGTTGATAAAAACAATACCATTAGCGCTGGTGTTCTCAGTGGAAAACCCCCTGATAACACCAGCGCAATCATTTAAGCATCTCGTTTCACACCGGTATAGTGGCTTTCCCTTCTCCTTGATAAAAATCTACAGCAAGATTACCAGGCTGATCATGGCAAGAATTGGTTACCCGGATGATCGAATCCCAGCTTTGGGCAATTGGGGATATTGTAATCTTTTCAACGTATGCGATGTTTCCCTCAATTATTCTGGTCGGGAAACGAGACAAGATTAAAAAAAGGAAATAATTTAACCAGGGTTTGACAACTTGTTAATTTAGAATTGCTTCCCCGTTAAATGGGGAATGATAAGATGGGATTGTCGGACAATATCTTAGTTCATTCTCAAAAAGGAGAAAAAATGCGTCGTAAATTGTTGTTTGTTTCAATCTTGATCACGGTGCTTGCAGTTCTATTCACTGCATGCGCCCCAGACACCGTCACGGAGCCAGCTGTTGAAGCCACTGAGCCGCAGGTCGTCGAGGAGGAAGAGGACTCAGTGGATGCGCCGGAAGAAGCAGAGGAAGAAGCACCTGCATCCGGGACAATGCTCCCCGAGGTCAATCCCCTGGAACTCAGCGGAGATATCGTGACCGCAGGCAGCTCCACGGTGTTCCCGCTGGCAGAACGCATGGCGGAACGCTTTGAGGACGAAGGCTTTGCTGGCAATATCACAATTGACAGCATCGGCTCTGGCGGTGGTTTTGAGCGCTTCTGTGAAGTGGGCGAAACCGATGTCTCCAATGCCAGCCGCCCGATCAAAGACGAAGAAGTCGCCAGCTGTGAAGCCATCGGGCGCACACCGATTGAATTCCGGGTGGGCACGGATGCGCTGGCGGTGACCATCAGCCAGGAGAACGATTTTCTGACCGATGCGACCATGGAAGAACTGGCGATGATCTTCGGTGAAGGTTACGAGACCTGGGCCGATGTGAATCCCGAATGGCCGGAAGAAGAGATTTTGCGCTACATCCCCGGCACAGACAGCGGCACCTTTGACTTCTTTGTTGAAGTTGTGTTTGACGAAAACGAAGAGCCGCATTTGCAGGCCAGCAACACGCAGTTGAGTGAAGATGACAACGTGCTGGTGCAGGGCATCCTGGGCAGCCCCTATGCCATTGGCTATTTTGGGTACGCCTACTATGCTGAAAACCAAGACACCTTGAAAATCCTATCGATTGACGGTGTGGAGCCGGTGCAGGAAAATGTTGACAACAACACCTACCCGCTGTCTCGCCCATTGTTCATGTACTCAGACGCAACCATCATGCAGGAGAAACCGCAGGTGGCGGCCTACCTGAACTTTGTGCTGACCTTTGTCAATGAAGAAATTGTTGATGTGGGCTACTTCCCCGCCAACGAACAGGTGCTGGACAATGCACGCCAGGCCTGGTTGGACGCAGTGCAAGGCGAAACGGAAGCAGAAGCAGAGGAAGAAGCACCTGCATCCGGGACAATGCTCCCCGAGGTCAATCCC
>CAZLEK010000023.1:10565-30289 GCA_964558525.1 uncultured Candidatus Brevefilum sp.
AGAAGCAGAGGAAGAAGCACCTGCATCCGGGACAATGCTCCCCGAGGTCAATCCCCTGGAACTCAGCGGAGATATCGTGACCGCAGGCAGCTCCACGGTGTTCCCGCTGGCAGAACGCATGGCGGAACGCTTTGAGGACGAAGGCTTTGCTGGCAATATCACAATTGACAGCATCGGCTCTGGCGGTGGTTTTGAGCGCTTCTGTGAAGTGGGCGAAACCGATGTCTCCAATGCCAGCCGCCCGATCAAAGACGAAGAAGTCGCCAGCTGTGAAGCCATCGGGCGCACACCGATTGAATTCCGGGTGGGCACGGATGCGCTGGCGGTGACCATCAGCCAGGAGAACGATTTTCTGACCGATGCGACCATGGAAGAACTGGCGATGATCTTCGGTGAAGGTTACGAGACCTGGGCCGATGTGAATCCCGAATGGCCGGAAGAAGAGATTTTGCGCTACATCCCCGGCACAGACAGCGGCACCTTTGACTTCTTTGTTGAAGTTGTGTTTGACGAAAACGAAGAGCCGCATTTGCAGGCCAGCAACACGCAGTTGAGTGAAGATGACAACGTGCTGGTGCAGGGCATCCTGGGCAGCCCCTATGCCATTGGCTATTTTGGGTACGCCTACTATGCTGAAAACCAAGACACCTTGAAAATCCTATCGATTGACGGTGTGGAGCCGGTGCAGGAAAATGTTGACAACAACACCTACCCGCTGTCTCGCCCATTGTTCATGTACTCAGACGCAACCATCATGCAGGAGAAACCGCAGGTGGCGGCCTACCTGAACTTTGTGCTGACCTTTGTCAATGAAGAAATTGTTGATGTGGGCTACTTCCCCGCCAACGAACAGGTGCTGGACAATGCACGCCAGGCCTGGTTGGACGCAGTCGAATAAGTGTTTATAATAAAGAGCGGTAAACCGGGAACTTGCTCGAGAATGGATTGAGTTCAGGTTAACCCTAAAAAGAAGATGACCAGCAAGATCATTCTTGCTGGTCATCAATTCGAAAGAAGATCCACAGTCATTATTGCTTGAAAAATTCATCCACAGGTTGAGTATTGAGAGTAAGCGAATGAATCTGAAGAAGAAAAGACGCACCGGAGAAACAATCATTCAAGTGTTGTTGTTCCTCGCTGGTGCAATCTCAATTTTAGTAACGCTTGGCATTGTCTATGAGCTTGGGGCGGAATCCATGCTGTTCTTCACGCGTAAACAGTGGGAAAGAAGCAACAGGATCATCACTCAGGATATCGAACCTGGTTTCATAGAATTCGAAATGAGTGAAACGGGTGCAACCTTAGAGAAAGGGGACTTAATTCGCTTACGCAATGAAGAAATGCGGATCGTTGAAATTCTCGGCGACGCCGGTTTAAGGGTTGAGCGCGGCGTTGAAGGTACACAGCCAGAATTTCATGCTGAGGGAACGGCGATTGAAAAAGCAACTCAGGTTACCTTAAAGAAATTCTTTGGGGAAACGGAGTGGAATCCACAAATCGGCAAGTTTGGAATTTGGGCATTGGTTAATGCGACCCTAATGACCAGCGTGATTGCAATTGCGGTGGCGCTCCCGGTTGGCTTGAGCGTTGCCATCTTCTTAAGTGAATATGCAAGCCATCGCATTCGCAGCATCTTGAAGCCCATCTTGGAGATATTAGCCGGCATCCCGACCGTTGTTTATGGATATTTTGCCCTGACTTTTATGACGCCCTTGCTCAGGCAAATTTTAGGTCCGGATGTGGTCGAAATCTACAACACTGCTTCAGGGGGAATCGTGATTGGTATCTTGATCATTCCATTGGTGAGCTCGATGAGCGAAGACGCGCTCAGCGCGGTCCCCAATGCTTTGCGGGAGGCATCCTATGGATTGGGCGCGACCAAATTTGAAACAGCAATTCGCGTCGTGGTGCCAGCGGCGCTTTCAGGAATCGCGGCTGCCTTTATTGTCGCCATATCTCGCGCAATCGGTGAAACCATGATTGTGGCGATCGCGGCGGGTGCTGGGCCGAATTTTACTTTCAACCCCTTTAAAGCGGCTGAGACGATGACTGGGCATATCGTTCGGATCAGCGGGGGAGACCTCAGCTATGATTCGCTGGATTACAACAGTATTTTTGCAATTGGCTTGCTTTTATTCTTTATGACGCTGACCTTGAATGTGATCAGTCAATGGATTGTTAGGAAATTCCGGAGGGTTTATTGATGAGTGCGATACCGGAAAAAGAATTTCCTCTTGCTGCAGAAGCCAAGAATGGGAATTTTGAGAAAACAAATAATTTATCTAAACGGCATCTGGTTGGGAAAATCTGGCAGGTGGTCTTTGCAGCTTCTACACTTATCGGGATTGTTGCGCTAACAGTACTGCTGTTGAATATTGTCAACAATGCTTTCGGTTATATCGCCCTGGAAAATGAAATCCATCCAGAGGAATTAGCCATCAACGGCGTACCTATTGAATCGCTGCCCAAGGAAGACCTTGTCACTGTACTTGGTGACCATGTATCAAAAGGACTCATGCGTCGTTTTGAGAGTGAAATGCCCTGGGAAGAGCGTTCTCGAGAAGACGTTTACATTCTTGTCCTTGAGCGGGTGGTAAACCCTAGTCCGGTTGAGCAGTGGACTTTATATGAATCTCTCTTTCAAGTTGAAACGATCCGGCAGGAAATGCTAGAGAAATACCCGGAAGCAGATTTGATTTTTAAAAGTTGGATCACACCCAGCTTTATTACCAGGCCGCAGTCTGCCAATGCGATCAATGCAGGCGTTAGAACGGCCGTATTAGGATCGCTGTGGACGATCTTTATCGCGATTTTGTTCTCATTTCCGATCGGTGTGAGCGCGGCGATTTACTTGCAGGAGTATGCAAAAGATAATTTCATTAACCGGGTTATTCATACCAATATTAATAATCTTGCTGGTGTCCCATCGATTATTTATGGTATTTTAGGTTTGGCTGTATTTGTGCGTTTGCTTAATATCATTACCAGCGGAGCAGCTTTTGGCTATACAGATCCAACAACAGCCAATGGCCGGACGATCCTGTCCGCTGGGCTGACCCTGGGATTGCTTATCCTTCCGCTCATCATCATAAATTCTCAGGAGGCGATCAAAGCCGTGCCAAACGCATTGCGGCAGGCAAGCTACGGCATGGGCGCTACTCGCTGGCAGACCATTTGGAACCATGTCCTGCCCAGCGCCATTTCGGGAATTCTGACAGGGACGATATTGGCAATTTCCCGGGCGATTGGCGAGACTGCTCCTTTGGTGGTTGTGGGAGCATCGACCTTCATTACCTTTGACCCGGATGGGCCCTTTTCGAAGTTTACCACCCTGCCTATCCAGATTTATCAATGGACAGCCCGTCCACAAGATGTGTTTCGCAATATTGCCGCAGGAGCCATCATTGTCTTGCTAATTTTGTTGCTTTCAATGAATGCTGTCGCAGTTTTGTTACGAAACAAGTATTCACGGAGATTATAAATGGCCAGTTCGAACCCAGAAACCAGTAATGGCCGCTACGTTTTTGAAGCCAAAGACTTGAATTTATTTTATGGGGATTTCCAGGCGGTTAAGGATATCAATCTTAAGCTGGAACGAAACAAGATTACGGCAATCATTGGACCATCTGGTTGTGGAAAAAGCACAATCCTCAGAGCTTTTAATCGCATGAATGAACTGATCCCCGAATATCACGCCAGCGGAACCCTGGTTTTTAACGGAGTCAATATCATTGATGATGCTATCGATCCGGTTGAAGTCAGACGGCATATCGGTATGGTTTTTCAAAAGCCCAACCCATTTCCTAAAAGTATTTATGAGAATATTGCCTGGGGGGCGCGAAAAGTGGCCCGGTACAAAGGCAATCTGGATGAGCTGGTGGAGAACTCTCTCCGGCAGGCCGCCTTATGGGATGAAGTTAAAGATATTTTGGATCAAAGCGGGTTGGCTTTATCCGGGGGCCAACAGCAGCGTCTGTGCATTGCCCGGGCCCTGGCAGTATCCCCAAATGTACTCTTGATGGATGAACCGGCTTCGGCGTTAGACCCGATCGCTACTTTGAAGATCGAAGAACTGATCCAGGAATTGAAGAAGGATTTCACCATCATCATCGTGACTCACAACATGCAGCAGGCCGCGCGTGCCTCTGATAACACAGCGTTTTTCAACATGGATGAAAATCGGGCCGGTTACCTGGTGGAATATGGGGAAACCTCGGATGTCTTCACCTTCCCGGAGAAAAAACTGACCGAGGATTATATCTCCGGCCGGTTTGGATAAACATTTTAAGACACCCCTGAGATCATATCAAGGACGGGCCCCAAGAGCCCGTCCTGTTCGCGTTCAATGACCTGATCGGCTGCCCCAAGGATCGCCGGATGCGCCGTGGAAGGGGCGAAACTGCGCTGGGAGAGCCGAAAAAGCGGCAGGTCATTTTCTCCATCGCCAAGGGCGTAAACCGGCAGACCCTCAAGGTGCAGGGCGGCCAGCAGGGTTTTTAGGCTCCCGGCCTTGTTGATCCCCGGCGGGTTGACCTCCAGGGCATAGGGCAGGCTGAAAGCGCTTTCCACTGCCCATCCCTCGATCTCCGCTTTGATCTCCGCCAGGATGGCTTGTTCCTGATCGAGGACCATCAATTTAATGATCTCTTCACAAAGGCCGCCAGCATCGATCTCTTCGGCCTCCAGGTAATGAATGCGGGAAATATGCCTGGCAAAATCGTTGGCGTTGACCAGAAAAACCTTTCTTAGGGAAAAGAAGCTGAAGGCAGCGCTGGGATAGGCGCCGGCAAGGTCCAGCAGGGATTGATGGGTTTGGGGTGAGAAACTGTGCTGATCGCAGAGGGTTTCCCCCGGGAGGTAGGCTGCGCCGCCGTTCATGTAGACCCCTGGCAGGGGGAGGGTCGTCTCGGTGAACAGGCCGTTTTGGCGCAGGACGGCTTTGGCGCCGGACAGGCTCCGCCCAGTCGTCAACACTGGCTGGATCGTTTTTGGAAAGGCCTTCAGCAGCGCCACATCCTGCGGGTGGATGGTTTCAGCTGCGTCGATCAGCGTGCCGTCCACATCCATGCACAGCAGGGCTTGTTGTGCAGTTGGCATGCTAGACCCAGTACATCTCTCCGGGCGCTTCAGTGATCACCGCTTCTTTTAGCACGGCGACCGCTTTGGCCAGGCCCTCATCCACGGACATTAAGGCATCTTCATGCTCGATGGAGATGACATGATCATAGCCAACCAACCTAAGGGCGCTGACGAAATCCTTCCAGAATTTCAGGTCATGCCCGTAGCCGATCGTGCGGAAGGTCCAGCTGCGATCGGCGATCTGGTCGTAGGGCTTGTGGTCGTTGCAGCCGTTGACGGCAATATTGGCTGCGTCCACGTAGCAGTCCTTGCCGTGCACGTGGTGGATGGCGTCCCCCAGTTTCCGGACCGCGGCAATCGGATCAACCCCGTTCCAGAAGAGATGGCTGGGATCGAAGTTGACCCCCAGCGCCGGCCCGGCAGCTTCCCGCATCCGCAGCATCGTCTCAACGTTGTAGATCAGCATCCCGGGGTGGATTTCAATCCCGATCTTGATGCCGTGATCTTCAGCAAAGGCCGCTGCATCCTTCCAGTAGGGGATGGCCACCTCGTCCCATTGGTATTTAAGAATCTCTAAAAAATGCGGCGGCCAGGGGCAGGTGACCCAATTGGGCATCTGGTCGCCTTTGCACCCTGCGGGGAGACCGGAAAAGGTGTTCACTACCGGCGCCTCCAGGAGCATTGCCAGTTGAACGGTCTTGCGAAAGATATCGTCGGCATTATTTGCTGTCTGCGGGTCGGGGTGGATCGGGTTGCCGTGGCAGCTCAGCGCGCTGATGGTCATCTCCCGGTCGTTTAATTCGCGTAGGTATGCTTCACGGTCCGCTTTGTTCTCTAGTAAACGGTCCAGGTCTAGGTGGGTGTTCTTGGAGTAGGTCCCCAGGGGGATTTCGACAGCCGTGATGCCCATGGCGCGTACTTTATCGAGCACCTGGTTGAAGGGCAGTTGGCCGTAGAGGACGGTGAGAACGCCGATTTGCATGCTGTTTCCTTTCTTTGATGAACTCGATTTGTTTAAGTTGATGGCGCCAATTTCGGGATGACGCAAATGAAACCCAACGCGTCTTCCCCGGTGTTAATCACCCGGTGCAGGTCCCCACCAGAGACGAAGATCGCATCCAATGGCGAAAGCTCAGTTCGTTCTTGCTTGATTTGGATTTGAGCCTGGCCGTGTAAGATCAGCATACCGTGCTCATGATCATGGGTGTGAAAGAAGGTCTGCTCACCAGGCGGGACCTGGAAGTAGCGTATCACAAAGGATGGCGCGCCCTCCCGCGGGCCGACCAGGACGTGCTTGAGGATGCCTTGCACCTCTTGAGTATGAATGAGGTCAGGTTCAACCCCTTCCCAGTGATAGTCGGATTGGGCGGCGTCTCCGGCAAAATGATGAATGGTGGACATGGTCTCTCCTCATGGGTTGTTTTTCTGAGGCAATTATAACGCTTCTTGTTGGGGATTCCACGCAGCAGAAATCATTTATAATCCATATACTTCAGGCAATTATCACAAGAAAGGGTTGAGGGATGATCCACTCTGATTTACCGCTGATAGACCTGCACCGCCACCTTGACGGCAGCGTGCGGCTGGAAACGATCCTCGAATTGGGGCAGGCCCATGGTCTTCCCCTGCCCTCTGATACGCTGGAAGGTCTGCGCCCGCACATCCAGGTGACCCAATCGCTGCCGGATATCATGGCTTACTTTAAAAAGTTCGAGTGGATGGTGTCGATCTTTGTAGATTATGACGCCTGCCGGCGGGTTGCTTACGAGAATGTGCTGGATGCCGCGGCTGAAGGCATTGACTATATTGAGCTGCGTTTCAGCCCGGTCTTCATGGCCAAGCCGCACGGACTGGACCCTCAGGGTGTGGTGGAAGCGGTGATCGCGGGGGTGGCGGAAGGGCTTGAGGAACGAACTCAGCTTCGCGCCAATCTGCTGGGGATCATCAGCCGGACCTATGGCGTGGAGGTTGGCCTTCAGGAATTAAGCGCCTTGCTGGCATTCCAGGATGACATCGTTGGCCTGGACCTGGCCGGGGATGAGGCCGGCTTCCCGGCGGAGTGGTTCACTGACCATTTCAAACAAGCACGCGACGCCGGCTGGGGGATTACCGTCCATGCCGGCGAATCCGCCGGACCGGAGAGCGTTTGGCATGCCATCCAGGACCTGGGGGCGGTCCGGATCGGCCATGCTGTGCGTATCTTGGAAGATCCCAACCTGGTCGACTTCATGCGCGAGCAGCAGATCGGCATCGAGACCAGCCTGACCAGCAACGTTCATACCAATACGGTTCCGAGCTATGCTGAACACCCCCTTAAAACCTTTTTGGATGTGGGCTTGCTGGCCACGATCAACACTGATGATCCGGGGATCAGCCCTGTGACCTTGAAAGATGAGTATCGCTATGCTGTGGAAAAGGCAGGATTGACCCCAGAGGATACGCGCAAGGCGCAGCAGAATGCCCTCAGGATCGCATTCTTAACTGATTCAGAAAAGCAAGCATTATCCGGCAAACGCGACAGGCTGGTTTAGCAGTTGGTTCCATTGCAGGATCAAATGAATCTTCACTATTTTCCAGATCGGTAGGTTCAGATGCCCTTCCTCGATTGGATATTGTTGACCTTGATAGCCCTTCTCGTCCTTTATTTCAGCGTGGGGTTGATCGCGGCGGTGACCATGACCCGGGTGGGGGACCATCCCCAGTACGACGCTACCCCAGAAACCTTTGGGCTGGCCTTTCGAAGGGTTCAATTTCGTTCCAGGGGGGATAATTTTATGTTGGCCGGCTGGTATCTCCCCAATTCAAAATCCCACCAGGCGATGATCCTTGTACACGGCCGGGATGCGAGCAAGCAAAATGCCATCTCGGGCCGGCTGCCGGCCCTGGCGGCTGAGCTGTACCACCGAGGATTGGCGGTTTTGGCGCTGGACCTGCGCGGTCATGGTGAGAGCGAAGGCAAGCGCTACACCTGGGGGGTCTTTGAGCGCAGGGATGTGCTGGGCGGTGTGGACTTCTTGCGTGACGAGGGCTTCGCACCGGGGCAAATCGCTGTTTTGGGGATCTCCCTGGGCGGGGCTGCCGCGGTTGGCGCGGCCTATGCGGAGCCTTCAATCGGCGGGTTGGTGCTGGACAGCACCTTTGCGGATTTGGAAGCGCTGGTGCGGCCTAACTGGCGTAAGGAGAGCGGATTGCCTCTATTCTTGCTCCCTAGCACGTTTATGATGTGGCAGTTGATGTACCGCTTTGATTTACGCAATGTTAAGCCTGCTGAGGAACTGGCGACGATGCCGCCCAGGCCGGTGCTGGTTTTACACAGCCAGAGCGATGAAACCGTGCCCGTTACCCACGGCATTCAGCTGGCGGAGGCTGCCCACCAGGGGGAGGTTATGCTGTTTGAGGGCTGCGAGCATGCAGAGCTTTTCCGGGATGCGCCGGAGAAATATTTGCAGGCGCTCGATCACTTCCTGGATAAAATGTGGCCGCCCCATAGACCATCGCAATAAAGGACGGCGAAACGATGTCACTGGGTTAGCATAAAGCTGAAAGTACTCACCTTGGTTTGCTGTCCTTCTCACTTTCCCCCCGCTTGAAGGGAGGGGATGTAGGTGAGGGGGAGATAAACAATCCGTCACGACTCATCTAGATCACAATAACGCTGCACTTCACGCCAACGATTGATGTCTCATTCCTATGAAAAAACGGAAATCTTGTGTAATGGGACTCTCTCTCTGGCATAGATAGAAAGTTTTAGGGGGTTTCACGCTGAGTGATCTTCTATGGCGGATGAGGTAAGTCCAGAATAGTTTTTGATTTTCCCTCCGATTTAGGTACCATTAAAAATAAGAAAGATAAATCAAAAGGAGATACTTATGTTGTGGACGATTATTGTGATCATCTTCATTCTGTGGCTGTTGGGTGCCTTTGGGAACCGCATCAGCTCCGGCTTCCCCCGCACCGGCGGCTGGATCCATACGCTGCTCGTGATCGTGTTAATCCTGGTCGTTTTGGAGATCCTGGGGATTATCTAAGTCCGTACTTTTTCCAAATAAATCGAAAGCCAACCCAGGGCAATCGTTAAGTCTGATGTCAAATTTTGTGTTGTATCTTCACAAATCACAGCCCGGAGGCATGGGATAATTAGCGAACAAGGATTTTTCTACACTCGTAGTAATGAACCTCTGCGTCTCTCCTCGATTAGGAGGAGGTCGAACCCAATCAAATCCGATCCCCGCAACGTCCTCGTTGCGGGTTGAAAAAAGAAAAGCATACTCCTGAGTGTAAATTCTCTAAAGTATAGCGAAAATTTTTGATTAGGCTTTTTCGCCGACAAGGACGTCGGCGAGATCGGGGATTTCTTGGACTCACAAAGGCTTTGGTTGAATTCTGATTTTCCCAATCATAGGATCATTTTTCGATTTTGCGATTGACCTGAAAGCCAACCCCTTACTGATCCCAATTTTGGATTATCTTTGTGAATTTAATCCCCAAAGCGATAGTGGGCAGTGTATTGGGCAGTTCGGAATATTTTCCAGTTCCTGAAAATCCGCATCCATCCGATCTTAGGATGGTCATCGTCCATGTAAAACCAGTCTCCCAGGAACCTGATCCCTTCTCCCCAGTTCTCCATTTCATCCGGCCGTGAAAGGCCGAATTGGAAGCGCGCTTCCCGACCGATTTTCGTGCGCTTCTGCATCTTCAGCGCCACCAGTTGCCCCCAAAATCCCTGCACCCATTGGCGGTGAGTGACTTCACAGACCATTTCGGATCCTGGGAAGCGCTCACGCAGCGCCAGGACCAGGGCTGTTACGTCTTCCTGAGGCAGGTACATCAGCACCCCTTCCAGAAGGAAGCAGTATGGCCCGGGGGACTTGGCTGCCTCATCCATCCAGGCTTCATCTAAAATGGAACCGGCGAACATCTGGTAGCGATCGGTTTCGTTCAAGAGCTGCCCTTTGAGGGTGATCATTTCAGGCAGATCCACATCCAGACACTGCAGGCGGCCGTCGTCGATCCGGAAAAAGCGTGTGTCCATGCCGCAGCCCAGGTTGATGATCGTGCTGCCCGGGTGCTTTTGGAGGAAGGCTTTGGCATACCGGTCATACCGCTCCGATCGCAGGGCGATGTGTACGACCAGTTTGGGGTCGATTGAGCGCGCCAGGAGCTGGCGCGCCATCTGGGTATTGCGATCCTTCAAGACCGGATCCAATTCCTGAAGGAGCCTCTCAGCCTGTTCGTCTTTAAGGATGGGACGCTCGCTCTGGCTTTCGATCGCCCGGGCGTAGAGGGTCAGCAGGGCGGTTTCACCCACGCTGGAGAGTTGGATTCCTTTTTCTTGTGATGCCATCGTTCACCTCCGAAACTGTGTTCTTCTTGGGATGAGAAGGTTTGTTTATTGGCCGTATTTTTCCCAATAAGCCCCAAACAGGCGTTTTTCATCCGGGACCACCTCTGGGATCGGCTTGGCGATCCAGGTAATGTTCAGGTAATGCTTCCAATGGATGTTTTCCGTGGTGATGTTGCCGCCCCATGTGCCGCACCCAAGGGTCAGCGTGAAGGGCATGCCGTTATTGTAATTGCCGCTGTTGCCATAGCTGTGCGGCTGGTTGACCATGATCCGGCTGGCTTTGACTCGGACGCCCAACTGGAGAATGCGCCCCTCATCTTGGGTGTGGATCCCGCAGGAGTGGCCGCGCCCGTTGAGGTCCAGGATGCCTTCCACCATCTGGATGGCCTCGTCAAATCTGTGAGCCCGCCAGACGGTCAGCACCAGGGAGAGCTTTTCTTTGCAGAAGGGATCTGCTTCGCTGACCGCCTGGCCCTTGACCATCAGGAAGGCCGTGTCATCCCTGATCGGGATCCCAGCCATCTCTGCCAGGGCCTTGACCGGTTGGGCGACGATCTGCTTGTTGAGGTGTTTCCCATCCGGCCACATGAGGTTCTTAAGCCGGGCTCGTTCGGCAGGACTGCAAAAATACCCACCTTGGGTTTCTAAGTTTTTAAGCATGGGATCGTAAATCGGGTCCAATAGGATCAGCGAGTTTTCCGAGGAGCAGGAAGTAGCGTTATCAAAGGTCTTGCCCAGCATGATCTTTTCTGCTGCGGCGGCCAGATCGGCGGTTTCATCCACGATCACAACGGCATTTCCCGCCCCAACCCCGTAGGCCGGCGTGCCGCTGGAGTAGGCGGATTGGACCATGGCGCTTCCGCCCGTGGCGATCACCAGGTCCACTTTGGCCATTAATGCCTGGGCCTGTGCGATCGTTGGGTCTTCGATGGTTTGGATCAGGTTTTCCGGCGCGCCGATTTTCTTTAATCCCGCTCGCATGCTTTCTGACACCAGCTTGGCGGTTTGGATGGCTTTGGGGTGGGGGGCAAAGATGATCGCGTTCCGGCATTTCAACGCTGGCAGGGCTTTGGCCGGCAGGGTGGCTTCACAATTGGTCACCGGGGTCAGCGCGCCGATCACGCCCACCGGCTTGGCGATTTTGATCAATCCTTTGGCCTGGTTTTCCTCAATCACGCCGGTTGTCCTGACGCCTGCCAGGTCTCGCAGCACCCCGAGGGTTTTCTTCTCGTGTTTGATCCGCTTGTGGGCGATGACGCCCATACCGGTTTCTTCCACAGCCAGCTTGGCGATCTGATCAGCGAGTTTATAGGTCTCCCAGCCGGCCGCGGCGGCCATTTCATCCGCTTTTTCTTGGGGCCAGTATTCGATTTCTCTTTGCGCCTTTCGGGCCTGTTCAATCAGCTTATCAATCATTTGGGTCCTTTTATGGGTTGGTTCTCTTGTGTGTTCATGCTGTCAATGCTGGGGCTTCATCCGCTGCGAAGCGGGTGAGGTGACGTTGCGGCCAGGGATCACGCCCCCTCCTTTTTGTTGACTGCAGCCTTACAGGCCTGGGTGATATCCTGCACGCTTAACCCACAGGCGTCCATCAGGGTCTCCGGGTCGGGGCCTGTTTTTGCGAAGGCGTCCCGGATGCCGACCCGTTCCAATGGTGTTGGACGCTGCGCCCCCAGGATTTCAGCCACCGCCCCGCCCAGTCCGCCTAAAACCGAGTGCTCTTCCGCTGTTACGATTGCGCCGGTTGTTTCTGCCGCTTCGAGCAGCAGCGCTTCATCCACCGGTTTGATGCAGGGCATGTGGATCACCGCGGCGTCGATCCCCTGTTTGGCCAGTTCTTCAGCTGCCTGCAGACAGCGGAATGCCAGCGTGCCTGCGCAGATGATGCTCACATCGTGCCCTTGTTGAAGCAGAAAGCCTTTGCCAATCTCGACTTTTGGCGGGGAAGCGTGAACCGGTCCCGTGCCCGCCCGGCTCAGGCGCAGGTAGACCGGGCCAGGATGCGCCGCGATCACCGGCGCCCAGGCCCTGATCTCCGCCGCATCAGCCGGGACGATCACCGTCATCCCGGGCATCATCCGCATGATGCCGATGTCCACAATCGAATGGTGGGTTGGCCCATCTTTATAATCTGACAGCCCTGCATAGCTGGCTGCCAGTTTAACATTGGTGTGGGCATAGGCCACACAGGTGCGGATTTGTTCCAAGGCGCGCAGGGACAAAAGCGCCGAGAAAGCATTCACGAAGGGAATCAAGCCGCCCAGCGCCATCCCCACCGCCGTGTCCACCAGGCAGGGCTCAGCGATGCCCACGTTGATGAACCTTTCAGGGTAGGCTTCCGCAAAATAATTAGACAGGGTAGAGCCGGAGGTGTCCGCGTCGAGCACCACGACATCTTCCCGCTGTGCGCCCAGATCCCGCAGGGCGAGGCCAAAGGCTTCCCGTTGAGAAAGTGTTGTCATGCTCCCATCCTCCCTTCGATTTCTTCTTGTGCGATTTTCAGCTCTTCCATGGTGGGCGCTCGGCCGTGCCATTCGGCTTTGTTTTCCATGAAAGACACCCCCTTGCCTTTGGTGGTGTGGGCAATGATCATGGTTGGCTGTTCGGTGGTGGCCTGCGCGGCCTCAATAGCCCCCAGGATCTCAGCGATGTTATGCCCGTCGATCTCGATCACATGCCAGTTGAAGGCCTGCCATTTTTGGACCAGCGGCTCAAGGGGCATGATGTCATGCACGAAGCCGTCCAGTTGGACGTCGTTGTAGTCCAGGAAAGCTGTCAGGCTGGCGCAGCGGTATTTTGCAGCCAGCATGGCCCCTTCCCAGATGATCCCCCCCTGGCATTCGCCGTCTCCCAGGAGGGTGTATACCCTATAGGATTTGTTCTTTATCTTTGCGGCAAGGCACAGGCCGGCGGCAATGGCGATGCCGTGTCCCAGGATCCCGGAGGTCATGTCCACGCCCGGGGTCTTGAGGATGTCTGGATGGCCCTGGAGATGGCAGTCCAGCTCACCCCAGCCCTTCAGGTCTTCGATTGGGAAGTAGCCCCTGCGGGCCAGGGCCGCATACAACAGGGCGGAGGCGTGGCCTTTGCTGAGGATGAAGCGGTCACGGTCTTCCCAGCCTGGGTTGGCCGGGTCGATCCGCAGGCTGTGAAAAAACAAGCAAGCGACGATCTCCGCGGCCGAAAGCGACCCGCCTGGGTGCCCCGCCCCCCGGCGGTGGATCATCTCCAGCGAGTCCAGCCTGAGCTGGTCGGCAATTCTTTGCAGTTCCTTTGGATGGGCCTTTGACGTGGCCCCATAGTTCTGGTTTCCCATACAGACAGGTCCTTTTTCTAGGATAGCGAGGCGAATCTCATTGACAAGCTTTACAGGTTTATCTCCCGGCAGGAATTTCTCACCCGCAGCAGCGTGCTCAGGGTGTAGGTTCTGGGCGCTTCTTCCGATGAACCCTGCTCGATTTGCCGCAGGAGCAGGTCCACGGTCAGGGCGGCCATTTCTTCTATGGCCACATCCACGGTGGTGATGGCTGGCGAAAAGGCTTCCAGCCATTCAGCGTCGTCCATGGCGATCACCGAAAGGTCTTCCGGGACTGCCACGTCCCTTTCCCGCAGTACCTGCATGACGCCCATCAGGAGCCGGTTGGAGGTGGCGAAGATGGCTGTGAAGGGGTGCTCCTCTTTATGGTCCAGCAGTTCCCGGGCGGCGGAATGACCAAAGGCTTTGGAAAACTCGCCCACTTTGATCAGCGCCGGGTCGTGGGGGAGGCCCTGTTTGCTCATGAAATAGCGGTAGCCTTCCAGCCGTTTTTCGCCTGTGGAGGTGTCTGGCGAACCCACAATCAGGGCGATCTGGCGGTGACCGAGCTGGTAAAGGTGGTCTAAGGCTTGGGTCATGGCGCCAAAATTGTCGGCTTCGACCCCAAATAATAGGTCCTCCTCCCGCCGCCGGTTGACCTCCAGGATCGGCAGGCCTGTGCTCGCCAGGCTGCGGACATAGGGGGAGGTTTCCCGGCTGGGCGGTGGGACGTAGATCAGCCCGTCGACATGGATGCGGGCGCATTTCTCCAGGGTGTTCCGCATCAGGTCCGACTGATCCTGGGTGACGCCCAGCAGCAGGGTATACCCCCTCTGCTGTAGTTTGCGTTCGATCTCTTTGGAGAGGGCGGTGTAATACACATTCAGGATGTCGGGGATGATCAGGGCAATCAGCCTGGTGGGCATGCCGCGCAGGCCCTGTGCGGAGGGATCGGGCTGGAAGTTCAGGTCAGCGATAGCGGCCTCCACCCGGCGGCGGGTGGCATCGCTGACGTGGGCTTTTTGATTGATCACCCGCGATACGGTTGAGATCGAGACGCCGGCTCTCTCTGCCAGTTCGGTGATGGTGACTTTTTTCTTCTCAACCATAAAACCTCGGATAGATCGTGTAGTTTTGGAAAACTAACTGAAAACGTTTTCAATTATTTTATCAGATTTTGGGTGATTATTTATTTTTTTTGAGAGTTTTTAAGGTTTCGGAACCTGGATCTCTGGGGAAACCTTCTGACGGGGCTTTGGGCCTTTTTTCAAGCTGCGAATACATGAACCGACCTCGATTGCTGTGCTAGAATGATAGGGTCATTGTCGCCAAACCCAGGTTATCAGGAGCGCTAATTTGGAAATTATCGGATATGGGGATGCAGATGTTGATATTGTCTTGAATCTGGACCACCTCCCGACTGCGGATGAGAAGATCCAGGCCAGCGCCTATTCCTTTCAGAAGGGCGGGATGGCGCCCAATACCCTGGTGGCGCTGAGCCGTCTGGGACGTGAGGTGGGCTTTCACGGCGTGATCGGCGATGATACCTTCGGCCAGATGGTGGTGGATAATTTCCGTCAGAACGGCGTTGATACTGGCGGGATCGTGATCAAGCCTGGCGAGGATACCTTTTTCTGCGTGCTGCTGGTCAACCCCAACGGCGATCGGGTGGTGCTCAGCGCGCCCACGCAGACCCACCAGCGCCATCCCGAAGATGTGTCGGAAGCGGTCATCGCCGGCGCCCGGCACCTGCACACAACGGTGTGTTTTGACCCTGCTGGACTGCGCGCCCTGCGGTTGGCCAAACAGCACGGCCTGACAGTTTCATTGGACATGGACGCCCACACCGATGGCCCTCAGGAGCAGCTGGTGGAAATGCTCTCCCAGGTTGACCTGCTGCTGCTCAACCAGCTTGGCGCTGCGAAACTCAGCTTCGGCCAGACCCATGAGGATCGCGCCAGGCGCCTGGCGCAAATCAGCGGCGGCATCGTTTGCATCACCTTAGGCGCTGAGGGGGCAATCACAGCCCATGAGGAGCGCCTGTTCCACACGCCGGTCTTCGAGGTGGATGTGGTCGATACCACCGGCGCCGGGGACAGCTATGCAGCCGGGTTCATCCATGCCTTCCTGGCCGGGTGGCCCCTGGAGGAGATGCCGGTTTTTGCCAGCGCCGTGGCCGCCCTCAACTGCCGGCACATCGGCGGCCACACCCATGCCCCCAGCCTCGCGGCGGTCATGGATTTCCTGGATCAGCGTGGGGTATCATTGGCATCATAAGATCAATCAGCTTGGTTTAGTTCACCTTCTATTTACAAAGGAGCACACATGAATGACTTGTTGGTTCAAATTGACAGCCTGCCCCAGCTGGTGCGGGATGATTTTCCCAGGATCCTGGATAATGTCAGAGCCTGCTGCGATGAATTCGATGCCCAGTCCATCGAGCGGTTGATAATCGCCGGGTGCGGGGATTCTTACTTTGCCGGGTTGGGAACCCGCATGGCGATCGAGGCCTGGTCTGGGCTGCGCGTCTCAGCCGCCCCCTCCCTGCAGGCCGGGCGCTTTGACCTTCCCAGGGAACAGCCCCATGCGCCTGAGAAGCTGCTGGTCTTAGGCGTGTCCCGTTCAGGCTTTGTCTCCCGCACGATCGAGGCTGTCCGGATTGCCAACCAGGTGGGCGCCAGGACGGCGGCGGTGACCGGCACGCCCGGCTCACAACTGGCTCAGGAGGCCGACGGCGTCATCGATTGTTCGGTCGAAGACTATCCCGGCGGCCCCAATTTGCGCTCCTACCACGCCTCCTTGCTGGCGCTGTATGCCGTGGGACTGGTTTTTGGAGAAGCACAGGGCCGGCTGTCGGCTGCGGACGCAGCCCAGCGTGCTGAAGACATCCTTGCCGCCGCCGATGTCATGGCCGCCACAATTGCAGATAATCAACCCAAAGTGCGGGCCTTGGCAGAGGAACTCAAAGATGAAGATGTCTTCCACTACCTCGGCCACGGGCCCAACACAGCCAGCGCCAAGTTCTCCGCCGCCAAGGTGGTGGAGTGCGTGGGCCGCTATGCCACACCCCAGGATACCGAAGAATGGGCCCATTTGGAATACTTCAACATCGTCAAGGCGGACGTTCCCACCTTTGTGATCTCCCCCGGCGCACGCGCCCACGGCCTAGCTGCGGAATTCGCGCGCCAGATGCAGCGTATCGGTCGGGTCAGCATCGCCGTCACCCCGGCGGAGGACCAGGCGGTGGCGCCCCTGGCAAAGGTCCATCTGCCGGTGATCGGGCAGGTCAGCGAGGCCCTCTCCCCCTTGGTCTATCCCCTGGCAGGGTCGCTCTTCGGCGCTTATTTATTAGATTTTGTGGAGGCCATGCCCTTCCGGGAAGGCGACCCGCGCTACGACACCAGCAAGGATCACCGCATCACCCCGGTGGCAGGGTTGGCGGATCTCTAGAGGGCAGCTGGAAAATTTCAGCATGAAGATTGGGTCCTGATTTGATCGATCAGTGGGTAGAATCCAATGGCGCTTTACCCACGACAAGCATTCATCCAAGAGGTCAACATGACGGAATCACTTCATTATTCGATACTTATGCAAGAGAAAGGTGTTGAGATACGCCGGTATCCGGAGCATATTCTCGCTCAGGTAGATTTGAGTGTGAAAGGGTATCGAAAGGCGGTTTTTAGAGGTTTCGGCCCCCTGGCGGATTTCATTTTTGGCGAGAACCTCCCCGCTGATAAAATTTCCATGACCACGCCAGTGCAGGTGTTACGATCCACCCAGATCGCCATGACCAGCCCGGTGACCGTCAGCGGTGAGGGGGATTACACGGTTTCATTTGTGATGCCCGAAAAATATACCCTCGAAACGCTTCCCAGGCCAAAGGACCCGCGCGTCAGGATCCAAAAGGTCAGCGAGCGTACCATGGCTGTGGTCGGGTTCAGGGGATTTTTTAATCGGCGCAAGATCCAAAGAGCCAGGGACCGCCTGGAAAAATGGGCAGAAAACAAGGGTTTGAGGTTGATGGGTGAATTTGTGATCGCGGGCTACGATCCACCCTGGGTTCCCTGGTTTCTCGCCCACAATGAGGTCATGGTTCAGGTGAGTGAGTCGGCCAGATAAATCCCTGGATGGATTAAGGTCTGATTCTGGAAATGAACCTACCAGGAATCGATCCATCATGAAATTCCTTCTTGCGCACCGCGATTCGATTATGGCATAATGGGGGTAACACATCCTTTCGTTCAGGGAGGCAGAAATGCCCGAAAAGAAATTGCTGACCCGGGCTGAATTTTTGCAGCTGGCAGCTGCCAGTTTGGGCGGGTTGGTCCTGGCCTGCCGCAGCGGGGGGCGGCAGGAGACCACCAGCTATCTGACCAAAACCCTGGCGCCCATCCCCCTTGACACCCAGTCGCCAATATCATTTCCCCAGGGTGCACCCGCTAACCTGGTCTTGATCAATGGAAAGCTCCTGACGGTGGATCCTCAAGACACCATCGCCCAGGCCATGGCCGTCTCCGGCGAGCACATCCTGCTGGTGGGCACGGATGAGGCCGCCCTGGCGGCGGCTGCGCCGGATGCCCAGGTGATCGATCTGGGCGGACGTACGGTCACCCCCGGGCTGATCGATCCGCACCTGCATTTCCGGGGCTACGGGTTGATGACCTCCTACTACACGCCCTACATCCCACCGGATGTGGTCGACATCCCCAGCCTGCAGCTCAAACTCCGCGAAGACCTTCACGGCCGGCCAGACGGCGAGTGGATCAACGGCTACTACATGGGCTTCCGCGACAAACCGATCCCCACTAAAGAGGACCTGGATCCTGTTTCTCCTGATCACCCGGTCTTCATGATGCACATCGGCGGGCATTGGGGGACGGCCAACAGCGCCGCGCTGGCCCTGGCCGACGTCAACCACAACACCCCCAGTCCGGAGGGCGGGATCATCGAAAAACTGGACGGGGAGCTGACCGGTGTGTTTTACAACCACCGCGCCATGGACGTCTTGCGCAAAGCTGCGCCGCCCATCACCGACAGCCTGGTGCGGGGCTCCATCATTGACACCCAGAAGCTGATGGCCGCCTGCGGTCTGACCTGCTTCCACGATAACAACATCCGGGATGTGGAAACCGTCCGCGCCTACCAGGAGCTCACCCGCACCGGGGAGCTGTTCCTCAGGAACAACCTCTACCTGACCCTGGAATGGCCCTCCGACCTGAACAAGATCGACCAGGTGGACGTGCTCCGCGATGATGTGACCCGTTTCATGGGCTATAAGTTTCTGATCGATGGGCAGGGCCCCACGGCCCACACCCATGAACCCCACGCCGGCAGCGACCACCGTCTGACCACCTGGGAGCCGGAGATGTTTAAGGACACGGTGAAGAGCCTGCACAACACCGGCCTGCAGATCTGCGTGCACTGCATTGGCGACGCGGCCAGTGACCTGGTGCTGGATGCCTATCAAAATGCCCAGAACGCCAACCCCCGCTCGGACCCCCGCCACCGGATCGAACACATGGTCTTGTCCTCAACGGGGGCAGCCCAGCGGATGCGCGATTTGGGCGTGGTCGTCAGCACCCAGCCGGCCTTCATCTACCTGTTTGGCGATGGCTGGCAGACCCTGTTTGGCGAGCCGCGCCTGGAGCGCATCATGGTCACCCGGGAGTGGTTGGAATCTGGTGTGCACCTGGCGATTGGCTCTGACGCGCCCTCGACTCCCTTTTACAACCCCCAGGCCTCCCTGGCCGGCGCTATGACGCGCCACACCTTCAACCAGACCCAGATCAGCCCGGACCAGGGGCTGACCTTCCAGGAGGCCCTGCGCGCCCATACCATCGAAGCGGCCTATGCCGGGCACCAGGAAGCGGTGTTGGGCTCGCTGGAACCGGGCAAGTTTGCCGATTTTGTGATCTGGCCCCAGGACCCCTTGGCCCAATCCACCCGCGACCTGGCGCTGACCACCACAGTCGATCACACTTTTATTGGCGGCTTGCAGGTTTATCC
>CAZLEK010000024.1:0-30252 GCA_964558525.1 uncultured Candidatus Brevefilum sp.
TCATGTACCGGTCGATGCGCACCCGGACGCTGTCCCAGACGCCGTTATCTTCCGGGTAGAGGGTGTCATCCAGGTCGAAAAGGATGGTTCGAATGTGCGAAAAAAGAATGGGTTTGGGCATGGTGTGATCAAATCAGCCTGAAGTTGTGGTTGTCTGTGATATCATACCATGGTCAGGGAACCAATCAGAGCTCTGAAAGTTGACAGGATGCTGGGAGTAAAAGGTCGGCTGGATTGAGAGGATTAACTCGGGTTGTTGTTGTTCGTCTGCCAGGTCCGGCGCCATCCCTGACCTGCATTTATAATGGATTGGGCATTTATGGGGAACTCCGATAGAATTAAATTGAATGAAATAAAAACCAGACACGACGACAGATTGCTGAAAAAGTCATGGGAGGCATTCCTGGCATGTATTTTGATTTCAAGGCTTTTATCAAACTTAACTTCAGAGCTTTCTTTAATACGAAAGGACAGCCCCACCGGCTGACTATTAAACGTGGTTTGTTTTTAGCTCTCTGGCTGCCGCTTTACAGCCTGATGGTGCTTAACCACCAGCTGTTCTTTTTATTGGACGAGGTTTTCTACCCAAACTATCGTCAGCAAGCGATCCGCAAGCCGGTGATGATGATCGGCAACCCGCGCAGCGGGACCACGTTTCTGTACCGGCTGTTGAGCCAGGATCGGGCCCATTTCACCTCATTTACCCTCTGGGAGCTGGTACTGGCCCCTTCGATCATCCAGCGCAAGGTCATCTGGGCCCTGGGAAGGCTGGACGATCAGCTGGGAAACCCGGCGGAAAAACTCGTTAAGTGGGTCAATCAGCGGTTTAAGCGGAGTGTTGTTCATCCGATCCATAAGCTCAAATTAAAGGCTGCTGAAGAAGATGAACATGTGATGTTCTACAGCTTCTCAACGATCTTGCTGCATAATTTTTATCCCTTTTCCGAGGTGTTTTCCTATGCCTATTTTGATGAGGTCATCCCGGCGGAGAAGCAGCGAAAGATCATGCGCGCTTATCATCGGATGTTACAGCGGCATGTGTTTGCCCATGGCGGGGAGAAAGTGCTGCTTTCAAAAAATCCCTCCCATTCTTCAAAGATCCAGGCTTTATCGGAACTGTTTCCGGATGCCCGTTTCATCAAGCTGGTTCGAAATCCTTTAGACGCGGTGCCTTCCATGCTGAACCTGCTGGCTGTGGGATTAAAGACCTTTTGTGATCCGCCAGACCCCTATGTGTTCAAGGATGATATTATGGCTTTAATGCGCCATCATTATCTTTATCCTATGCGCTTCTTTGAAAAGAAAACTGATGCTTGTAAAATTATGCGCTATGAAGATCTTGTTAACCGTGTGGATCGGGAGGTCGAAGAACTCTATCGCTGGCTGGGAATTGAGCTGACCCCCGATTTCCAATCCATCCTTACCCAGGTCGCAAAAGCTGAACGAAACTATCAAAGCGCCCATGAATATTCTCTTGAAGCTATGGGGGTCACTGAAGCGGAAATTTTTTCAATTTTTAGAGAGGTGTTTGCGCTTTATGGTTTTGATGAGCGTGGTCTTGAGCCCAGCAGTTTGGAGCATTCGATAGCTGGAAAGCGCCGGCCAGGGGACAGGGCACAAACCAGGCCATCAAAGAAGCACAAGCTCACTGAGGGTGTTTAAAGTCATGATTCACGCTTTACTGCCGGCAGCCGCCATAATTGCAAGAATAAGACGACGGTTGGCAGGAACAATCCCACCATGACCCAATAGGCAAAGGGGTAGGCCCCCCAGGCGCCGCTGGGGTAGGTGCCGGCACCGAACACCAGCGCACCGGTGATGAAGATTGTCAGGGAGAGGATGCCCAATCTGGGGTTAAGGTCTTTTTTGAAGATTGCCCGGGCGGCAAAGACGATCCCCAGCAGGATGCCCATCACATCCGTGCCGGCCAGGCCGAACAAAAAAGCCATGGCCTGGTCCGTCCAGCCGCCGGGGGGAGGCAGGATGGGGAAGGGGGCGGGATCCCCCTGCAGGATGCGGATGCCGGCGTAAGCGAGGGTGAAGAGATGCAGGGTTTGGAGGATGCCGTAATAAACAATTAAAAATCTGGGGGGTGTTTGTTGTTTGGTTTCCATGGGGGCCTTTCGGTCAGACGGCAGCTTTTTCCAGTGACTTATTATAGCTCGAGTTGATTTAGTAATTAGAGACACCACTCAAGTAAAATCAGCGCTGTTGCGCGGGATGTCGCGGCGGGCTCAACCTCGGAAGAAATTCCACGTTTGGTTAATGGTGGTTTTTTCCTCTTTTGATACCACTCCTGAAAATCACTTGATGCATAAATTGGAATCCTATTTGCGTTTTTGGAATGCCAGGCTGACCCAATCGTTGTCTGACATCCGCTCGAGAAGGATGAACCCCTGATTTTCAGCCAGCTGCCGGACCTCGGCTTCCTGGGGTTCGAGAATCCCGGAGAGGAGCAGGGTACCGCCTTGCTGGACCAGGTCGGCCAGGCCATCGGTGAATAATTTAATGATGATCGAGGCGAGGATGTTGACCATCACCAGCGGGGCATTCTGGAGGGAAAACTGACCGGTGAGGATTTCCCTGGCAGACCCCTGGCTGGTTTCCAATACGCCAGGGGAAAGCGCGTTGAGGCCGGCATTTTCCAGGGTGGCGGTCACCGCCTGGCGGTCCACGTCCACCGCCAACACATGCGCCGCGCCCAGCTTGAGCGCGGCAATCGAGAGGATCCCCGAGCCGCACCCCAGGTCGATGAGACTGCCGCCTGGCTGGATGTGTTTCTCCAGCAGCTGCAGGCAGAGCTGGGTGGTGGGGTGCGCGCCGGTGCCGAAGGCCATGGCCGGGTTGATGCGGATCACGGTGCGCGCTTCATTTTCGTCGGGCTGCACCCAGGCGGGGAGGATCAGTAAATTCTGCCCAATTGGGATCGGCTGGTAATGGGCCTTCCAGGCGTCCATCCAGTTTTCATCTTTAATCGGGCGGTATTTTGGCTCTGGGATGGGCGCGATCTGACCCAGGTGCCAGAGGGCTTCCGCCAGCTTTTGACGCTTGGATTCCAATTCCTCGTTCACCGCCAGGTAGCCCGAGACGCACAAACCTCCGGTGGGTTCATTTTCTTGCGTTCTGGGGTTAAAGCGGGTCTGAGCTTCCACCACCACGCCATGGGAAACAAAACGCCCCAGCACATCCGCCAGGGCGTCCGCCAGTTCGGCATCACATTTGATCTTAACTTCGATCCAATGCACTTGATTTTCCATCTCATCCACCAAAGACATCTCTCAACTTGTCAAAAAAGCTCTGTTCCTGGATCTTGATATCCGGGTCCATGGTTTCAGCCAGGGTTTCGAATAGTTCTCGCTGATCTTCTGTGAGCCGGGTGGGGATCTGGACGGAGACCGTCACCAGTTCATCCCCGCGGCCGGAACCGCGCAGGTGCGGGATGCCCTGGTCTCGCAGGCGGAAGATCTTCCCGGGCTGGGTGCCGGGGGGGATGCGCAGTTCTACATCCCCGTTCAGGGTGGGGACATGGATCTCATCTCCCAAGACGGCCTGGGCGATATTGATATCCAGGTCGAGCAAGATGTCATCCCCCTGGCGGCGGAAGAAATCGTGCTTTTCAACGTCCACTTCTAAATAAAAGTTGCCGTTGGGGCCGCCGTTAACCCCGGGCTGGCCCTCCCCTGCCAGGCGGATCTGAACCCCGTTGGAGACGCCGGGTGGAATGGTGACCATTTTGCTGATGGTGATCCGTTCCAGGCCGCGGCCGTTGCAGGTGGGGCAGGGGGTTTCAATGATGGTTCCCCGTCCATTGCAGCGTGGGCAGGTGACCACCTGAACCATCGACCCCAGCAGGGTCTGGTGGACCTGGCGGACTTCGCCCTGACCGTTGCAGTTCGGGCAGGTTTTAGGCGTGGTGCCGGGCTGGGCGCCGGAGCCGCTGCAGGTCTGACAGGTTTGATCGCGGGTGATCTGGACTTCTTTTTCAACGCCAAAGGCCGCTTCTTCAAAGCTGAGCCTGACGCGTCCTGAAAGATCCGCGCCGCGGCGCGGCGCGTTGCGGGATCGCCGGCCGCCCATGCCGCCAAAACCGCCAAACCCAAAGATGCCCTCCAAAATATCTGAAAGGTCGATGTTGGTGAAATCGGGCATGCCCTGGGTGTTCACGCCGGCATGGCCGTAGCGGTCATAGGCGGCGCGCTTTTCCCGGTCTGAAAGGACCGCGTAAGCTTCGTTGATCTCTTTGAACTTTTCTTCAGCGTCTGGGTCTTCGCTGACGTCAGGATGGTACTTGCGCGCCAGCCCCCGGAAAGCTGATTTCAGGTCATCTTCGCTGGCATTGCGGCTGACCCCTAGTACTTCATAATAATCACGTTTTGCCATAAAATCTCAATTAACTTGCGGTTTTTTTAATCATTTGCTTGCCAATCTGGATGAGTCTACTCAGATCAGGTCGACCTGTCAATTGCACGCCTGCGGAATTTGGCCAGGCGCCCGGTTTTGCTGCCCGAGCGCCTGGTGTATCGTTGTGTTTAGCGGTCTAGACCTGTTTGAACTCACCGTCAACCACATCCTCGTCATCGCTGGAGGGGGTGTCTTCAGTTGTCTTTTCGCCTTCCTCATCCTCGCTGCTGGCTTGCGTCTGTTCGCCCTGCTGGTAAGCTGCGCTGCCGAGCTGCTGCAGAACTTCTGCCAATTCGTCAGTGGCTGTCTTGATCGCATTCAGATCTTCGCCCTCCTTGACTTGATTGACTTTGGCTGCCGCATCTTCCACTTTTTGTTTCAATTCCGCAGGGACCTTCTCGCCGAGGTCTTTGAGCGTTTTCTCCGCGGAATAGACCATGTTGTCAGCGCGATTGCGAGTTTCAACCAGTTCGCGCCGCTGGCGGTCTTCCTCTGCGTGGCGTTCAGCCGCCTGGCGCATTTCTTCCACTTCCTCTTCGTTCAGGCCGGAGGAGGCAGTAATGGTGATGTTTTGGCTGCGGCCGGTGGCCTTATCCTGGGCGGTCACTTCCAGGATGCCGTTGGCATTGATGTCAAAAGTCACTTCAATTTGCGGGACCCCGCGTGGCGCGGGTGGTATGCCGTCTAAAATGAACTTGCCCAGGGATTTGTTGTCCGCCGCCATGGGGCGCTCTCCCTGGAGGACGTGGATCTCCACCTGGGTCTGGTTGTCGCTGGCCGTTGAGAAGACCTGGCTTTCCCGGGTGGGGATGGTGGTGTTGCGCTTGATCAGGGTGGTGGCCACACCGCCCAGGGTTTCCACTGAAAGGGAGAGCGGGGTCACATCCAGCAGGAGGATGTCTTTCACCTCGCCGCCCAAGACACCGGCCTGGATGGCAGCGCCGACAGCCACGACCTCATCGGGGTTGACGCCCTTATGGGGTTCCTTACCAAACATTTTTTGGACCTCTTCCTGGATGCGGGGCATGCGGGTCATACCGCCCACCAGCACGACTTCATCAATATCGTCCTTGGTCAGGTTGGCGTCATCCAGCGCTTTGCGCACGGGCGTGAGGCTGCGCTCGATCAGGTCTTCGGTCAGCTGTTCCAGTTTGGCGCGGGTCAGGGTCATCACCAGGTGCTTCGGGCCGGAAGCATCCGCTGTGATGTAGGGGAGGTTGATCTCGGCCTGCATGGTGGATGAGAGCTCGATCTTGGCTTTCTCCGAAGCTTCTTTAAGGCGCTGTAGGGACTGGCGGTCATTCCGCAGGTCGATGCCGTTTTCCTTTTTGAATTCGTCGGCGATGTAATCGATGATGCGTTGATCGAAATCGTCGCCGCCCAGGAAGGTGTCACCGCTGGTGGAGCGCACCTGGAAGACGCCTTCGCCCACATCCAGGATGGAGATGTCGAAGGTGCCGCCGCCCAGGTCGTAGACGGCGATGACCTCATTCTTTTTCTTGTCCAGCCCGTAGGCCAGGGAGGAAGCCGTCGGCTCGTTGATGATGCGCAAAACTTCCAAGCCAGCGATCTTGCCGGCGTCCTTGGTGGCGTTGCGCTGCGCGTCGTTGAAATAGGCCGGCACGGTGATGACCGCCTGGGTGACGGGTTCGCCCAGGTAGGCTTCCGCATCGCGTTTGATCTTGGCGAGGATCATGGCGGAAATTTCTGGCGGTGAATATTCCTTGCCAGCCAGCTCCACGCGCAGGTCGCCGTTGGGCGCCTTGGCGACTTCGTAGGGGACCAGTTCCAGCGCTTTCTGGACTTCTGGATCGTCGTGCTTGCGGCCCATAAAGCGTTTGATGGAGAAGATCGTGTTCTCCGGGTTGGTGATGGCCTGGTTGCGGGCCACACGGCCCACGAGCCTTTCGCCATTTTTATTCACAGCAACCACAGAGGGGACCAGCCGTTCGCCCTCTGCAGAAGGGATAACAACAGGCTCGCCGCCCACCATCACGGATGCAACGGAATTGGTTGTGCCGAGGTCGATACCAATGATTTTTCCCATTTTCTTTTTCTCCTATTTTTCTATCGAGCGACGCGCACCATGGCGGGTCGGATGACGCGTTCTGAAATCCGATACCCCGGCTGGACAACGTCGATAATTTGACCTTCTGTAAAATCCGGGTGTTCTTCCTGGGTGATGGCTTCATGGATGTTGGGATCAAATTCATCCCCGGGATTAACCGCCATGCGTTCCACACCCTGGTTCTTCATCTGATTGATCAATTTTTGGTGGATCAGTTCAAGGCCGTTCAGCCAGCTCTCAAGCTCCTCAGCACCCTTGGGTTTGTTATCGAGGGCGCGTTCCAGGTCGTCTGCCACGCCGAGAAAGATCTTCATCACGCTGGTCATGGCATCCTGGTAGGAACGGGTTGCATCTCGCAGAACGCGCTTCTTGTAATTCTCAAAATCAGCGCGGGTGCGCAGGTACTGATCTTGCTTTTCTTCCACTTCAGCCTGGAGGGATTCGATCTTCTTCTCCATGGCGTCGAACTCGTCGAAGGTCAGCGCAACCATTGGCTGCTCTTCTTCTGCGCCTTCTTGATCATCCTTAGCGGGATCCTGCGGGGTTTGGTTTTTTTCTTCTTCAGGCTGCTCGGGCTGTTTTTCTGGTTCTTTTTTCTTCATGCATTTCTCCAAATGGTTGTATTGATGATTTCATTTAATTATGCTCAGATGGCGAGGGTGTCTGACACCAGGTCGCTGAGCAGGTTGGCCACGAAACGCACGGTTGAGATCGTGCGGTCATAGGGCATGCGGATGGGGCCCAGCACGCCGATGGAACCGGTCAGCGAATTGGGATCGCCGTAGCGGGCCAGCACGACCGAGCACTGCCGGAGCTCATCCCAACCGCCTTCCCCACCGATCAATACCTGGATGCCGCCCACATCGGTGTTCATCACGGTGCTGACCAGCAGGTTTTCCAAAAGCGAGCGTTCCTCAAGGACGTGCAGCGCCTGCCGGGCTTCATCTGATTCTGAAAACTCCGGCTCAGAGAGCACGTTGGTCATGCCGTCCAGGTAAATTTCGCCGGTGGCGGATTTTTCAACCAGGGCCATCTCCGCCAGGAGGATATCGAGGATCTCCTGCCCGAGGGCGTCCAGTTGACCGCGCAGGCGTGAGGCCTGATCGATATCACATCTTGAGCAGAGTTCTGTCAGCTGACTGGCGATCTGTGACAGGCGTTCCTGGGGGACAGGTTCTGCCAGGGAGATGAACTGCTGGCGGATATCGCCGTCCATGAACACAATCACCATCAACACCTGCCGGCCCCGGGTGGCGATCAATTCCATGTGCTTGAAGATGGTCTTTTCAGCGCGGGGCGCCGTCACCAGGGAGGCGGCCTGGGATTGGTTGGCCAGTACAGAAGCAGCCAGCTTGAGCCACTGCTCGATATCCTGCCGCGATTGGTAAAACTGGTGGGCAATGGTGCGCCGGGTGGTGGTGGGGAGGCCGCTTTTTTGGATCAGGTTCCCCACAAAGTAGCGGTAGCCTTCTTCCGTGGGAACACGCCCTGCGGAGGTGTGCGGCTGGCGCACGAGTTCGTAATCGGTCAGGGCCGCCATCTCGTTGCGGACGGTGGCAGAACTCATGGTAAGGTTGTACTTCTCCACAAGCGATTTGGAACCCACCGGCTGGGCGGTGCGGATGTGCTCGTGGATGATCAACGTCAGGATGAGTTTCTGCCGATCCGATAGCTTCATAGGCGCCTCTGTTTAAATTTTAGCACTCTCGACTTGAGAGTGCTAAAACAGCACAAACTTAATGGTACCATGCGCAAAAAATGACGTCAAGAATGGGGCAGGGAGGTTCGTATAAGAAATGTGTAAGAACTGGTGGATGGTGAGTGGTGCATGGTGAATGGTGAATGGTGAATGGTCCCACTCCGCATTCGCTTCGGGGATTTCATGAATGGTGAATTGTGTGAATTGGAGAACGGGGAAATTGAATTTTAATAGTGATATTTATGAGTCAGCGATTATTAAGAACACCATGAAATGAACAAACAAGGAACCAACTGATTAATTTGGATTCGGTCGAAACATATTGCCGTTGATCCCGCTTGGGCCGGTCTGGCTGGAGGTCAGCAGGGACACCTGTCTGGAAAGGTCCTGGATCATCAATCCGCGTTCATGATAATTGCCTTCCAAGACACGATCGTGCTGTGCAGGTCCAGGACAAGAGTATCAAGGAGGAAATCGCACAAGCATTAAATGCGAAAGCATTTTTTGCTCATCCCTATGCGTCCCGGGAAAGAGGAACAAACGAAAATCCAAATGGGGTGATCAGGCAATATGGACCGGGGGAGACAATTTTAGAAAATTCTCCGATGGCGACATGGGATTCTTTGAAAACCGATTGACATTTTGCCAAGAAAATGCATTGATTTTGATCTGCCTGTACTATTCTTAAAAAATCACTGTTGCTTAGTACTTGAATCCAAGTGATTATTTGCTATAATGAATTTAGCTATCGTGTATGGGGGTCAATCATCTCAATGATCAATTTAGTAATAGGTTATTGGTTTCGTTAAGTGCATTAACGGTATTCTTTTCCCAATTGAGGCGTAGGTGAAGAAGCGGCCTACGAATTGCCAGCTCAAACAGGAGGTGGCGAATTGTTAGTGCAATCCTTTCATTTCATAAATCAAAAAATCAAAAAATATATTCCCGTTGGCATAGCAATGATTCTATTGCTGACTATTCCCGCAGGCACAGTGCTAGCTCAGGACCTTCCCCCTGGGGTTGACCCTGAAATTGTCTACATAATCATAGAATATCCTTGTGGGAATGCAATAATTGCAGACACTCTTGAGGTGTGGAACGTCGGCGCAGCTGGCGGACCGGCATATGCAGCGATCACTTACCCCTGTCGCGGCTGTGCGGGCGATAAAGAAATAGTTGATCTTCCCAACCAATGCACAGGCACATTTACAGGAGGTCCGAATGGAACTGCAACAATCAGTTACTGCTATGAGGGCAGTTGTGGTGAGGGAACGTTTCAATTTGTAAATGGCGAATATATCACCACTGAGGAGGGTAGACAATTTACCATTCAAAATCCGGAAGCCTTCGCCGCCTGGTTTGCCGAACCGATTACGGCTGAATATATTTACACAACCTATGGCATAAGGGTGGAGGACACTTCTCCGGATAACGTGTACGGACAGAAATCCTGGAGCCCTCAGGAACTGATCTTGTTGAATGAAGTCTTGGCAGAACTGCCCAAAGGACTGTTGGACCAGATGGCGATCTCCCGCATTGTCCGAAGTGAACATCATGTTGATAAAAATGGCAATCCGCAAAACAGTGTCTATGGGTTTTATGCCGCTTGCGGCTCTCCGCCAGAAAACGATTGTTCCCCGCAGGTGGCGACGATCCGCATTTTCGATCACGCGCATTCACCCTTTGATTTCAGTGATGATCCGGATGGGAGTAAACAATTTAAAGGCACTATCCTGCATGAGCTCATCCATGCCCTGCAATATAAAAAGGATACTTATTCCAATTATCGCAACGCCTATAACTCACCCATAATGCAGAATTATATGGACGCCACCCGTCCAATTACGAACATAGATGATCCAGGGTTCAAAGGGAATAATGGTTGGAAATTTGGTCAACCCGCCAATTCTCCCCCGCCAAGATGGACACTTTATACCGATCAGACCAATGTTCCACCCACGGACTATGCAGGGGAAAATCCAAAGGAGGACATGTGCGAATCGGCCATGATGTATGTCTATGAACCAGAAAAATTGAAGAATAGCTCACCTGAACGCTATAATTTCATTCGCGATTTTGTATTTGAGGGAGTGGAGTATGATAATGGTACCCAAAAGAAGCCTTAAGATGATATTTCTGATTCTGGGATTGATCGCAACCACCCTGGCCTGCAGTTTGACGAGTCTGATGAATGGGAATTTTGATGAAGTTGTTCCATCAGAGCCACAAGAGGCTCAACTGAATGGGGCAGCCGATGAAGTTGTTCCACCAGGGCCACAAGAGGCTCAACCTCAAAATTCTGATAATGCTCAGGGGAGTGGGGAAATAGGTTCGTGCCTTCCCGGCATCTTACCGGGCCAAACCGATAGAGCCGCTGTGATTGCGGCCCTGGGTGAACCGATTTATTCTTCGGAAGAGAATAACTATGAAGTGTTAGAATTCAATAGTGGCGCCGGGGGACAACCCAATGTTGTTTATTTGCAGGATGGATTGGCAATCTTGGTGCGCAAGGTCTTTACAGAAACAGAAACCCTGGATTGGTCGGTTTTGCAAGTTGAGCTTGGTCAGCCGTCCTTCACCGCCTATAGCAATTACGCAGCAGGAAGCCTCTTTTTTGCTTACCCTGAAAAAGGGGTCAAGGTAATTGCTAACCCTGATACGGATGTCGTTTTTTTGAAAGAATGTTTTCCTACGATGACATTGGACGCTTTCATACAATCGGAAGGGCAATATTATCCGCAGGAAGATCCGTTTACGAAATAAGGAACCAAGCGATTAATTTGGATTCAATCAAAACACATTGCCATGGATCCCGCTTGGGCCGGTCTGGCTGGAGGTCAGCAGGGACACCTGTCTGGAAAGGTCCTGGATCATCAATCCGCGTTCATGATAATTGCCTTCCAAGACACGATCGTGCTGTGCAGGTCCAGGACAAGAGTATCAAGGAGGAAATCGCACAAGCATTAAATGCGAAAGCATTTTTTGCTCATCCCTATGCGTCCCGGGAAAGAGGAACAAACGAAAATCCAAATGGGGTGATCAGGCAATATGGACCGGGGGAGACAATTTTAGAAATTTCGTTTTCCAGGAATGTGCCACGCCGCTTGTAATACACCGCATCTTTGATGTCTCGCTCTCAACATATTTGAGCTATGCTCTTCTCTCCCCAAAAACCTTCCATTACCGTGTTAAGCTTGAAACCTGCGCTGAAGGTGCGGTATCTCCTCTGGGCAATTTCTTGCCTCCTTGGACTATGATAACATATTTGTCATGTGTCCAATTTTTCAACCGGACTACACTAATACCTAATCACCTAATCACTAATCACCTATTCACTAATCACCTATTCACGGCGTCAGCGTCACCCGGTAAATATGCCGGTTGATGCCCCCAAACTTATACTTATACGGCTCATCGCCGCGCATGAAATCGAATTCTTGGATGCCGTGAGCATTAGCCCACCGGATCAGGTAGGCGATCAAGATCCAGCCTGGGGAATAGTCTCGGTAAGCCCAATCCCAGCCGGAGTTATACAGCCACAGGCGGTCGTTGAAACTGAAGGACATATTGGCGGCGGCTTTATTGCCGTCCAGGGTGAAAAACGCCAATTGGAGCCAGCCGCGGTCGAAAGCGACCCGGGCGGTGTTGTGCAGGTGCTGGCGCATGGGTTCCGTCAGGAATTCTCGCTTGTTGGGGTCCTGGGCCATCATGTCTAAGAAGGCCTCCACATCCTGTTCCAGCAACTCCGGATCTTCGGTGAAATACAGGTCCGTTTCAGCCAGGTCCTGTTCCACATTGCGCAGCTTGCGGCGGATCTCATGGCGCTGTTTTTTATCAATCCCCGCCAGGTAAGCTTCAAAATCACCTGGGAGAGGGATGGTGGGGGCCGGCTGCAGGTGCACCTGCTGATGGGTCCAACCCCGTTTTTCTGCTTCTGTTTGCAAGGCTGCCAAGGTGGGCGACTCTTCGAGGATGTTGTATAAATCGAGCAGTTCCCAGGCCGGGAGGTCTTCTTTTAAAAGGAAATCCAGCAAGCCGCTGATGAAGGGCTGCAGGTTCTCCGGCGCCACGATGAAATCCAGAAAATCGGACACTTCTATCGCCCCAACAAACATCAGGGCGGGTTGGCCGAGGATGTTCTCGGCATGAAACAGGGGAGCGACCCCTACCAGCGACTCTCCTTCGAAGGCGGCAACCAGGATCAACTGGCTGTCTTCCGGCCATTCGCCGCCGCCCCGCGTTTCCCACCAGGTTTTGAGATAATCCAAGCTGAGAAATGGTACCTGACTGGCATTTTTTTCCAGTAAATGAGTCCAATTTTCTTGATAATTTTCCAGCGCATCAAAATGTTTATATACTTTAAAGTCCATGAAAAAGATTATACCTTAGCGCTGGAATGTGTATAATGAAACTGTATACTCACTGACAAGCGAGCCGCTTAGATATGTATGATCTGACTTTAATTCCCATCCATAACCAGCAAGGCCAGCCCCATCCGCACTCGGCGGGTTTCAAGGCCGCCGCGCCGCCCCGACGCCCTGCCCGGAGCCGTTCGGATGACCTGTTGATCTTATCTTTGATCACCCAGAGCGATGTAGAAATCCCCCCTGAGATGCAAACTGCCTGGTTGGAGCGGTTGACCCAAGTGTTTTTCAAAACCAGCGGATCGGTTACCTCAGCCTTGCGGTCCCTAATTGAGACGCTGAACCTGACTCTGATGGAAAAGAACCTCAAGCTGGCCAGGGAAGGCGGCTGGATGACCGGTGCGATCAACCTGGCAGCCGTTCACCACCGTTCCCTGTACCTTGCCCAGAGCGGCCCCACGCAAGCTTTCACCCTCACCCATGATGGCCTGGGACATTTTCACGCTCCTGGTCAGGCTGAGCGCGGCTTGGGTGTCAGCCGGACGCCCAGGATCCATTATTTCCAGGCAGACCTGGGGACGGGCGGCTACCTCTTTATGGCGGATTCCCCACCCGAAACATGGCGCGAGGATATATTGTTGGCGGGTGGCTTTCCATCCCTGGAGACGCTGCAAAGAAGGCTGCTCAACCAGGCGCCGCGGGACTTCAGGCTGGATCTGGTGCAGATCAGGGCAGGCGAGGGACACATCCAGAGACAGGCGCCGGCTGCCCCTTCTGCAAGACCACCTGCAAAACCAATAACCCCGGTAGAGGATCCTGGCGCCGATCGGCAACCTTCTGAGCCGCCCTTGCAGGCAGCCGAACAACCCCCAGCAGCCCAACAGGACACCCGGGAGGTCCAGGTATCTGATCCAAGCAAGGCGCCGCAGTCCCCCCTGGCTGGGGGAAAAGGCACTGATGACTTCCCGGCAGAGGTTAACAACCCGGCTTCCGAGCCGGATGAGAGCGCTTTGCCTGAATCGCCCATGC
Organism: uncultured Candidatus Brevefilum sp.; assembly: GCA_964558525.1. Classification (GTDB taxonomy): domain Bacteria; phylum Chloroflexota; class Anaerolineae; order Anaerolineales; family Anaerolineaceae; genus Brevifilum. Next base: position 13,562 of record CAZLEK010000024.1, read on the forward strand.
CTGAAACCCCTTCCGGTCGAGATGCCAATTGGGAGCACAGCCCGGCCTTGGGCGGCGCGGCTGTTGAACCCGAGGAAAGGCCCACAAAGACCCCGCTGAAAGCAAAAATAAGCGCTGACCAGCTTAGAAAAGAAGGGCTCAAAGGGCTGGCCAGCTTTTTTGATGGATGGCATGCTGCTCGGAAAAAAATGGGCGGTTTTTTTAATGCCCTTCGCAAACGTTGGCTGCCGGACCAAGAAGGCCAAAGGGTCCAGCTTTCACGCGGGTCGCTGCTGTGGATTACCCTGCTGGTGCCGATCCTGGTGGCAGCGATTGCTTTGGGGGTCTACCTCTCACGCGGGCGGCGGTTGCAATATGATTATTACTATAGCCAGGCGCAGGCTGCCGCCCAGACTGCGCTGGCCGCCCAGGATCCAGCAGAGGCGCGCGGCGCCTGGTATGAAACTTTGGATGCTTTGAGCCAGGCGGATGATATCCGCGATACGGACGAAGTGGCCGCCCTAAGGCAGGAAGCCCAGGATGCCCTGGATATTTTGGACGGCGCACTGCGGCTGGCTTACCGGCCTGCCCTGGCAAATCCCTTGAGCGCTGAAATCAACATCCGGGAGATCATATCCTACGGGATGGACTTATATTTGCTTGATGACGCCAGCGGTTGGGTGATCCATGCTGTGCGGGAAAATGACGTCTACGAAGTGGACAGCGATTTCTTGTGCGCTCCGGGCAATTACAGCGGCGGTTCTCTGGACCGGATTGTGGATATTGTTTCCCTGCCGATTAATAATCCCTATCAGGCGCACCTTCTCGCCATTGATGCGCTGGGCAGTGTGGCCTACTGCGCCCCAGAGCAGGACCCGCTGGTCCAGGCGCTGCCAGAGATGAGCGGCGCAGCAGCTGAAGGCCTTAGGATCGCGTATGAAAACAATACCCTGTATGTCCTCAACCCGGCGATGAATTTCCTTTGGGCCTACGGGGCCGTGAATGGGCAGTTCCTGGATCCGCCCAGTAATTATTTTGAAGGCGCGGCTGAGGCGGAGGTCCCAGATTTATCCCAGATCGTAGATTTTGATGTGAATGGACCGGAGCTGTATCTGCTGCGGGGCGATGGGTCTATGGTGAACTGCGTATTCAGCGGGTTACCGGATAACCCCGTGACCTGCCAGAATCCGGCTGCCTACCTCGACGGTCGGCCGGGGATGGAAGATCAGGCGCTGTCCCTGCCGGAGGGCAGCTACAGCACGGTTTTTTACACCCCGCCGCCCACACCCCTGGTGAATATCTTGGATGCGACCCATGCGGAGGTGTTTCGGTTCTCACTGCGCTTCAGGCTCTATCAACGCCTGCGGCCAGAACTGGGTGATTATGAGCTGGGAAATGCTGAAGCAACGGCTTTCACCATCGGGGAGGTTGAACCGCTGGCGTTCATCGCCTTCGGCAACCAGGTTTTTTTCGCTTATGTTGAGTAAGCAACTAGGTTAGCATTTTGAGGTTGTCTCAGAACTCAGGAAGCAGGGTGTATTTTAGCCTGTAGGGTGGGTTGGCGAAAAACCGTTAAAAATCTCATACCCTAAATCTTTGGAAAGAAATGACAAAATAAAAGCTATTTAAGGACAACCCACCATCCATTTTGTAGAAAATGATCATTGCACTTCTTCAAGAAGGTGACTTTCCGCTCTCGCCGACGTCCTCGTCGGCGAAAAAAGGCCATCCTTAATTACAAATTTCCCTAATGAATAATTATTTACGCCTTCCTTACTCATTTCCCCGCAACGAGGACGTTGCGGGGAGCCAATTATTTCATTACCTCTAACTTTGCGATCACCCTGACCTGAGACTGCTTCGGGGCGTATGGATCGATACGGTTAATGTTACAATTACAACTCAACGCCAATCAATATTCACATGAGGAGGATTATGACCCAAGTGGATCCCCGAATTGAAAAGCTGCGCGAAATGCGGGCCCAAGCCCAGCAGGGCGGCGGGCAGGATCGCATTGACCGCCAGCACGCCAAAGGGAAACTAACCGCTCGGGAGCGGTTGGATTACCTTTTAGATCGGGAGAGCTTTGTTGAACTGGAGCCTTTCACAACCCAGCAAGATGACCCGGAGCAGCAGGCCGCCCTTGGCGATGGGGTGGTGACGGGATACGGCATGATCGACGGCAGAACCGTGTATGTTTACGCGCAGGACTTCACCGTTCAGGGCGGGGCCCTGGGTGAAATGCACAGCCGGAAGATCTGCCGGGCGATGGACCTGGCTGTGGCGAACGGCTGCCCGATCATCGGATTGATCGATTCCGGCGGGGCGCGCATCCAGGAGGGCGTCAAGAGCCTGGGCGGATACGCGGAGATTTTTAAGCGCAATGCCCGCTATTCGGGCGTGGTCCCGCAGATCAGCCTGATCCTGGGTCCCTGCGCAGGCGGCGCGGCCTATTCCCCGGCCCTGACGGACATCATCATCATGGTCGATAAGCAGTCCTTCATGTTCCTGACCGGTCCGCAGGTGATCAAAACCGTGACCGGCGAGGAAACGGATTTTGAGTCCCTGGGTGGGGCGCAGGTCCACCTCACCACCAGCGGGACGGCGCACCTGATGACGGCGGATGAAGAGAGTGCGCTGAAGCTGGCCCGGATGGTGGTCGCTTACCTGCCCTCGAACCACGTGGAGGACCCACCGGCGTTTGCGAGCACGGATGACCCTGGGCGGATATCTCGAACATTGAACAGCCTGGTGCCGATGGACCCCGGCGAGCCCTACAGCATGCACGCCGCCATTGAGGAGATTGTCGACCGGAGTTCTTTCCTGGAGCTCCAGGCGGGTTTTGCCCGCAATGCCATCGTCGGCCTGGCGCGTTTGGATGGCAAGCCGGTGGGGATCATTGCCCAAGCGCCAGGCGTGATGGCCGGGGTGATTGACATTGACGCGGCGGATAAGATTTGCCGGACAGTGCGGTTTTGCGACGCTTTCAACCTGCCCCTGATCACCTTGGTGGACTCCCCGGGGTTTTTGCCCGGTGTGAGCCAGGAACACGGCGGGATCATCCGCCATGGGGCCAAAGTCCTGTATGCCTACTCGGAAGCGACGGTGCCCAAGGTGAGCATTGTGACGCGCAAGGCCTACGGCGGGGCCTACGTGGTGATGAGCAGCAAGTATCTCGGAACGGACATCAATTATGCCTGGCCCAGCGCTGAGATCGCCGTGATGGGACCCAAAGGGGCGACCAATATCCTTTACCGCAAAGAACTGGCCCAGGCAGCGGATCCCGAGGCAGAACGGCAGCGACTGGAGGCTGAATACCGCCAAAAATACCTCTCCCCTTACGCTGCCGCCAGAGCGGGTTATGTGGATGATGTGATCGAACCAGCCAAAACACGGCCGATGCTGATCAAGGCTCTGCAGGCCATCCGCCAGAAGGCTGAAGCCCATCCCCCCCGCAAACACGGTAACATGCCGGTTTAAGGGAGGCGCAGATGAATTCCGAACTTATAACGCAAGGTTTGATGATTGCCGCGATCGGGATGGGGCTGGTATTTGTGGTGATCATCTTTTTATGGGGATTAATGGCCCTGTTGATGCGATTGACCTCAGGCGGCGAAACGCCTACAGCCGCGGATCGTGTTCAAGGGACGCTGGATTCTGGGCTGGCTTCTGATTTTGAGAGAACAGAACACCAACGCCGGGCTGCCGCGGCGGCCGTGGCGGTGGGCCTGGCGCTTGCCGACTTAACTGGCAAGGCGGAAGGTTTCCGGGCAGGTGAAAACCAAAAGACCAGTCCCTGGCAGGTATTTCACCGGTCAAGAGGGATCCACCCAGAAAAGAGACGAGGATGATCAATGAAATATAACCTTGAGATTGACGGCCAAACCTACCAGGTTGAGGTCGAAGACATTAATGCCCGTCCGGTCGTGGCACGGGTGGATGGCGAGCGGTTTGAAGTTTGGCCCGAATCGGCGCCCCCCAGCGCCCAGGCCGGCCAGGCTGGGCCTGAAATATCGATCCCCAGCGAACCTGCTCAACCAGGTCTCAAACCTGCCGCGCCAGCTGCTGGTGGAAATGAACTGGCCGCGCCCCTGCCGGGCGTGATTGTTGCAGTCCTGGTCCAGCCGGGCGATCGGGTCTCCCGGGGACAGGAATTGGTCACCCTGGAGGCGATGAAGATGAAGAACGCCATCAAAAGCCACCGGGAAGGTACGATTGATTCAGTGGCCGTCAGCGTTGGCGACCAGGTTGCCCACGGTCAAACGCTGGTGACCTTTAAAGATTAAGGGAGTCCTTGCATGGATTTTTCTTACCTGATTGAGGAGATCACCCGGGGGTTTTCAGGGTTTTCCCTTGGCAATGGGATCATGATCCTGGTGGGCGTGGGGTTGATCACCCTGGCGGTGGTTAAAGAATACGAACCCGTCCTGCTGCTGCCGATTGGCTTTGGGTGCATCATGGCCAATATCGGCATGTCAACCGATACAGGTTTCATGAAGGTGATCTACGACGCCGGGATCGCCACGGAATTATTCCCCCTGCTGATCTTTGTGGGCGTCGGCGCGATGATCGATTTCAGCCCCCTGCTGGCCCAGCCAAAGATGGTGCTGTTGGGGGCAGCGGGACAGTTTGGTATTTACGGTACGCTGCTGCTGGCCTTGCTGCTGGGCTTTGAGATGAACGAAGCGGCCTCGATTGGCGTGATTGGGGCCATTGATGGGCCCACAGCGATCTTTGTGGGCAGCAAGCTGGCCCCGGAACTTCTGGCGCCGATCGCCGTGGCGGCCTATTCCTATATGAGCTTGATCCCGATCATCCAGCCGCCGATCATGAAGCTGCTCACCACCCGCAAAGAGCGCCTGATCCGCATGGATTACACCCCCCGCCCGGTCTCACGCCTGACTCTGGTGATCTTCCCAATTTTTGTAACCTTCACCGTCAGCCTGGTGGCGCCGGACGCTGCCCCGCTGATCGCCTCGCTGATGCTGGGCAACCTGCTGCGCGAGAGCCTGGTGGTGGACCGGCTGAATAAATCCGCCCAAAATGAGATCATCAATATTGCCACGCTGTTTTTAGGTCTGGCAATCGGCGCCACAATGAAAGCCGACTCCTTCCTGCAGCTTGAGACCCTGGCGATCCTTGGCTTGGGATTGATCGCCTTCATATTAGATACTGTGGCGGGTCTGCTGTTTGGTAAATTAATGGCCTTATTGAGCGGTGGAAAGATCAACCCCCTGATCGGCGCCTGCGGCATCAGCGCTTTTCCCATGGCCGGCAGGCTGGCTGCCAAAATGGCGCAGGAAGAGGATTTTGAAAACTTCATCCTGATGCACGCCATGGGCGCCAACACCGCCGGGCAGTTGGGCAGCGTGATCGCCGGCGGCCTGCTTTTAGCGCTGGTCACCGGCATGGGGTAGACCCGTGAGGCAGGTATTGGATTGGTTTTTGATCTGAAAGTATTGTCTTGATCAAGTAAAGGAGAAAGAATGCAGTATCAAATTAGCGGCGAGACTTTTCCAATTGCTGAATTTCAATTGTCCCGCGGGGAGTCGGTCTTCACTGAATCAGGCGGTATGTCCTGGATGAGCGAGGGGATCGAGATGTCAACCAGCACCCGCGGCGGCTTGATGGCCGGCCTGGGTCGGGCGTTGGCAGGGGAGTCGCTCTTCATGGTGTCCTATCGCTGCCAGGCGGATTCGGGAACGGTGGTGTTTACCCCGGAAGCCCCCGGCAAGATCCTGGATATGGATCTGGAACCCGGTCAGTCCCTGATCTGCCAGAAGGATACCTTTTTGTGCGCTGAGGAATCGGTGGCGCTGAAGATCCACTTCCACAAACGCCTGGGGGCCGGGCTGTTTGGCGGGGAGGGATTTATCCTGCAGAAGGTCACCGGTCCGGGGCGGGCGTTTTTTGCCATCCCGGGTGAACTGCAGGAACGCACCCTGGCGCCGGGTGAAAAGCTGTTGATCGATCCTGGCCATATCGCCATGTTTGAGCCCACAGTGGCGTATGAGATCAATATGGTCAAAGGGATTAAAAACGTGTTGTTCGCCGGCGAGGGCTTGTTCCTGGCGACCTTAAAGGGGCCGGGGAAAATCTGGTTGGAGACAATGCCGCTTTCGAACCTGGCTGCCAAGATCGCCCGGTATATCCCATCGCGAGGATAGCCGTAAGGTTGTTTACTCAACAGGTCGCAGGAATTCAGAGAGCAGCGGCGCGGCGCGGCGCGGCGCGTCGCGCCGCTGATTTAATTGACACGAACCGGGTCATAGAGCAGGGCGTTGTTAATCCAAATTGATTTTTTAATGTCTTTTTTTGACACAGGCTGAGAGGATCGTGAGGGTCTGCTGATCCGCATCCAGGGCAGCTTCAGCCCCCACCGGCAGGATCGTGTTGGCGCAGTTGTGCCCGAAATCATTGGCTTTGAGGATCGGGAAGGCATATTCAGCCGTCATTGCCGTTAGAATTTCTTCCATCTGCGGCCCTGGGGTTGGCTTGCGCTGCAGGCTGTCGATGTATCCCACGATCGCACCCGAAATTTGTTCAAACACCCCCATTTGTTGCAGTTGTGAAAAAGCTGCATGGCAGGCTTTCGGCGTGATCTCGTAAGCTTCCACAAAAAAAATGGCTCCCGTGAAATCGGGCCAATATTCTGTGCCGGCCAGCTTGAGCAGGCAGCGCAGGTTTCCACCCAGGAGCTTTCCTGAAGCGCGCCCGCGGCGGAGGGTCTGGCGTTCCCGGCTTGCCGGTATTTCACCTGTTTCGCCCCGGATCAGCTGGCGGGTGAATTCGTCCCGTTCATAATCCGGCAAATTGTTACCGAAACCCCACAGCAGGTCGCTGCCGTGGAAGGTGACCAGCCCGGTTTTGTGCTGAATGGCGTTAAGCAGAACGGTGATATCGCTGAGCCCGAGGAAGATCTTAGGATGGGTACGGATCAAATCCCAATCGAGCAAATGGAGCGGGGCATTGGCCGTATCGCCTCCCTGGGCACAGATCACCGCTTTGATTTCCGGATCGGCGAACATGGCATGCAGATCGGCGGCTTTTTCACTGGGCGCCGCGGCATACCCCAGTGAATTTGAGCGGACATATTTGCCGAACTTGACCTTGAATCCGATTGATTCCAGAACCGCCTGTCCTGCTTGGGCCCGTGCTTCAAATTCTACTGTGATCGAATCTGAAGGGGCAATCACCCCGATGGCGTCGCCCGGAGAGAGTTTGTCTGGGATCAAGGCATTCATCGGTTTCAGGACTTATCTTTTTTGCGCAGTTCCTTTGGCTTCCAAAAGCCGATCAGGTCCCCCATGATCTCCAGTGAAACATCCTTCCAATCATCCATGGCCAGCAGCAGGTACCCGAGCCCGCCGGTCGGCAGGGATTCAATCTCACCATCAACAATTTGCAGGTAAGCTTCCAGGCCGGGGTTATGGGCGACGATCATCACAATCCCTTCGCCTTGGGTATGCTCCTGAAGCGCATCGATGAAGTCCTGGGGCTCACCCATGTAGAGTTCGTGTGCATAGATTATGCGGTTCTGATAGTCCAGGTTCTCTGCCAGGACCTCCACAGTTTCCCGGGCTCGTTCCGCTGTTGAGGAGAGGATCAATTCCGGCAGCAGGTCGTGCTTGAGGATTTCCTTGGCAATCCGTTTGGCGTCCTTCCGGCCGCGTTTCTTCAAAGGCCGTTCGTGGTCTGCCAGGTCATCGTCCTTCCAGCTGGATTTGCCATGGCGCATCAATAGCAGGGTCTTCATTAATAAAGCTCCACTTCATTTCTGATCTGAGTTACCGAAAGAATCATAACACAAATAAACCTAAAAGACTCAAGTTAGCTTAAAAAATGATCCCAGGGATACCATCACCTGGAGATCACAAAAGTGCCCGTCGCTTCCACCGCAGTGCGGATATTTTTAATGTCAACGTCAGTGGGCAGGGTGCAGTCTGCTCCCAGGATCAGCCCTCGGGTCCCAAACGTGGCTAAAATCGCATGCACCTCCGCAGTGATCTGCTCAGGCGTGCCGTTCACGATCTTGCCGCGGTTGTCCATGCCGCCCAAAATCGTGCGGTCGAAGAGTTTTTTGCCAGCGGAGAGCGGGATGTTTTTCTGCGCCGTCGCGGCCCAGTTGACCGCATTTCCCGGGTAGTTGCTGTAAAGGTGCAGGCGGTTGTTATCCTTGCATATATGCAGGATATTCAGTTCTCCCTGGTCTTTGACCGCGTTTAGTACTGTCAGGTCATGGGGTTTGATGATATCGAGGAACCGGCTCTCTTCAAAGCGGTCGGCTTCTCCCCCCTGGGCTGAAAAATAAATACCGTCCGCGCCAGCTTCAAGACAGGCCGCCGAGAATTCCGCCAGGCTCTCGGCGATCGTCCCCAGGCCGATCTTGACCGACTCAGGGTCCATTTTAAGGTGTTCCGTCACCAGCTTGCCTGAACAATGATTCCCGGATGAGAAGGGGTTGAAGATCGTTGTGGTGGTCAGGCATACGCCGCCCAGTTGATCAGTGATCATTTTGATCTCATCCAGCTGGGCCTGGTAAAATTCGCTGCTGAGCGGTGCGGGTTTAAGCTTCCGCCAATCGGAGGGATTTTTAATCTTGGTTTCCACCTGGTAGGGGTGTTCGTTCATGATCTTCAGAAAATCTATCCCCGCCTGGCGGAAGTAGTTCAGATGGGCCTGGACAGATTCTTTACCCTGGGCTTGATCTTTTGGGAAGTGAAACCAGAAGCTGGCAGGCACCCGGTCGACAGGTTTTCCAGCAATTGCAGCGCGAACTCGTTCGATTTTATTCATCAATTTTCTCCTCTTTTCGATTTTACCAGCAATCGAGTTAATGGTTGAACTGCGGGTCAATCACCCGCAGTCCAACGTCTCACCATTAAGGAGATGCTTTGACCAACGTTACCTGTAAGAAAAAGGGTGTTGGCTGGTTACATTATGCCAGAAGGGACTGGGTAAGGTTAGCCTTTGTATAGGGTTTGGCCTGGAGTGTGCTGGGATTCCCCTTTCCCCTAAGGTTGGTTATAATTCAACGGTAGCGTATATGGAATACATTTGTTTCTTTGGCTGGTTTTTATGCAACGACACATGCAGAACATCTCATTCCTGGTGATCGTTGGGGTGCTGTTAAGCTGCGCTTTTTTCTTCTCTGAGCAAACCCGCGTGGTTGAAAAACCGCAGGATGCGGCAGCCACAGCGGCGCCCACGCTCGAATCGCGTGAGGATCTTCCAGATTGTGCGGAGATGATGACTGAGGGAGATCTTTCTGAATGTTATCAGGAAGCCTCTGCCATCTCCTACCGCCTGGTTGAGAATCTGCAAGACCTGATCCTGGCTTATCAAGCGGATTCCGCTGGTCGGGTGGCGTTCTTGGAGGCCCAGCAAACCTGGGAAGAATCCAGGGATGCAGATTGCCGCTTTTTGCAAGACCAGGCAGCCTCTGTGGAGATGGGAGAAATTGCGCGCCAGCGCTGCCTGCTAGAGCGCAACCTGATCCGGCTGGAACAAATTGAGGGATATCTCTGCGAATTATATGACCCAAGCGCTTGTGAGGCTTCCGTCCAGTTTAGCCGCTGACCTGAAGAAAGCCCTCAAATCGAATCAAAGTGTGTGGGCCAGCCCTCTGGTGATTTGTTCAGCTTGTTGGATGGGTTTTCCCTGGCGCCGATCTCAGGCCCTTCAAATGCCGCTGCCCACCGCTGTAGTTCAATTTATCTGAGCAAGTCTCCGCCATTTGGCAGGTGACCTTGTATTGTCCACTGGAGATAAGATCAATCTTGAGCGAGAGAAGGCCTATGACCGAAGAATGGTTCCAAGATCCTCAGGCAACTCGGCGTCAACTGGCTGGTGACCCACATCGTCCCCTGTATCATTTTTTACCCCCGCGCAACTGGATGAATGATCCAAATGGGTTGTTCTATTGGCAGGACCGTTTTCATTTATTCTATCAATTCAACCCCTATCGGCCGGTGTGGGGTTTCATCCATTGGGGGCATGCCAGCAGCCCGGATCTGATCCACTGGGAAGATCATCCCCTTGCCTTACAGCCGACTGCTGAAGATGGCGACGCCAACGGCTGCTGGAGTGGATGTTTGGTTGACGATCAAGGTGTGCCCACGGCTGTGTACACCGGGTTTGTGGACCCAACCCAGACCCCGGTGATCCTGGCCCGGGCTCAGGATCCAGGTTTGTTAACCTGGCAAAAAAGCCCCCATAACCCACTGCTTGAAGGCCCGCCTGAGGGGGTCAAGCAAACTGATTTTCGCGACCCTTACGTCTGGTGTGAGGATGGGGTTTGGAAGATGATTTTAGGCGCCGGGTTGGAAAGCGGGGCGGGGGCGGTTTTGCTGTATCATTCCCACAATTTACTCGATTGGGATTACCAGGGCCCGTTATTCTCAGCTCGAACGCGAGACGCGGTTCAGATGTGGGAATGCCCCAATTTCTTTCCTCTGGGAGACCGGTTTGTGCTGTTGGTCTCTTTGTTCCCGGGCATCCTCGGGGTGTATTTTTATGTGGGCGACTATGATGGGCGATCTTTCAGACCCCAGACAGAAGGCTTTCTAACTGAGAGTCCTTTCTTTTACGCACCCCAGGTGCGCCAGCTGAAAGATGACCGCATGATCATGTTTGGATGGCTGCTGGAAGGGCGGGAAGATGAGGCCCTGGAGGATGCCGGCTGGGCTGGTGTGCAGTCCCTGCCGCAGGAACTGAGCCTCGATGAAGAAGGACGGTTGGTCAGCCGTCCTGTGCTGGAAACCCATTCCCTCAGGGGGGATGGCCGTCAGATTTCAATCCTCAACCTGGCGGCCGGGGAGAAACGGCAGCTGCCTGTTACGGGCAGACATCTGGAGGTTGCCCTGACGGTTGACATTTCTGATGCTGAATTGTGTTTGGATGTGCTGGCTTCGCCAGATGGGAAAGAAAAAACCTCCCTGCGATTAAACTCGGCTGGCCGCCAACTGGAAATGGATCTTCGGCAGTCCAGCTGCTCTGAGGCATTAAAAAAACCTCTTTTGGTCACCGCGCTGCCTGAAACGCAGTCAGAAACCGTGAGCCTGCGCGTGTTTATTGATGGCTCTGTGATCGAAACCTGGGTGGATGACAGGCACGCTCTCACAGGACGAGCATATCCTGGGGATGCTTCAGCAGATGGCTTGTTCATCGCTGCGTCCGGGGCAAAGCTGACCGTAAAGGATTTGAAGATCTGGAAGATGAAGGCGATTTGGCCTCAAACCAACCAAAGTTGACAGCGTTCAGGTTGGCGTTGCGGCGGATCAATTGCCGCGCTTCGGAAGACCCAGGCCGGGGGTAGCAGCCAGCCTGGAAGAAGCTCAGCGCCGATGGCTTGGGGAATTTTTTAATCCTGATCTTATGTGGGAAACCCTCAATGATTAACCGCGATTCATCCTTTTAGGTTGACGACTTATTCTTTTTTGGAGAATGGGTTGTGTTATTTTTAAGACGTCTTTTAAGGGTAATTTTTAGATTGAGGTGTTGAATTTCATGTGTATTTTTTGTCGGATTGCTGCTGGAGAACTGCCTGCAAGTATTGTTTATGAAGATCATCAAGCGCTGGCGTTTTTGGATATTCAACCTTTTACGCCCGGGCATATGCTGGTCATACCGAAAGTGCATGCGGAAAACTTGATTGATCTCTCGACGGAGGCCGCCTGCCACATGATGCGTGTGGGGCAGACGCTGGACCTGGCTTTGCGCAGGAGTGACCTGCGCTGTGAGGCTGTGACGATGTTTCTGGCAGATGGCGCGGCCGCAGGTCAGGATGTGAAACATGTCCACCTGCATGTATTTCCCCGTTATGTGGAGGACGGGCTCCAGTTGAGTTTTGATCCTGTCTTTCGCCAGCAACCTGGCCGTGAGCAGTTGAACGCCGATGCGGAGAAGATCCGCCGGGCTCTGGAAAAGGTTTCCAGGCCCGTTGTAATGGAACTGGTGTGAAGGTTCGTTAATCTGCAGCAGCAATAATCTCCAAAGCGGTTGTCCCCATATCACGGACAACCGCTTTGTTTAAGTTTGATCCTTTGGTTGCTTCAATCCGTCTCAAGTCAATGGGTGTTGAAAACATTTTATCTGCGCCTCTCGGAGCTGGGCGCGACCCATCCGCTCCGAATTCATTGGCGGTCTGATGCAATGCCTCAACGGAAAATGCTGGATCAGCAGCGTGGATGGGGATCTGGCGTGCTAGATTGATTTGAAAACAAACTGGTGATTTCCCCAATGAGAATTTAGCTGGCCCCCAGCCGGCCATGGAGCTGAGCTTACTGCATCCTGTGCGTGGGCCTGGGTTCCGATGGGTGGAAATTGGCCAGGTTGGACACCTCAACCTCAAAGCGGATTTTCGCATGGACCTTCTCCAAGGCCTGCTGCAGGTACTGGTACAGCTGGTCGGCGGCCGTTTCGGCGCGCATGTTGATCAGCATTCTCACATCTTCCCCTGGCAGTTCGGGCAGGGATGCCCGCCATCCGACCGCTTCCAAACTGGTGAAGCTGATCTTGGCAGAGCGGTCCCCACCTTCCAGGGCGAATTTTAAATGGCCGATCGCCGCACCTTGTTCGGACAGAACCTCCAACAGCGCGGCAATGATTGCCGCCACAACAGCCGGGCCCTGTCCGGCTTGGGTTTTGAGCATCAAGGTCGCATCCAACCAGGCCATTTGGGCTTCCCCCCGACCGTAGCGGTCATAATCGATCTCCAGCGCCTTCGCCGGCAGCGGGACCGCATCGCCTTGTAAACCCGTGAGCCATCCCTCCACGCTCTCTCCGGAGAGGGAATTCTGAAAGCGCCAGGGGCCGCGCCTTTCCCGGGCATCCGCCCAGGCCGCCAGTCTTTGTTTCTCTTCAACCGACAGCAGGTCGATCTTATTCAATACCAGCAGCCCCGCTTCCTCAATTTGTTTGTCAAAAATATAGACCACATCTTCACTAAAGGGCAGTGGAAATCCTTCCACCCGGCGCAGAAGCAGCCGGCTGTCCACAAACACGGAAAAAGAACTGGGTTGGATGCGCTGGTCTCCCAGGGTTTGCAGGGGCTTAACCACCGTGGCGACGATGTCCGCGCAGGAACCCACGCTCTCCGCAAAGACCACATCAGGTGCGGCAGCATCGATCAACTGGATCAACTGTCGATTGAGATCATTGAAATTGCAGCAGAAGCAGCCCCCGGTAACTTCCACCGCCGGCAGGTCTGCCAGGCGGACAAAGGCCGTGTCGACCAGGTATTTTCCCTGGTCGTTGGTCACCACCCCCACCTGCAGGCCTTGATTCATTAACTGCCTGGCGGCAGCAATGATCGCGGTGGTCTTGCCGCTGCCCAGGAAGCCTCCCACCAGGTGCAGCTGCATTGTTCGGCCCGCCTTACTCGACATCTACAGCCTCCGTCAATCGCTGGATCGCATGATCGATATAATCCGGGCTTTCGATCACTACCCGGATGGCGTCCACCGGGCAAACCTCTGCGCAGTTCCCGCAGCCGCGGCACTCCGCCTGGATAACCGCCTGGCCGTTCACCATCTTAATGGCGTCGATGAAACATACATCTTCCGTGCAGATTCCGCAGCCGGTGCAGTCCTCGGTCACCTCGATGTGCACCCAGGGCATGCGCTCAATCTTCTTTTGAAGCTTGGGCGCCAGGTTGGGCAGGAACCGAAACAGGCAGCAGCAGGGACAGCAGTTGCAGATCGTCATCAGTTTTGTGGAGGGCGTCACACCCATCCAGACCGCATCAATCTTATCGCGGCCGATCAGGTGCACCAGCCCTGCATCCCGGGCCCTTTGGATGTGGGCCAGCGCGGTTGCTTTATCCACCAGAGACCCAAGCTTTGGGTTGATGTCCAGCACGGCTTCACCCAGAAAGATGCAGCCGATCGCGTGGTCGTAATCCTGGCAGTCGGCCGCCTCCCGGCAGATGCATTTATCCATCAGGAAGATATGGTTGGCCTGCTGGATGAAGTGCTCCACCACCACTGAGGGTACCGCCAGGTTCTTCTGGGGATCGACGGCCTGTCCAACCAGAACCCGGTCCTTGGGCAGGTAAAACAGGGCGTCGCCTGTGCGGTGCCCGTTGAACAGGGCGCGTTCCATCAGCCGACCCAGGACAGGCCACTTGGTCATCTCTGCGCCCAGATAGCGCAGCTTAAAATTTTTCTTGAGGAAATTCACAAACCACAAAGGTGTGGCCATAAAAGCGCTCCCGAGGAACAAATACCGGTAAGGGTTTCATTCATGGCCTGGGCGGTCAATCCCTGCATAGGGCGCCCGACCACGAAAACGATCTCTCTATTATATCTCGAGATTTTTTAGTAAAAACCAATCGATTTTCTGATGAACTTCTTCATGGTCGCTAGACCACTTTGCTGTTTCAATCAACCCGCAAATGGAAACGAAACGGTAAAATGACAGGGCGATTTTATCAGTCCGCATCCATCAAAATAAGGAACACAACCATGTTTGTCTACCTCAGCAAATTACTTCCTTTACTGGTCTACCCCCTGGGGTTGGCCGCCATTTTTCTGGTATTGGCCCTGATCCTTGATAAACGCCGCGCCTGGCGCCGGGGGCTGATGATCGCCGCGCTGGCCCTGCTGTGGCTGGGGAGCAACCGCTGGGTCAGCTACGGCCTGGCCCGTTCCCTCGAATGGCGCCACCTTCCGGCTGAAAACACGCCCCAGGCTGAAGTGATCGTTGTTTTAGGCGGCGGAACCGAATCTGCCGACCCGCCCCGCCCGATGACCGAGGTCAACGGGGCTGGCGATCGCGTGCTGTACGCTGCCAGGCTCTATCACCAGGGGGCCGCGCCGATCATCCTGGTCAGCGGGGGCAACCTGGACTTCAGCACCGCCCGGGGTGAAACCCCAGCGGAAGAGATGGCCGATTTGCTGGCGTTAACCAACGTCCCCCCAGAGGCGATTTGGCTGCAGTCGGACTCGCAAAACACCTATGAAGATGCGCGATATTCCGCACGTTTATTGGAAGAACAGGCTGTTGAGGAGGTCATCCTGGTGACCTCGGCCCTGCATATGCCGCGATCCCTGGCCTTATTTGAAAAACAGGGCCTGGATGTGATTCCCGCGCCGGTCGACTTCACCATCACCGAGCAAAACTGGGAAAACGCCTTCCGCCCAGGCCTGGACGAGTTTCTGATCTACCTGCTGCCAAACGCCAGTTCACTCGGGTTGACCACCAATGTGTTAAAGGAATACATTGGGATGCTGGTCTACGGCCTGCGGGGCTGGCTTTAGTCCACGCCGGCCATATACGCGATGCTCAGGGTGCCGGGTCCGGTATGGGCGCCAACCACCGGGCTGACGTAGGTCATGACCGTTTCGACAGGCTCAAAACGCGCTTTTGCCGCCGCCATCAAGGCCTGATTGTCTTCCTCAGCGGCGGCGTGGAAGGTGGAGATCCACACTGGCTCCCGGCCGGCAATGCCCTTCTCCGCCAATTCGAGCAAACGCTGGCTGGCTTTTTTCCGCGAACGAACTGATTCCACCAGCTCAATCTTGCCGTCACGGATTTCCATGATCGGTTTGATGTTCAAAGCCGCGCCCAGCAGGCGCTTGGCGGTGTTGATCCGCCCGCCTTTGTTCAAATACTTGAGCGTATCCACTGTAAAATACACACCAATCTTCGGGTAGACCGCCTCAGCAATTGCCTGGCATTCTTCCAGGCTGGCGCCAGCCTGTGCAGCCCGGGCGACGGACATGACCATGAAACCGAGGGCCATTGACACCAGTTTTGAATCCACCACTGCGATTGGGGCCTCTGGAAATGATTCCTTGGCTTGCAGGGCGGATTCAACCGTGCCAGAGATCCCGCTTGAGATCAAAATCGCGATCACAGCATAATCCTGATCCAGAAGTTCCTTAAACAGCTGCTCAAATTCCCCCACAGTGGTCTGGCTGGTGGTGGGCAGATCGTCTGCCTCTGCCAGGCGATTGTAAAATTCCTCGGCGCGGATATCTTCGCCATCCCGGTAGGTTTCACCCTCCCAATGCAGGGTCAGGCGGACGACCCGTAAATTCAATGACTGGACGATGTCTTCCGGCAGGTAGGCGCTGCTGTCAGTGATCACGGCGACTTTCTTCATCTATTCTCCTTTTTCATTATCAGCGGACTTTTGTTCAAGTATAACTGAAATTATTCTCGGCTTCCAACACAATCTCAAACAGCGGGGCACTCGCAAGATCTCCACCAGAAGTAATGATTGAAATGCTTTTTATCCGAAGGGTGATCGATGGTATCTGATCCCAACTTTCCGCTCTCGCCGACGTCCTCGTCGGCGAAAAAAGCCAGGTTTTAATGCCAATTTCCCATTTAAAATTAAATTTACGCCTTCACCTGAGTTTATCAAATTTGTGTCCTGCAAAATGTGTCATTAGGGTCTATAGACAGAAGTGGTCTGTTTGTCACCGAAGTATTCTTGAGAAAATGATTTTTTAGGTCTCACTCCGGAAGGGTAGTTAGGTTTTGAATAACCTATCCAGCATGGCCTCAGAAAAATCTTTACATAATCACTCTTTTTATGATTGGCCTGACTGATTCCATTTAGGGTCCTTAAAGTCAGCTTTTTACCAGGGCAATCGCAAGATCCCAACAAAAAGTTATGATGGAAATTCTTCTTATCCGCAGGGTGATAGATGGGTTCTCATCCCAACTTTCCGCTCTCGCCGACGTCCTCGTCGGCGAAAAAA